>JBITAF010000016.1:0-8769 GCA_044440025.1 Phycisphaerales bacterium JB060 | reverse complement strand
GTGCCGAGAGCGGCGGACGGCGTGCCAAGAGCGACGGACGGCGTGCCGGGAGCGACGGACGGCGTGCCGGGAGGAGCTCTCGGCGTGCCGGGAGGAGTTCCGGGCGCGTCGGGAGGAGTTCTCGGCGTGCCGGGAGGAGTTCCCGGTGCGTCGGGAGGAGCTCCCGGCGCGCCGAAAGTTTCTCCCGGCGCGTCGGGAACTCTTCTTGGGGGCGCCAGGGCGGTTTCTCTATCGGACCCCGGGCCGCGGGGGGTTATCGGCGAGGGTCACGACGGGCGGGCCTTCGGTCGCGCGAACGCGGGGGTTATGGGGGGTTGGGGCCGAGCTTGCTGGGGTGGCGGAACCGGTCGGGGTGGGCGTTGAGGTAGTCGAGTTTGAGGCGGCGGAGCTCGCGCAGGTCGAGGGCGTACCACTGCTGGTCGAACACGCCGATGTCCCTTGATCCGGGGGGACGCTCCTCGGCGTCGGGGTCGGGCCAGATGTCGGGCGGGCCCGACCAGGGGTCGTCGCGCACCATGGCTAAGACCAGCTCGACGATCTCGGCCTGGGGCTTGGCGCCGATGGCGCGGTAGCCGGCGAGGGCAAGCGGGAGATACTGCTGGTATCCGTTGAAGTAGACCTGGTGGAAGCCGCCGTTGGTGACCTGGCCCTCGATCATGGACATGCAGATGAGTTGCTGTTGCGATGGGGTGAGGCGATCCCAGCCGGGTTCTTCGGGGCCGGGCAGCCGGTCGATGGCGTCGTAGAGCTTGTTGGTGTCGTGGTCCATGGCCGCACTCAGCAGAGACTACTAGACCGGCACTCTCGCAGCATTTCGCAATTCGTCTGCCAACGCAGTGAGCACCTCGACATGACTCGGGCGGATAGGCCTGATGTAATACACAACCACATACTGCTTGTGAATCTCCAGTGCCGCTACATTGAGATTCAACGCTCGCTCCATATGTATCAATAGATCGCCGATCTGGACACTGCTCCCGGGATCCACCACGATTTTGGGCGGCACCCACACTCGCCACCGGTTGCCTTCCAAAAGCACTTCGCTCTGCCTGTCGCGAACCAGCCCCTCGACCTTTCTGGCCATCGTCCATCGCGCCGTCACGACGACGCCGTGCTCGCACACGGGCGTCGCAGGATGCTCGTACACCACCATGCTTTCTGGCAGCCGTTCCCCCCTGCCTTTGCGCCATATATAGAATATGTGGCACTTTCTATCCGACTCATTCCCATTATTCTGCACGACCGCGCACTTACACACAGCGTCAAAGCGCAGATTAAAGTCAGCACTCAGCCATACAAGCGAATCGGCTCGCAGGCCGGGAATAAGACAGTTGCCACGGTGCACTGGCTCGGCAGGCAGCAACTGTGGCGTTCGCTTGTTTGCATACACCCTCACCGCCAAGAACACCACAAATACTAAGGCACCTATTATCAAATACCAGGTCGATGCCTGCATATCACATTCCTGAGTCTTGGCATCTTTTCACCAAGCAGATCTATGAGCCATGCAGTTGGGCTGATCAACGTCCTTCCGCGCTCTAGCGGAGAGATACGCCAGAGAGACTTGCCGCACAAGGACCGAGTCTATGTCGTTGGCGTTGCCGTATCTGTCTAGGGCGGCGTGGCAGTAGAGCGGGGCTCGTACAATGCCTTATGAGCGATCTGTTTGGGGCTGAGCGGGCGAAGAGGCGGCGGCGGGCGGAGCCGTTGGCGGCGAGGATGCGGCCGCGGTCTATTGACGAGGTTGTGGGGCAGGGGCACATTCTGGGGCCGGGGAAGCTGCTGCGGCGGATGCTGGAGGCCGATGCGCTGACGAGCTTGATTCTGCATGGGCCGCCGGGGACGGGCAAGACGACGCTGGCGGGATTGGTGGCCGAGCATTCGGGGCGGCACTTCGAGGCGGCGAATGCGGCGTCGATCGGGGTGAAGCGGGTGCGGGAGGTGTCGGACATCGCGCGGGCGCGGCTGGAGGATGGGGGGCCGCGGACGGTGCTGTTCCTCGACGAGGTCCACCGGTTTTCGCGGAGCCAGCAGGACGTGCTGCTGGAGGACGTGGAGCGCGGGGTGCTGACGCTGATCGGGGCGACGACGGAGAACCCGTTGTTCGCGTGCAACGCGGCGCTGGTGAGCCGGAGCACGCTGTTCCGGTTGGAGCCGCTCACCGAGGACGAGATCGTCGAGGTGTTGCGGCGGGCGCTTGGTGATGACGAGCGTGGGTATGGGACGCTGGACATCGATGCGCACGAGGATGCGTTGCGGGTGTGGGCGGTGAAGTGTGATGGGGATGCGCGGCGGGCGTTGACGGCGTTGGAGGTTGCCGTGCTGAGCTCAGAGAAGGATGGCGGGCGGATCGTCATTGACCGGCAGGTGGCCGAGGATTCGATCCAGCAGAAGGCGGCGGTGTATGGGGATGATGAGCACTACGACTCGGCGTCGGCGATGATCAAGAGCATCCGGGGGAGCGATCCGGACGCGGCGTGCTACTGGATCGCGCGGATGCTCGAGGGCGGGGAGGACCCGCGGTTTATTGCTCGAAGGTTGGCGATTCTGGCGAGCGAGGATGTTGGCAATGCGGATCCGCGTGCGATCATGGTGGCGGCGGCGGCGTGGGAGCTCGTGGAGCGGATCGGTCTGCCCGAGGCGCGGATCACGCTGGGGCATTGTGCGTGTTACTTGGCGCTGGCGCCCAAGAGCAACGCGGCGTATAAGGCCATCGACGCGGCGATCACGGACGTCAAGGAAGGCCGGACGGTGCCGGTGCCGGTGTATCTGCGGGATCCGAACTCGTCGCCGCTCACGGTTGGGGATGTGACGGGGGTGCGGACGAAGGAACTTGGCGGGGAGAAGTATGCGTACAGCCACAACGCCGAGGGTGGGGTGACGGGGCAGGATTATCTCGGGGTTGCCAAGCGGTATTACGAGCCGGGGGAAGCGGGGGAAGAGGCGGCGATGGCGGCGCGGCTGGCGGAGATTCGGGCCATGCGGCGCAAGCGGCGGCCGTAGCTCTTTCGAGAGATTAGTTTGCGGGCTTGATGATGGTGAACTCGATCTCGTGCCTGGTAGGGACGAGGACGAGGCCGGCCTGCTCGAGGAGTTCTTCGGGCAGCTTGGCCTTGTCGGCGGTGAGGTCGAGATCGAGGAAGAGGTAGCCGTCGTGTTCGGTGCGGTCGAGGACGGGGGCGCCCATGATGCCGGCGACGTTGCCGATGAGGGATGTCATTGATGCGCTGGCGCTGGTGATGGTGGTGGACATGCCGTTGCTCATCGTGCTCATGCCCAGCGCGCGATCCATGCCCGAGTCCTTGAGCTTCAGGCCGGTGTCGGCGATGCGCAGCTCGTAGGCGTCGACCTCGCGCATCTCGGTCTCGAGGCGCACGCCCAGGCCGGTGGTGACGAGCTCGCGGACGGCGGGGATGAGGGCGGCGTATTGGTCTCGGGGGATGCGGTAGATGACATCGAACTTTTCCTCGGTGACGGCGGGGTCGACCTCGACGGCGTAGTGACGCAGGCCGAAGAGCGAGGTCACGATGCCTCGGACGGGCTGGCCGAGGGCGGTCATGGCGGTGCCGCCGAACGATGACATGCTGTAGTCGCCCGCGGGTCGGACGATGATCTGGATGGCGGGCTGGTCCTCGATGGGCGAGTAGGGATCGATGCCGGGCGTGATGCCGCCCGAGAGGATGGGGCGGCCGTCGGGGCCGAGCTGGCCCGGTTGCTTCTGGTTCTGTTGTTCCTTGGCTGCGTATGGATCGGGGTTGCCTTCGACGATCGTGGCGAGGCGTTCCTTCGTGAGGGCGCTGGGGTGGGTGCGGGCGACGATGGTGCCGTCGCGGACGATGAAGGTGGTTGGCCAGCCGCGGACGGCGTAGGCGTCGACCATGGATTCGTCCATGTCGTGGCCGATCCAGGTGTGCAGCTTCATGCGTTCCTGGAAGCGGTCGGTGATGGTGGGTTCTTCGAAGGTCACGCTGAGGAAGTTGACGCCCTTGGGGGCGAACTCGTCGTGGAGTTCGTTGATGTGGGGGATGGCGGCCACGCACGGGCCGCACCAGGTGCCCCAGAACTCGATGACGGTGGTGCCGGTGGACCAGGTGTCCCAGTTTGCCTGGGCGCCGTCTGGGGCGTTGGTGAGGTCGTCGAGGGTGATGGGCGGGGCGGTGTCGCCCGGGCCGGGGGGTTGCTGGGCGTGGGCGAGGATGGGCACGCAGGCCATGATGGTGGCGGCCAGCAGGGCGAGGCGGTCGGTGCGGAGCATGTCGGAAACCCCCAGGGTTCGAGTGTGAGCGGGACCGTTTGGCTCGAGGTGGTACGCTACGCGATGCGGCGTGGGTTCACGTTGATCGAGGTTTTGGTGGTGGTCGCGATTGTCGCGGTGTTGCTCGGGGTGTTGCTGCCGGTGCTGGCGGGAGCCCGGGATGCGGGGCGGGCGGCGGTGTGCCTCTCGAACCTGCGGCAGGCGCACCTGATCTGCCAGCAGTATGCCGACACGTATGGCGGGCGCGGGCCGGCGATCGGGCAGCCGTATGGGCGCGTGCCGAACTGGGCCTTGGTGGTACAGACGGAGGCGAAGGGTGGCGCGGGGCGGGCGGGGAGTTCGCCTGGGGAGATCTATGAGGAGGAGAGCGTGCTGGTGTGCCCGGCGTGCCAGGCGCAGACGAACGAGCGGATGACGCGGACGTACGCGATGAACGCGACGGGTCTTGCCGGGCTGCCGGGGGACTTTGGAGATTATGACGCCGAGGCGACGTTCATAAGATTCGATCTGGTGCGTCTGCCGTCGCGGACGCCCTTGCTGGTGGATGCGGCGCCGTTGCCGCGGGGGCCCGACCTGCCACCGGCGACGCGGACGGCCAGCGTGATCGACTTTCGCCAGGCTGAGCATGTCGCGCAGCGGCTTGGGTTCTGGCATGGTGGCAGTGCGGACGGGCGATGCCATGCGGTGATGTTCGATGGGTCGGCTCGGGGGTTTGCGGCCGTTCCGGATGCATGGCTGGAGGCGCTGCGGTAGCTGCGGCAGGGGCCGCCGCATGATGTGGCGTTCATCTGTGGGGCGTCCGCTGGCGATGGCGGTACACTGAGCCATGGGGCTGTGGGCGGCCATCGTGGTGTTCGCCGTTGCGGCGGCGGTGATCCTGGTGGTGGGCACGCGGCTGACGCGGCTGGCCGACGAGCTCGCCGACACGACGGGGCTTGGCGAGGCGTTTACGGGCGCAGTGTTTCTGGGGGCGGTGACGAGCCTGCCGGGGCTGACGGCGTCGGTGGTGGCGGCGGCCGATGGGCGTGCGGAGATGGCGCTGTCCAACGCGATCGGGGGCATCGCGGCGCAGACGGCGTTCCTGGCCATCGCGGACCTGTGTTATCGCAAGGCGAACCTGGAGCACGCGGCGGCGAGCGTGGCGAACATGGTGCAGGCGGCGCTGCTGGGCGTGCTGCTGACGCTGATGCTGGTGGCGATGGCGGCGCCGGCGGTGAGCGTGGTGGGCGTGCACCCCGTGTCGCTGCTGGTGGTCGTGGTGTACATCGCCGGGCTCAAGATGGTGCGGACCGCCAGCGAGAGCCCGATGTGGCATGCGCGGCGGACGCGGTCGACGCGCGAGGACGTGCCCGACGAGGGGCTGGACGCGTCGCAGAATGGGGCGCGGTGGCTGTGGTTCGCGGGGCTGGCGGTGGTCGTGGTGGGCGCGGGGTACGCCGTGACGCGCAGCGCGGCGGTGTTCGAGGACGAGCTCTGGTGGGTGAGCGGGTCGGTGGCCGGGGCGGTGTTCACGGCGGTGTCGACGAGCCTGCCCGAGCTTGTGACGTCGATCGCGGCGGTGCGGCGCGGGGCGCTGACGCTGGCGGTGGGCGGCATCGTGGGGGGGAACTGCTTCGATACGCTGTTCGCGGCGGTGGCCGACGGGGTGTACCGCGGGGGGTCGCTGTATCACTCGGGAGCGGGCGTGGCGGGAGCGGGCCCGGCGGGGGCGGGCGGCGGCTCGCGCGAGATGGTGCTGCTCTCGGTGTCGGTACTGATGACGCTGGTGCTGCTGCTGGGCTTGTTACGCCGGCAGGAGCAGGGGCCGGCGGGGATCGGGTTCGAGTCGGTGCTGGTGCTGGTGATGTACGCGGGGATGCTGGGGCTGGTGGCGTGGATGTGAGGGGCCAGCGGTGCGAGCGTGCGTGCGCGTGGGCTGGGGTCCGGGAGTGCATGGAGTTGATTAACGGGGGAAACACCGGGTACCGGGCATCGGGCAATGGGAGCTCGGCAATGGGCAATGGGCCCGGAGCCGGAGGTCTCGCTCCCCTCCGCCCCATTGCCGATTGCCCAATGCCCATTGCCCTCTTACTCACACCCCGCGTCGAACGCCGTCTGGAAGGCCAGGAAGTCGAAGATCGTCAGCTCGCCGTCGCCGTCGAAGTCGGCGGTTGCGTCGCCGGCGTCGAAGAGGTTGAGGAAGGTCAGGAAGTCGAAGATGGTCAGGGCGCCGTCGGCGTCGAGGTCGGGGGGGCAGTCGGAGCAGGCGAGGTTGAAGAGGTAGGCGGCGCCGTCGTTGGGCTCGCCGGGGACGTACTCGTCCAGCGAGGTCACGAGGGCGAGGTCGTCGGCGATGGCGATGTCGTAGCCGAGATGGCCGGTCCAGGCGGGTGGCGTAGGGACCAGGCGTTCGACTTCTTTCCAGACGCCATCGGCGCCCTGCTCGAAGTGGTAGACGGATCCGAGGCCCTCGGGCGTGCGTTCGTTCTCCGAGGCTGCCACGAACGTATCGCCGGACACATCGAGCCAGACACCGAACGCTTGATTACCCCCCGCGCCACTGTGCGCGATCTGCTGGACGAGTTGCCACCGAGCGCCGTCGAACTCGTACGCCCAGACCCGTCCCTGGGAATCAAAGTCCGGCGAGTCGCTGGGCACTCCGATGAGCAACGAACGCCCGTTGTAGCCAATGCTCTGCCCAAACCTCCCGAGGAAGTCCACCGCCAGTCTCTGCACAAACTCCGCCGTCCCATCGGGCTGACGCCGATAGATGTGCACCGATCCACCGCTCGGCACAATGGAGTCGTCCTTGTGCGCACCAACAAACAGCCACTCGTCATCCAGATGCATGCGTTCGCCGTACCGCCAGTTCAGCGGGTCACCATCAGGGCGCAGCGTCTGCGAAAGGGTCCACTCGCTCCCGTCGAAATCGTACAGGAAGATGCGATCACGGCTCTGGCTGGGCCAGATCGCCATGGTGTCGCCGTGCAGGACCACGGTGCGACCGAAGTCGATGATCTCCTCGGGCGGCTGGATGCGAGAAGTCTCGACCCAGTCCTGCCCGTCGAACTCGTACACGAACACCGCGCCGCGCATCAGGGTCCCGGCCCAGATGTGCTTGTATGCCCCGACGACGAGCCGGTCGCCCTCCACGTCGACGCTGGTCCCGAAGTTCGAGCCCGACGTCACGTCCGGCGGCACGATGGTCTCGCGGAACTCGAGCCGCTCGTCGATCAACTCGTACACGTGCACGGCCCCGCTCTGGCAGCCGATCGACGAACCGCTGCAAACCGTCCTGGCCGACGAGTCACCGACGAACCAGAACCGGCCATTCGTGGCCGTCGCCGATCCGTACTTCGACGCCGGCGGATCAACAGGCGGCGCCAGCCGCTGGGGCTCGCAGTGGGGCTGGGCCAGTGCGATCGGGGGGGCGAGAAGCGTGAGCACGGCGAGTGTTGTCACAAGGCGTTGCATATCAGGGTATTGTGGTCGATGATGGCCCGGGTTGCAACGCCAAATCAGGACTTTCTCGATTATTCTTCACCCAGATCGCGCATTTGCCCTTGAGCGTGCGGTCATGGTGGCGGCGATGAACCCGAAGGAATGCGGGCTTGTAAGCGACCCCGACGATCGCGGCCAGTGCGTGCTGATCCTCGAGCGTGAGTTCGACGACCCGTTGGGCGCCCCCACGAGCTACCACGAGGGCGGCGAGCCCGAGCCCACCGACATGACGATGGTGCGCTTCAACGATCTTCCGTATCCGGACGACGTGATCCAGGCGTTGGCCGTTCAGGAACCCTACGACCACGAAAAGGCCCAGCCCGAGTTTCAGAACCTGCAACTCTTCATCAGCACGGATGGCTCGGGACTGTACGAACCGATTTCGTTCAACGCGCTGCGTCTGCGGGGCTTGTTCTGGGATGATGTTGCCGAGGAATGGACGATGCGGCAGGCGCTGAAGGAAGACCCGCCAACGAGTGGCAACTACGTGCTCAAGGAGGCCGAGTTCGATGCTTCACTGGAGGTGATTGCGGCCTCTGGTGCCGCAACTCCGTTGACGCCCATGAAGCGGTCGACATTCTCCCCGCATGTGGAAAGCGAGGCGTTCACTTCGGCAATCCTGGTCGACGACTGGCAGGGCAACCCGCGCGTGTTCGCCGTGCACGCCGCGCCCGTTGGCGAAGTGGAAGGACCGGACCCGGACTATCAATGGGTCGTGCAGTGGTACATGATCGACCCTCACCTGGCCAACTTCCACACCGCGACACCCGAAGATGCTTGGCAGCCGGAAGTCCTCGAGGAGGGCCGCATCTCGACCAATGGCGCGACCGAGCCGGTCGAGGGCGACTGCTACCTGCCCACCATCGGCGTGAGCCGCTGCGGCCAGGCGTTCATCGAGTACAGCTTCTCCAACGACACCACGCCGGTCGAGATCCGCCGCGCGACGCTCAACTACGACTACGACGCCGTCGTGAGCACGGCGCTCGTGCGGGCCGGGCCGTCGGCCGACTACCAGAGCAGCCCGGATCGCTGGG
>JBITAF010000015.1:0-53879 GCA_044440025.1 Phycisphaerales bacterium JB060 | reverse complement strand
AGCTGCCGTGTCCGGCCGGCGAGTTCGAGGAGGACCGTTGTGGCCGTTACCTCGCGCACGCGGACGGCGCCGACGGTGTCGCCCTCGCCAGCAAGCACGATCCGTTGATCGTTCGGGTCGTACAAGGCCACCTGCCGGCCGGTGTCGGCTTCCACGATCGCGATCAGGGAAAGATTGATCGGAGCGGGCGGTGGTGGGGGAGGAGCCGGCGTCGACGCGGCCGTTGCTGTGTGGGTTGTGGGGGCATACTCCGCCTCCGGCCACAATGCAACCTCGAAGACCGACGCGTCCATGGGCTGGGCAGCGACGCGTGCACCTTCCGCGGAAGGAAGTTCCGGTGTAATCTCGATGACGAAGGGCGGCGCCGGTTGCAAGGCCCACCATGCGGCCGTGCCCGACACCAGGATCACGCTCGCAGTCGCGGCGGCGGTGACCGCACGCTCTCTGTTCAGCCGGTTCATGACGAAGGCTCCGGGTGGGGCTCCCACAGGATGGGCGTGCGGCGTTGGAGCATCCAGTCGCCGCTGACCCGGGTCCACACCGTCCACCATGAGCGGCGGACCGAGCCGACGCGCACGTCGATGCGCACGCCCCAACTACTACTCGACGCGGCAAGCACGATCCGCGGCGAGCCAACTCGATCACCATCTGGTGCGGGCGGTGGCCCGCTTCGCTGGCCCATCGCCCGGCGTTCCATGATCTGCTCGTAGCCGCCACGGCCTGCCAGGCGGAGCGCACGGGCGAGCAGCGGCGCGGGCGTGGTGTTCACGTTCAGGCGGATGGTGGGCTGGTCGGATGGTCGTTCGGAAGTACTGACAAGCGTGCCAAGCGCCAATTGCTCGCCAGAAAGTGAAGGGAAGACCGGCCGCTCGCTTGCACGAGGCTCGAATACATCGAGCCCGTCCGGATCGAACTCGAGTTCATCAAGACGCTGCCGGACGTCCTCAGGCAGCAACAGCCTCAGCGGCGTTCCCCCCCGAACGGCGTCGGCGGAGAGCATGCCGTGGAGGTCCCACGCGGTTGCGGTGATTTCGACGGGGTGGCCGTCCAATTCGAAACCGTCGTCCATGATCCGCACCATCGGCTGCTCGGCGTCCGGAGGCAGCGCGACCAGCGGAGCGTCCCGTCGCAGCCAGTCGTGGATCGGTATCGATGCCGCTTGCATGAGGTCGTCGGCCAGGGCGCCATCGGCCTGGGAACGGTCAAGTTGCACGGCGGCGGACACCCTCGACACGGCGAGCGCAATGATGGGCATGGCACCGGCAATGAGTGCCAGAACCAGCAACAGGGCAACCGCCCGGCGGGATGACGCTGCGTACGTCATGGCACGCGGTACTCGCGCTCGAATGTTGCACCGCGATCGACGATGCGCACCCTCAGCTTCCGGTCGTTCTCGAAGAGTTCGGCATGAAGCGATGCGACGTTCTGAGAGCCCGCGTCGTAGCGGTTCGTGACGCGCTGGCCGTTGGCTCGTGTCTCTATCGTGAACCAGCCATCACCAACGTTGACACGTTGGCGTGGCATCGATTCGTGTTCGATGAGCAGGTCGTGGCCGATGCGGTCGAGGACTCGTAGTGCGTTTGAGCGTGCTTCAAGGTCGGCAGCCGCGGCGGGAGCATCGGTCATCATCGGCACCAGCACCGCAACGGCGGCCCCGGCGGCCAGCGCGGTCAACGCGAGGGCGAGGAGTACCTCCAGGAGCGTGAAGCCACGCCTCATGGCCTGTCCTCCGGCAGCCGGACCCACCGGGCGATCCACTGCTCTCCTTCTCGGAACTCGAGCCAGGCCCCGCGACCGCTTCGTGTCTTGACCGTGATCTGGATGATCACGCCATTGAGATTGAGCGAGCCTTGGCCGGTTGCGGCGATCGCGGCGGCATCGAACTCGTACCGCGCCGGGTCTCGCAGCACCTCATCAATGGTGGCCGCAAGCTCATGCAGGTCAGCGCGTGGTACTTCAATCGGTCGCGTGATCGACGAGACCGCCGAGGCGACGCCCGTCGC
Source organism: Phycisphaerales bacterium JB060 (assembly GCA_044440025.1). Lineage (GTDB taxonomy): Bacteria > Planctomycetota > Phycisphaerae > Phycisphaerales > UBA1924 > JAHCJI01. The sequence goes on along the minus strand of JBITAF010000015.1, from coordinate 51,876 downwards.
GGCCAGGGCGAGCAGGGCGGTCGCGAGCACGACCTCGAGCAGCGTGAGGCCGTGGCGGGTCATGGCGTCAGCTCCATCCGGCGGCCATCGTGTATGAGCACGATGGTTGGTGCATCGCTCGTGCCAAAGCGATCGATGCGGACGCCCTCGGCAAGCACCGCCGCTTGTACTTCGGTCGGCCATTCCCGTTCGATCACCGCGTTGCCGCGGCCGTCGCGGACGATCAGCCGGCCGGCTTCGAGTCGCATGCTGGCCGGTCCATCGCTGACCGCCACCAGCCTCGCCATCGCTCGGGCTTCCAAGTAGGTCTGCTCGGATCGCGGCAGCGGGTCGCCGGTCCCGGCGAGCAGTGCTGCGCCGATCGCCATGACCAGCGCGGCGATCGCGCAGGTCGCGAGCGTCTCGACGAGCGTGAAGCCGCGATGGCCGTGACGAGAGTTCATTGCCCGCCCTCGCGCAAGTCCAGCAAGCTCAGGTCGGCGTCCTCGCCGTCGCCGCCCACGCGGCCATCGGCGCCGAGGCTGATGATCTCGAAGGGGTGGCCATCGGGCCCGGGCACGACCAGCTGCATCATGTTGCCCCAGGGGTCGCGCGCAGCGTCCAGCGGCAGGTGGTAGCTGGCCGATGGGGGCGCGTCGACGAGGTCCTGCAGGCTCTGCGGCCAGCCGCCCTCGGCGACGTGGTACATCTCGACCTTGGCCTTGGCGCCGGCGATCGCGGTGCGCGCGAGCTCGCGCTTGCCCTGGCCGAAGGCTGCGGTCAGGCCGACGGTGAGCGTTGCGGCCAGGATGCCCAGCAGCACGACGACGGCCAGCACCTCGACGAGCGTCATGCCGTGGCGAGTTGTGTAGGAGGGACGCATCACAGCACCTCGCGTAGCTTGAGAAGAGGCAGCACGGCCGAGAGCACGACCACGCCGATCATGGCCGCGAGCATGATGATGGCCGCGGGCTCGATGAGCCCGGCCAAGCGGTCCGTCAGCCGCTTGGCCTTGCGCTCCAGGCGATCGGCGAGGCGTTCGAGCAGGTCTGGGAGCTCTCCGGCCGTCTCGCCGGCTTCGATCAGCCGACGCATGTCATCGGCGAACCAGTGCGGGTCGTCGAGGGCTTGCGACAAGCGCTCACCCGCTTCGACCCGAAAGGCCGCGCGTTCGAGGTTCGAGCGCAGGCTGAGCGCGACAGGACCATTGAACGTCCGGGCAGCAGCACGGAGCGCCTCGGTCAGCGGCACGCCCAGGCGCGTCATCGATTGCAACTCACCGGCGAACTGTGCCAGCGCCATGCCGCGGAGGGCCTGGGGCACGAGCTGTCGCAGTGGGCCGGGCCAGCCGCGTTCGCTCGCCGAGATCGCGCGCACCGCCCACGCGGTAAGGAGAAGCATTGAGGTGATCGCAGCGAGGACCACCGCCCACCACTGCGCGAGTAACTCGCCCAGCGAGATCACGCCTGCGGTCAATGCCGGCGGCCGCACGTCGGCTTGATCGAGGATGCCCACGAGCCGGGGTAGTGGACCGAGCGCGAGGAACACGACCACCGCCACGCCCACAACCGCGACGATCGCCGGGTACGCCAGGGCCGAGGCCAGCTTGCCCGCCAGCTCGCCGGTGCGTGTGTGGCGGTCGGCGAGGGATCGCAGCGCGTGGGCAAGCTCTCCTCTCGCCTGGCCCGCACGCACAACCGCAACCTCCGCCGCGTCAAACCAGCCCGGCTGGCTCTCGAACGCGTCGGCTAGCGGTGTGCCCGAGCGCACGGCGTCCTCGACCTGCAGCAGCATCCGCCGCATGCCCGAACGCTTGGCGCGCGAGCCCGCCAGCGTGCCGAGCCCCTCGGCCAGCGGCACACCCGAGGCCAGCAGCGTGGCCAGGGCGTCGAGCACCTCGGCCTTAACATCGCGGCGTCGGCCGCGGAGCATTCCATGTGCCGAGGAGGCGATCGACGCCGGCACGCGCGCTCGCTCGCTGGCGACTGGCCGCACGTCGAGGACGGTTAGCCCGACCCGCCGCAGTGAGGCCCGGGCACTAACGGCAGTGTCGGCGGTCAGCTCGCCCTTACGCGACAGCCCGCCGGCGGTCACGGCCTTGTAGCGCCAGAGGGTCATGAAATAGCCTCGATCGCGTCGAACGCCTCGTCGCCCACCGACGCGACGCGCGAGACCTCCAGCGGCGTGGTGATCCCGGCCTCGACCAGCCGCCTTCCCCCGTCTTGCAGCGTCCGCATGCCGGTCTGCTTCGCTTCGGATCGCAGAGCGCTCGCGGTGATGCCCGCCGCGATCCGCTCACGCATCGATTCGCCCACCACCAGCAGCTCGAATAACCCAACCCGCCCTAGCAACCCGCTGCCGTAGCATGCTTCGCAGCCCTTGCCGCCACACTCCGCGTGCACGCGACGCACCAGCCGCTGGGCGAGCGCGGCCGAGAGCGAGGCGGACACGAGGTACGGCTCCACGCCCAGATCGACCAATCGCGTGACCGCCGTCGCCGCGTCGGACGTGTGCAGCGTCGACAGCACCAGATGCCCGGTCAGGCTGGCCTGGATGGCAACCTGTGCCGTCTCGAGGTCGCGGATCTCACCGACCATTACGACGTCGGGATCCTGCCGCAGGATGTGCCGCAGGCCGCTCGCGAAGGTCACGCCCTTCTTGGTGTTGATTTGGGCCTGGCTGATAGCCACGTGGGGACCAGACAGATCGTACTCGATGGGATCCTCGATGGTCATCACGTTCAGATCGCGGGCCGAGCGGCGCGCGGTCCAGCGCAGCGTCGCGTAGAGGGTCGTCGTCTTGCCGCTTCCTGTCGGGCCCGTCGAGAGCACGATGCCGCTGGATCGCGAGCACGCCGCCAGCCAGCGCCGCTGCACGTCCTCGGGCATGCCCAGCGCCGAGAAGTCGTCGAGGTCGAGCGTGCCCTCGGGCTCGAGTAAACGAACCACGACGCGCTCGCCGAAGGCGGTGGGCAGGCTGCTTAAACGCAGGTCGATCGTCCGCGCCGTATCGCCGCTGCCGATGGTGACCGTCGCCCGTCCATCCTGGGGCACGCGCCGCTCGGCCACGTCCATGCGGCCCATCACCTTCAATCGGCTGGCGATGGGGGCGCCGAGCGAGGCGGGCAGGTCCTTCACGTCGCGTAGGGCGCCGTCGACGCGCATCCGAATCAGCACGCGATCTTCCAGTGGCTGCACGTGCACGTCGCTTGCACCACGCGTCGCCGCGGTGAAGAGCATCCAGTCGACCAGCCGCACGACCGGCGCCTTGCCCGAGGTTGCCAGCAGGTCGCGATCGGCGTCGGCCAAGGCACGCTCCAGATCGTCGTCGGGGGCCTCAATGGTCAGGCCCGAGTTGGTATTTTCAGTCGAATCTTGCTCGACCTGGGCATATGCCGCGTCGATCCACTCGGCGAGCAGCTGCGCATCGATGACCTCGCGACCGCCATGCTCGCCAAGCCGCACGCCCACATTGTGCAGCACAGTGAGCGGCGTTGACTCGGCGTGCTGAAGCACCAACCGATCGCCATCTCGCCCACCCAGCACGAGGTGCTCCCGCGCGAAGTCGCGGCTGATCAGCCGAAGGAACTTCTCGCACGGCCGCGTCGCCACGCTCACCGGATCACCCGCGGCTTGACCACCGGGAAGCCATCGTCGACGCCCAGGTCCTCGGCCAAGTCCTGGCTGACGTACATGAGGTACTCGAAGCCATCGCCGCGCGTGATGGTCGGGCGGATGAACACGTAGAACTTCGTGCGTCCGGAAGATCGCGAACGGTTCTTAAAGAGTTCGCCAAGCCATGGGATGTCGCCCAGCAGCGGTACCTGGCTGGTCGCCTCGCCCTCGTTCATCGTCTCGAGCCCGCCCAGCACGATCGCGTGCCCGTCGGGGATCGTGGCGATCGAGGTGATGCTGTTCTCCTGCCGCGGCGGCGGCACCGCGCTGCTGGACGACTCGCCCACGAACTGGCTGAGGCTCACCACGTACTCGAGCAGCAGATGGTCGCCCTCGGCGATGCGCGGCGTGACGGTGATCTGCGTTCCCGCCGACGCCGAGCCGCCGAAGCTGGTGGTCGCGACGGTGTCGCTCGCGTTCGTTGAGACGAAGGGCTCCTCGCGCACGGCGTCCAGCGTGGCCGTGGCCGCGTTGTCCACCAGCACGCGAGGCAGGCTCAGTGATCGGCCCTGGTTCACCGTCTCGAGCGCACGCACCACCACGGCGAAGTCGCCCGGGTCGAGCACCACGCCGGTGAATCCCGCACCATCTCCCGCGTCGCGGCCGTCGCCGTCGCTGGTCGAGAGGCCAAAGAGCGATGCCAAGCGAAGCCGGATGTCGCCCGCGATCTCGAACTTCTCAAGCTCAACGCCCAGGTCGAACGTCTCGCCCTCGGTCAGGCTCACCATCGTCACGTCGAGCATGACCTGTGGCTGCCGCACGTCCAGCTCGCGCACCAGTTCCTGCACCTTGTCGAGCACGCCGGGCGGCCCGATCGCCAGGATGCGGCTGGTTGCCTCGTCGGCCACGAGCGAGACGGTCAGCCCATCGATCTGGATCACGCCTTCGCTGGCCGAGCGGCCTTGATCGCGGTTTCGTGCCCGCTCGGCGGCGGTGGGGGCCTCGGGCGGCAAGCGGGTCGTGGTTGGTCCAGCGTCGGCCGGCTGATCGGGCTGGCCCGCGACGCCCGCGCCCAGCAGACGATTCACCAGCGACACGATCTCCTCGACTGGCCGGTGCCGCACCGTGATCGTGCGCGTCGAGAGCCGCGCCGAGGACGTCTCGGCGTCGAGCCGCTCGACCAGCGCGGCGATGGCCTCGTGCTGGCTCGCGGTCGCCTCGACCAACAGCGTGCCGGTGAGCTCGTCGGCGACGACGCGAACCTCCTCGCCGATGAGCCGCTTGACGGCGTTGCCTACTTCTCCGGGAGAAAAGACCCGCGGCTCGTACGACCGCGTCACGGTCGCGCGCATGTCCAATGCCTGCATGAGCGACGCGACTCTGGCCACGCGATCGCGCAGGTCGGCAATGATGACGCGGTCGCTGTCCCCCAGCCGGGTCACGGAACCTCCGCCGCTGAGCAGCGGCTGCACCGCCGACATCAACGCTTGGGAGTCGGCGTCCTGGACGTCATACAGGATGGCCACGTACCCGGCCTGGCCGGGCGTACGGAGCCTCGGGCCCGACTCGGTTTCCTCGATACTCCAGTGCTCGGTGGGCGTCGCGCGCCGCCCGGCCTCATTGAGTTGCACGATGGTCAATCCGTCGCCGGTCGAGCCATTGCTGGTCGAAATGGTCGTGAGATTCTTCTGGACCAGCAGCTCATTGGTGAGCGCCCACAGGGCTTCGTCTTCGAGCCCCTGGCCGCTGCGGACCATGAAGCTCCCGGCAAGCTGCCGCGGCTCGTAGGTAATCCGCAGCCCCAGCCGCTCGGCCGACAGATCGACCAGCCGGGCAAGCTCGACCTCGGCCGGCAGGTGGACCAGCTCCTGGGCCCGGGCCACCGAGATCGCAAGAACGACGCACGCTGAACACGCCAACCAGTGCATACGCATCAGCGTACTCCCAAGACACCGATGCCAGCGGATGCCATCATTTGTTGGAGGAGGGACGGAGGGGCTTGGCACGGCTTCGAGGGCCCGTTCTGGGCCGCCAGGGAGGTTTTCCCAGGGCCATGATTGTTCGGTTCTGCGGAGACCATCAGCATCTGGCTCACCGCCCTCGATCTCGATCTCGCTCCCGGTTCCGCCGCTCACGCTCTTCCTTGAGCTTGCGAGCCAGGGCCTGGACGTCGTCGCCCGGCTCATTCGGACTGGGGGCGTTTCGCCACTCTCCATCTGGTTCAGGGGCCTTGGTGTGGTTATGACCGAACGCCGCCATCCGTTGCCGGCGACGCGTCCGCCAGGCCGCCCGGTTGGCGGCCCGTTCCATGTCGTGCTTCAGAACAACGCTCGATCGCTCGGACACGAATCGGTCACGCAGCTCGACCATCGCCCGCTTCACCTTGGCCCGGGCCTTCTTGATCGCCGAGGCCTCGGCCGCCTTCTGCGCACGCTCGAGTTCGCGATCGTTGGTCGCCTGGGCCCGCTCGAAGGCCCGCAGGCGGCCACCGGACGAACTCAGGGCGTTGTACGCCTCCCGCAGGGCCGAGCGCCGTTCCGAACCGGACACCACGGCCGCGAAGTCGACGACGCGCAGGGCGTTACCCAGGCGGCCGAGCAGATGGCCCTCACGCTCATGGAATCGCTCCAGCTCACGCCGACGCTCACGGAATCGTCGCTCCCAGGCCGGCCGGTACTCGGCCCGGACCTTGTCCCGGGCCCGGAACGCCTCACGCTTCGCCTCCGATCGCAGCTTCGCTCTTGTGGCGCCGTACCGCTCGGCCAGGCCTTCCAGCTGCGTGGCGTGCGATTCCCTGAGATCGCGGGTCTTGCGTGCCAGGTCGAGATCGAGCTTCTTCTGCCGGGCGCGGATCTTCTGGGTGTCGGGCGTGTTGTCGTTGGCGGCTTGCAGCTCGAAGATGTGCCGCGGCACGTCGGGCGCCCCACGCGTGTACTCGCCCCGCTTGCGGGCGGCGTTGTTGATCACGCGCTGCTCGCACAAGATGCCGCCGCGTTCGCGCTCGTAGGCCTGGGCCCATCGCGACAGATTCAGCTTCTCCTTCGAGCTGGACAACATCCGACCGTCCAAGGGCGAGACCCGGTTGATGAGCAGGTGCAGGTGGGGCTGGGGCTCATCGTCATGGGCAACGAACAGGACCTGGCGGTCCTCGGCCTTGAGTGCCCGCAGCGCGCCCAGGGCCGCCCGCATCATCTCCTCGCGCGAGAGCCCCTCGGCCTCGTCGGGATGCCAGGAGAGGGTCAGGTGCAGCACCGACTCATGCGAGCGGCGGCCGGTGTTCTTGATGCCGGCCTGCTGCTTCAGCCGGGCCTGGGCCATCGCCGTCGCCGCCATCACCCGCCAGGCCGCCTCGGGGTCCTGCGTGGCCAGGTTGCGGGTGCCCGTCCAGACCACGCGCTCGGACGAGCTGGCCTGGCCCTTGTCGTGCAGTAAATACGCCGCCGCCCCACGGAAGCTCTTGCCCTTCTTGTGCAGCTTGGGGACCACGCGAATCAGACCTCCTGCTGGCCGGCCACCCGCTCGAGCACACGGGACAGATCCGCCCCGATCGCCCTCCAGTAGCGGACGAAGTCCCGGCCTACATGGGTCGCCCGGGCGAGCTGGTTCACGTTGACTCCGATGCGGTTCAGCTCGCTCAGGAGGACCGGGTCGGCCCCGCTGCGGCCGCCGCCGGCGGGCACCTGGTAGCCCAGCGCGCGGCGACGCAGATACTCCGTCACGTCGATCCCGGCCGCCTCGGCCTGGGCCTGGACGTGGGCCAGCTCGGCGGCCGTGAACCGCACGTTGTGCCGCTGCGTGCGCTTCTCGTGGGGCTCCTTCCTCGGCCGGGGCATGGCGCTTCTTCTCCTATGGCCCCGCATCCAAGGGCGGCCCTTGGCCGTGGGGGATTGGTCCCGGCAAGGGGGTGGCGGAACACCCCCTTGAACCGGGTCGATGGGGTTCCAAGGGGAGAGCGAAGTCTCCTCTTGGCCCTGTTCCAAGGCGGGCAGCCCTTGGTCCAGGGGTGTGTCCAGGAGGGGGCGGCGAAGGCCCCCTGACCCTGGTCGCGATCCAACGGCGAGCCGTTGGCCAGATGCCGCGTAGCGGAGTTTTTGGGCACCAAAAACACATCTGGCTACACTCAAGACACGAATCTCTACCATCCTATCCCCTTCGGTGCAATCGAAGGTGCAGGCGTATGCCAACGGGCGCGTTTTCGGTGCCGTACCATCCGCCGGTCATCGCCATCGCAGGGAGGTCACGACATGCCGCGGAACTGCTGCCTTCTGGCCACCGTCCTGATCCTGGCCGGATGCCAATGCTGCCCACCATCCGCGGCTCCCGACCCCGGGCGCTCCGAGGAACGGCTCGGTCTCGAGCACACCCAGAGCCCTTCACAGACCGTCATCGGATCGCCCCTCACGCTCGTCGTGAAGGCTGACCAGGATGTCGCATGGAACCTGCCAACGCTCCCCGACGGCTGGGCTTCGAAGCAGTCCGAACGCGAGTTGGAGCTCAAGGGCCCAACGCCGCTGGGCTCGACCAGGAACGGTCCGCACCTGACGATCGCCGCCTCAGCCATCGGCTCTGAAGAGGAGGTGGTGGACTACCCGATCACCGTCAATGCGCGGCAGAACAACATCCCCGCTCAGGTCAGGGAGGAGGGCCGCCGGGTCGTGGGATCCACGACGCTCATCTTTTACACGGTCTCGATCCCGGACCGACCCGTGCGATGGCCAGACCGCCCGGGCCGGTGGCAGCTGAAGTTCGACACCCGCGGGCTGGGACCCTCGGACTCCATCGAGGTCTCGGACAACGAGGATGATTGGGAAGGCACGAAGCAGACCTTCCCGCCGCACGCGCTGATCTCGAAGCTCAACGACCAAGGCGGCGATGCGGCCGAGGCATTCGACTTCTACCAGAGTCCAGCCATCAACGCCATCCTGGACGGCCAGGTCAGCGTCACCGTCCAGCTCCAGACGGACCGTCTCGACGACTTCGCAGTCGCCGAGACGGTCCTGCTCACGCTGTGGTAGCCGGGTAGGCGTGCTCGGCTTCTTGGCGCTGTCCGCCCAGGACAGCAGATAGCCGAAGTGCGAGAATCAACCCGGCCGCTCGATCAGGTAGTGAGCGTTGGCGATGCCATCGAGGTCCTCGTAGTCGAGCCTTTGGGCCTGGCAGTAGTGCCGCAGGTCCGCGAGCAAGTCGATCACGGCGACATCGTCCTCGACCATCAGGTCGCCCTTCGCCCATTGGTGCTGCCGCAGGGCGAAGCTGGCCGCGTCAACGCGGCCAGCCAGCCGATGGCTCATCGCGAGCCCTCCTTGTCCGCCGCCCGGTAGATGGCGATTTCGTCGTAGGCGATGTGGGCCAGGCGGGCGACGCGGAGCAGCTCGGTGCCGCTGAAGCTGTCGCTGTCATGGAAGTCGCCCTTGTCGTCTCGCCAGGTGCGGGTGATCTGCACGCTGTAGAAGGGGGCCTTCTCGCCGTCCTTGGAACCATTGAGCCAGATCGTGGCCTTCAGGTTGCCCTCGCGGATCGTGTCGACCGGTTGGTTCGTGGGTTGCTGTGTCATCGGTAGCTCCTTTCTGTATGTTGACCGATGCCCGCGAACGGGCACGGGAACAGGGCGAAGAGCGACCAAGCGAAATTGCGGAGGGTCCACCGAAGATGGAAACCGTCATTTCGATTGGACGCGGGCCCGCCGTGCCAGCATGGCATCTGTGGGGTCAACACCGGCGAAGGAGCGCAGCCGAGACGCCCTGGCAACCCGCCAGACCGAAGCGCCGTCCCGGCGAGGGCAGTAGGGAAGAGAAATGGTCTCCTTGGGCCACGCGGGGGTATGCATCCTCACAGAGGCTTGACAGCGTTCCCTGGCTGTGCGACATGGTCGCCATGGCCCACGAGATCTACCAGGCGGTCACCGATCGCATCCTCGAGCTGCTCGACCAGGGCGTCGTGCCATGGCGCCATCCGATCCGCGGCGGCGGGAGAGGGGGTGGGGGCTACCCGACCAACCTCGAGTCCGGCCGCCACTACCGCGGCATCAACGTCTTCCTCCTGGCCGTCACCGGCTGGCTCCAGGGCTACGGCTCGCCATACTGGCTGACCTTCCGCCAGGCCAAGGCCAGGGGCGGGCACGTCCGCAAGGGCGAGAAGGGCGCCCTGGTCATCTTCTGGAAGCAGCACGCCACCCATGACAAGGAGACTGGCGAAGACATCACCGTCCCGGTCCTGCGCCGCTACACCGTTTTCAACGCCGAGCAGTGCGAGGGGATCGAGGTACCCGGCACCGACACGCCCGAGGAAGAAGCGGAGCCGTTCGTGCCCATCGAGGCCGCGGCGAAGATCGTCGAGGGCTACGCCGGCGGGCCCCGCATCGAGCACGGCGGCCGCCAGGCATTCTACCGGCCGAGCGAGGACCTGGTCCGCATCGCAGAGCCCGAACGCTTCGTGGATCGCGAGGCGTACTACGCAACGCTCTTCCACGAGCTCGTGCACTCAACGGGCCACAGCTCACGATTGGATCGCGGACTGGACACCGAGCCCGCGCCCTTCGGATCGCCGGACTACTCCAAGGAGGAGCTGGTCGGCGAGATGGGGGCGGCGTTCCTCGCCGCGGCCGCCGGCATCGGTCAGCAGACCGTCGAGCAATCGGCCGCCTACATCCAGGGGTGGCGCAAGAGGCTCGCCGGCGACGAGAAGCTGGTCGTCCATGCGGCCGGAGCGGGGCAGAAGGCGGCGGATTGGATCCTTGAGCCCCACCAGATTGGGTGATTTTCCCACGTTCGGGGGTGCACGAGAGTTCCTCGCCGCAGGCGACTGAATCTTCGGCAGCTAGACTGCACCACACGATTACGATCCATCCTCGTTGGGGGCTTCGCATGATCCCGCACTTGACCGCCGCACTGCCGCTCTGCTTCGTTGCTGCTTGCCTGGCCCAGACCGAGCATCCGGGAACATCAAACCAAGAGACCACTCTGCGGGTGGCACTTTATCCATATGTGCCCGACGCCGGCGAAGACGGGTTTGAGTCCATGGTCGCTCGTATTGAGACCGAGTTCGAGACGGCAAATCCCGGTATCCGGGTCGAGGTCGTGGTGCCCTCGTATTCAACTCTCGACGTGTACAACCCTGAAGCTGTGCTGACCGCGCTGTCTCAGGGCACCTTCGACGTCATCGCGATCGATACGGTCATCTTGCCAAGCCTTGCCGATACCGGGCTGCTCGCCCCTTTGGACCACGGCATGTTGGCACCATCGACGCACGAAGCAGCCGTGCAGGCCAGCACCCATCACGGGCAGCTCTTCGGGGTGCCGTATATTCTTTGTGGCAACTTTGTGATCAGCCGCTCGAAAGAAGTGGCCTCGGCTGCCAGCGCGGACGAGTTAGTCACCGCACTGGAGGCTATGCCCGAACACACGATCAACATCGTGGGCGACTTCACGGGAAGCTGGACCGTGCCTGCCTTGTATCTAGATGCTTTCGTAGACACGTATGGTGCTGGGTCGGTTGCCCAGCCCATTCCGGTCACCGTGGACCCGCACGTGATGAAGGCATTGGCTTCAGTAGTGGATCAAGCCGACATGAACGGACGCAACCCTTGCCGCGAGGGCGTCTTCGATGACGACTTCGCGGCACCGCTGGTCTTCGCTTTGGGGTACGCCGATTCACTGTTCGGCTTCTCGGAACGGCTCCATCTGGTCCTCAAGAACGATGTCGTCGGGGATGACATCTTTGTGGGTAGTGCGCCCCTTGGCCACGGCGAGCACCCCGTGCTGTATACTGATAGCTTCGTTTTTCGTCAGGGAATGTCGACGCAAGTCCGAGAGGCAGCAGAAGCGTTTGTGACGTACATGAACGACCCATCTACTGTGGAATGGTTCATGTTCAGCGATGATGCCAAGACAGAGACGCGTCCGACTCCCGTGCCACGGTACCTCTTGCCCGCACGCACAGACATCTCCAGCAGGCCTCGTTTTAGCCAGGACCCGTTCTATCCCACACTGTTCTCGGAAATGTCAAACGCGGAACCGTTCCCTGCTGAGGGGATGTACATGCTCCGAGACAAACTCCGTGACGCCGTCAATGAAGCCCTTGCGAACACCAAGTAGTTCGGCGCGGTATGGATAACGGGACCTATAGCGACCGGGCGGCGCAGCTTCTCCTGCGCGGCATTGCCGAATGACGCGTACCGCCTCGGTTTCAGGGCTAGCCCCTTGGCGGATGCGGATCGTTGCCCGGCCGCACGGTGTCCTTGTCGCGGATCTTGCCGTCCACCCCCTTGGTCGTCAACTCACCGCCGCCCTGCCGGCTGAGCAGGTCCCGGGCGGCATCCTGCGCGGCCTTCTGCGTGTCGTGCACCGAACTCGCCCGACCGGCGTCGTTGCGCTTGTTCTCCCAACTGCCGTCCGGACGACGCGACACCGTGCGATCCTGGCCCTTGCTCATAGCGAAACCTCCTGGTACTGCTCGGGCATCTCGAGCTCCTCGAGATCCTCGGTGAAATCGAACACCATCTGGACGCACGCCCGATCGGTGTTGTTGTCGTTGTACGAATCGACATCGGTCTTCAGCTGACGGCAGTCACCAAGGATCTGGTGACGCCGCTGCTGGAAGGCCGTCTGCATCTGCAGGGGCGTGGCGACGTCCAGGCTGACCCACAGCGTCATCTGCTCATACTGCCCATCGGGTCGCTCAATGGTCTCGCGGATCGCATGGTTCTTGCGGACCCGGCGACCCTGTGGGTCAGTGACGTACTCCTCACGGAGGGCCCGGGAGATCTGCGGCGCCAGGATGTCGATGGCGGTCTTCCGCTTCGGTTCCCAGTGCTTGTGCTGGACCATCCACGCCGCAATCGTCCTGTTGTCGGCCGGCCAGGGGTTGCCTTCGGCTCGATACTTTGAAACGAGCCTCTGGAGATCTTCGTTGTACGCCATGGTCGTACTCCTGTGGGTCAGAACGCGGGCAGCTCTTGGCCCCAACCGTCGGTGAGGGTCGATCCGATCAGATTGGACCGGACCTTGACGAGCATCTCTCGGCTATGCGAGTAGCCGATCGCGCCCCGATGCTGCAGCTGGCCAACGACTACACCCGGATGGACGTGGATCCTGTTGGCGAACTGGATGATGGACTTCTTGCTGAACAAGGGTGTCTTGCGCAAGATGAATGACTCGATCTGGTCAGCGGGGATCAACATTGAGGCGGCGAAGCGATCGGCCTCTCGCTCGATGTCCTCTCGCTCGATGTCGGCCGCGGACGCTTGGATATCGTCATCCAGCGGCGGATCGACGTGGCCGAGGTAGATATGGCCCAGCTCGTGGAAGAGCGTGAACCAGAAGTAGTCGATGCGGTCGTAGCGGAGCGAGAGCCCGATCACCGGCTTCTTTGAGCTGAGCCAGAAGGCGATGCCATCGACTTTGGTCTTCGATAGGTGCTCGACGACGACGAGTCGAATGCCCATGCGGGCCAGGATGGCTGGGGTCTTGTGGATCTCCTCCGGCGTCGCCGCTACGGCCTTTAGCTCGGGCAAACCGTCCTTCACGGCCCTCTTGGAGAAGGCATCCGCCTGTACCGACGTAGAGAGCTGCTGGATGCGCCGGAGCCACGCGCACTGAGCCGCCGAGAGCGGCTGGTTGGCATCCCCTTTTCTGGCCGCCACCCGCTGTCGAAACTGCTCGAGTTCGACCTCGTCCGAGACGCCATAAAAGCGCAGCAACTCGTTCCTGATGTCGCCGACCTGGCTGGTTCGCGCGATCCAGCCACGCCGTTGCATCTCACTCACAGGGGCTTGCTCGAAGAGCTTCGCTCGGGCCCGGACGTTGCCGGCCGGATCGGACGCCTGGGCGAGACGGAATGATGATTCCAGATTGAGCCAGAGTTCGGCAGAGGTACCGAAGGCTTCGCCGAGTTCACGGGCGGTATCTGGCGTGATCGACTTCTTGGCGTTGATGATCTGGTTGATCGCGGAGAGTGGACGCCCGAGGATGGTCGCCAGGTCGCTCTGCGTCCACCCACGCTCTTCCAACTCTTCTCGGATGTGCTCACCGGGGCTTGCCACCTCGGCCGGCATCCTGGTCATCGATCGCTCCCCTCTTGCGGATGGTCCTCGACGGAGACCACCACGATGACGATGCTGGAAGGTTCGTGCCTGAGCTCGACAACCAGCCGCCACTGGGTACCGAGTCGGATGGAGTGCTGGTGGGATCGGTCGCCCCCGAGCCTCATGAACTGGTTCGACCTCCAAGACCGCAGGTCTTGCTCTTCCTTGGCCGCCCGGATGAACTGCAGCCGTCGCCGGAACGCGCGCACGACATCTGGCGGGTAGCCCGCATCGAAGCCCGAGTCGGTCTCCAGGCGATCCAGATCGTCCGACGCAAACTCGACCTTCATGGGCTCCCTTGTCGCCCACTTCCCCGGATCCACGATGGCAGCCACTACGGCCACGATGAATAATTGTAGCCCTTTGACCCCAAGGGTCAATTTCACGGCTCGTCCAGCCGGCCACCAAACCACGCTCCCGCCTTACTACGGGGTGTTTGCTCGGAACCGACCGAGGGCTGGGGTGCCCGATCGCCAATCGCCTGTCGGCTCAGATCCCCCAAGAGCACGCCCAGCACGATGATCCCGAGCACCGCGACGAGCGCGATGACGGCTAGGGCGGGGCCAGCCACGTGGACTGACGCCCATGGGCTCCGAACGCGGACGTACGTCTCGTCCCGAACGGTCTGGATGCTCACGCAAGATTTTAGTGGAGGGATCCTGATTGATCATACCAAGATCGAGTGCGGCCGCGGCGTCCGGCCCGTGCCGGAGGACCAGGTGCAGCGCAGCGACCTTGTCCATGATGAGTCCAAAGTCGTTGCGATCCAAGAGTAAGGCATCCCCGCGGTTCCCTCGGACCTCCGCAACGATGGCGCCCAGCATCACCTCTAGAAACATCCGCATCGTCTTGATGAATACGTCGCCAGCATCGTCTTCATGCTCAGCCATCGCTCGCTCCTCGCAGACGCCGGATAGCTTCGGCCGGATCCACGATCGGGATGCCGGCGGCTTCTCCGAGGGCCAGCACGTCGCTCTTGTCGCCCGAGACGATCAGGTCGGCCCGGCCGGCGATCGCGGTGGCCAGGATCACGTTGTCGTCGGGATCGGGGGAGAGATCCACCGGTTCGCCGACCTCCACCAACTCGGCCACGGCGCCGAAGTTGTCCAGCACGTCGGCGGCCTGCTGGGCCCCGATCCTGGTCCGCAGGCGGTCGTAACCGAGCACCCGCCGCAATTCCTCGAGCTGCGCGTCCGAGCCGACCAGGACGAACTCCCCGTCCTGCCAGGCGGCGAGCAGTTGCCCGGGCGGAGACGCCGCGCTGAGCAGGCCGGAGACGATCACGTTGGTGTCAAGCAGGACGCGCACGGGCCCACTCGACGGCTTCGTTGGCCAGCTCCTGGGCCTGCTCGGGGGTCAGATCCTCGTTCTGTTTCTGGATCTCGCGGATCGTCTGCCGCAGCACCTCGCGGCGAACGGCGTCGTCGACGAACTTCGAGAGGTCGCCCTTCTTCATCCCGCGGCGCGCGAGGAAGCCGCGGACCGATCGATCGGTCGCCTCGGGTATCTTCAAGCTCCAGCGTGTGGTCATCCAAACCTCCTCAATGCTTTGTGCGTTTGTGTGTTTGTGTGTCTATGTGTTTATACTACCATATCGACGAGCTGGTTGCAAGGGTTCTGGCCACAAACAACACCAGGGTGTTACCTCGGAGGGGGCAAAGGCTCGAGCCCAGCCCTACGGGCGTTATGGGCCGTCACGACCGACGCCGGGCGTCGGTCAGCATCGACCGCAGGTCGCCCTCGTAGCGGCGGACCCGGCCGGCCCGGATGTCCGAGTAGCCCTCCAGGACCGCCGCGTGGGTGGAGGCCGCCTCCAAGCGGTCTCTCTGCTCGAGGATCAACGCCCGGAGGAAGTCGTTGGGCGTCGAAGACGCTGCTCCTGGGCCAGACTGCTGACCGACGAAGGACCGCGACTCATCTGTGAGGGAGAGGTTGAGGGATCGGCTCATGGGACACCTGCCTTGTTGATTGGGTTCGCTCCAGCACAACCTCAGGCTCCTGCCGGCATCCCGTTCGCCCGGGCAGTCCAACACCATGACGAAAGCGCAGAGGGTACTGCCTTCGCCGCGCCTTCGGCTTCGGACAAGCCCAAACTACATGTCGTTTTTTCAGCTTGCTGATACCTGATCCAGCAAATCCGTGCGTCTAATCAGAGAGACACACCGCTGGAGACCAATCATGCTGGATCGATCCAATCCCCGCGCTCTTCCTTCCGCACCCCAAAAGCCCCGGCTCCCGTCGCCGGACGTGCTCTGCATCACGATCATCGTCGCATGCATCACCGCAATAGTGTTGCTCGGATGAGCTTCACAGGAGACTACTCATGGAGCAGCCCATCACGCTGTCCCCACCCATCCGCATGGTCATCGGATCGACCGAGTGCTATCGCTGCGGCCAGCCCTTCGAGGTCGCCGGCGTCGTCGGCACGGTCGAGGAGGAAGGCCATGAGGACATCGCGCTACTGATGTACATTGAAGAGCTTCCGGAGGAAGTGCTCGGCCTTGTCCAGGAGCGAGTCCCGGGCTTCAAGTGGGTGTACTCGGCGACCGCGGGCCATCGGTACTACGGCAACGTCTGTCCGAGCTGCAATGGCCTGGCGGGCGACCACCATCTGCGCACACCCGGCGCCGTGTTCTTTCCAATGGACGAGCAGGCCGAAGCGGAGCTGAGCAGCGAACTCTTGCCGGTCGATCACCCGATCCGGGTGCGATCGAGCTATGGGATGTCCGGATGGATGGAACGGCTGGCGTGATCAGGTCGCCAAGCCTGCTTGCTAGGCACACATCGCATCGGGTGGTTGGTCGAAGAGTGTGTCGTCCTCGGGAGGCAGCGCAACTTCTTCCCGCATTGAGGACTCGAAGGGCCCTATCTGCGAATCTACACCCCGTTCAATGATCCGCCGCTTCAAGGGCGGAAGAGCGTTGCACAGTGCTTGAGCAGCATCCAGGTCGCCGAAGTACCCCGCCGACCGATAGCTCTTGTTCCACTCCAGGGCCCATGCCCAGAGCGGGACGGCCTCGTCCGGATGCCGGCGAATGATTGCTTTGAAGTAGCCGTCGGCACCGATCGCGTGGACCCGCCACGGCCAATCGGAAATCTGGTCCTGGAACCCGCGCAGGAGCGCGTTTCCCCAGTCCGGCCGCAGGGCGCCATTGATCGGCCAGAAGCCATGGGGGATACCGGCCCCGCGACGCTGCTCTTGGTTGTAGGTGAGCCAGTAGAACAGCGCCGAAATCTGGAAGCACGCGAGTTGGTTGGCCCGATGGGGCTCAAACTGCGGGCCGCTGACAAAGTTCACGGACATCTGCACGCCGGGCATGATCTGGTGCGAGACCCGGAACTCCTCGGAGCTGTCTCGCACCGCCTTTCCCGTTCGAGCGCTGCGCGACGACTCCTTCCGCCTGGCCTCCTCGATCCGCAGTGTATCGGGCGGATCCCGCCCCCAGGGCTCTGGACGCATGATGATCGCCGACAGGTCGTTCTCGAGTCGGCTCTTGGCTTCATTACAGGCACGACACGAGTTGACGATCACGTTCCACTGCCCAGCCAGCGAGCCCTTCGGCACGAAGCGTCGCCCGATTACATGCTCCTGCTCGGGCTTGAACTGAGCGTCGAAGGGCTTGTGGCAATACGCGCATGCGGCATTGTCCAGACGCACCCTCGACCCTTCAGGAAGTTCCTGCCAACTTTTGCTCATCGCATCCGCTCCAGCCTGCCCTGACTCACCATCGAGGCCCGCGACCTCGCCCGCGGGAACAGAAGAGCACGTCGATGACGATGCGGCCGATTACCGAAATCACGACAAAGGGGAGGATCATGCCGAGCAACGTAGCGGGGTCGATGATCCAGGGGATGGGTCCGATCGAAGGGGGAGAATTCGTCATGCTGGATCCTAGCGCGTGCCAAACACCCGCGAGCGCGAGTGCCTGCGAACGGGGCTACCAACCGTTCCCGAAGCAGCTAGGCGGGCCTCTTCTTTTCCGGGCCAAACGCACCCGAGGACATGAGTTGATTCCACATCCTCTTCATCGCCATACCAGTGTCTTGATTGACGAACAGGGATGAACGGCTTCCACCTGGGCCGCCGAGCAAGTAGGATCGCATCGATTCCCATGGCTCGGCTACCTCGGCCCATCGCCACATCGGGAGCTCGTACTCAAGCATCAGCGGAACAGCGAGCGACTTTGGGATCGTTCCATCCTCAGCCATGGGCCGACTCCAATCGCACCACACCAGGATGGCCGTCGCCTGCTCGTGGTAGAGCTTGACGTCGAGACGCTCGGCGTGGATCAATGAGATGTCGTTGTACTCGGCCTGTAGCTCACGAACACTATCCAGCACCGCCTGGTCATCGTCGTAGGGGCATGTCACGAACGCGTTTCTGAAGAAGACGTTGTGATCGAGGCCGCGATAGCCACACCTCTCGGATGGGGATGTCTCGGGCTGACTCGAGTCGTGATGAGCGACGAGCGGATGCCACGAGGGGTAGTGGTCCACTACCGGCCCGAAACGCTCGACGAGATCATCGAGGCACCGGAGTGCTCCAGCCTTGTCTTCGACATGACGACTGATGAGATACTGCTTCGCATCTTCGTAACCGTCGATCGCTGATTCATTTGCTCTGAATGGCATGCAGTCACAGTATCATCCTTTTGCGCACAATACAGGTCGTGTATGCACAATATTTGATGGTTGTGGTCACGGGGGTGGATACGGCAGGCCGTATTTATTCTTGATAAAATACATTATCAAGAGTAATCTGGCCGATATGGATGGGATGGGTTCGGATACGGATTCACAGATTGTACGGGTTGGGCCCGCCTCCGAGCGTGCGCTGACCGCCGGACAGTTCCAGGGGCTGGCCGACGTGCCGGCGGCGGCCGTCTGGCTGGCAAACATCGCCAACCCCAACACCCGAAGAGCCTACAAGGCCGATGTCGAGGCCTTCGTGGCCTTCTGCGGCATCGAAACTGCGGAGGAGTTCCGCGCGGTCACCCGGGCCCACGTCATCGCTTGGCGGGGCGTCCTCGAGCACTCAGGTGCCCCGGGCCCGGATGGGATGCCCAGGCCGCTGGCCCCAGCGACCATCCGACGCAAGCTCTCAGCCGTCAGCTCGCTCTACGACTACCTCTGCAACGAGAACGCCGTCGAATCGAACCCCGTGGCCGGCGTCAAGCGGCCCACCGAGGGCGCTAACGAGGGCAAGACCCCTGCGCTCTCCGACGCCCAGGCCCGGGACCTGCTGGCCGCCCCCATGAAGGGCAAGGATCCCGGCTCGATCAAGGCCAGGCGGGATCGGGCCATCCTGGCCACGTACCTGTTCCATGCGCTCCGGCGGTCCGAGGTCGCCGACCTGCGCGTGCTTGACATGCGTGAGCGGCGTGGCGTCGTGCACTTCACCGTGTTCGGCAAGGGCTCGAAGACCCGCTACGTACCCGTGCATCCGGCGGCGCTGTCAGCGATCCAGGAGTACCTGACGGCCGCGGGGCACCGAGAGGATCGATCCGGAGCCCTCTTCCGCCCCGTCCGCAACAACCGCACCGGACGCATGGACCTGGCCATCACCGGCGATGGGATCTACAAGCTGCTCAAGAGGTACGGCGCCGCGGCCGGCATTACCATGGACGGGCTCTGCCTGCACGCGCTCCGGGCCACCGCCGCCACCAACGCCCTCGAGCACCAAGCCGACATCGCCTACGTCCAGATGTGGCTCGGGCACGCCTCGATCGCCACGACTAGGCTGTACGATCGGAGGCGATCAAGGCCGGAGGATTCGCCGACGTTTAAGGTCAGGTACGGACACTAAGGACAAAGCTTTCGCTTCGACCCAGGGAGGCACCAACACCATGAACAAGGCGTTGACCACGTTGCTGTTAGCCGTGTTACTCCTAGCCATACCCGGATGCGAACGGACGCCGGCCGTCGTCGCACAAGCCGACCCGCCTGTGGAAGGCGATGCCAGCGCAGAGTACCTCGCTTTGCATGCTGCCCTAGGCGACGACTTGCTGGCTCGTGTTTCCGAAGCCCGCGGCAATGCTGGGCCAGAGTTGTCACGCGATCTCCAGGCCAACAAGGATCTCATCGATCGCCTGGCATACGCAACGCGCATGCCGTGTGTTTGGGACGTGCCGGAAGAGCCTGACCCAGATACAACGTTACCGCACCTGAGCAAAGTGCGGGCGTTAGCGTATACGCTGAACGTCGATGCACGGCGGTTAGCGGCAGAAGGTGATGGCGATGGCGCATCACGTCGCGTAGCTGGTCTGGCGCGGCTCGCGCGTCATACTGCTGATGGTGGAGCCGATTCGATTATCGAATGGCTCTTGGGCAACGCAATCCTGCTCTTGAGCGCTGAGGCGGCTATAGACCTGGTAAACGATTTCAGCGATGAACAACGCGGACGAGTGCTAGCAGAACTTCTTGCCGTTGACGCGGACGACCCATATGCGTTCGAAGCAAAGCTAAACCTGCATCGTGATCTCATGGCTCAAGCGAATCTCTCGCCAGCTGACGAAAATAATCTAAGGGCTGCTCTAGGAAAAACCTCAGACGTACTTCGTCGCGCCATATCGACACTGAAAGACAGCCGCTAAGGCAACTTCCGGACCGTGCTTCGTAATGAATACTGGTCAGCTAGCCGAGTGCCAGCGTCGATACATGGCACCGTTGTACAGGAGCAGGAATGGGCACACCAAGCCGTACAAGGGCAAGAGTAACAGACACGGCCAAGGGAACACACGGAGGAACAATACATCGGGTGGGGTGCCAACCCGGCGCGAAGAGTCGTAGCTCCTTAGCGTGCGCCCCTCCGAATCTGCGAGCCTAAATACTTCCTCCACCTGTGGATAGGCCGCAACTGCATATTCGATAGACAGCATAATGGCCGCTGGAACCAAGCAAGTAACAGATAGTACTATGGCAAAAAACCAGCTAGCAGTCTTACGTCGCAATGTCCATACGAAATATCTTCGCTCGGCTTTCTTTCTGGAATCAACCCTGCGCCACAACCAGAACTCACCAATCACAACCACGCCTGCAAAATTCATGAGAACAAAGTGGCCAGCCGTGATACTGGTAAGCCACCCCACGTCGCTTGAGGAAAGATCCAGCACCCATAAAGCAATCGGTTCAATAATCGCTCGCAAAAACACAATCCTTACTTTTTGCAATCAGATGGCGCTCGTCTACACGATCATGTTGATGCTGATCGCGAGTGTCAATGCGATAACTAAAGATTACAGCAACCTTAGTGGGCAAAGCAGCTTCAATCTTCGGCGACGCACTCTTGGCACTCCTCTTCACATTTGGCGTTGATATCCCCGGCGATCACACTGTAGCCCAAGAACCCTGCCTTACATGCGAGCCCAGCCTTCCCGGGCAACAGATGGCAAAGGTCTTCCCACTTCCGCTTAGGAAGTCCAGGATTAGGCCTGGGCATCCAATCTTCATCAATATCAATTCCCGGGGAAGGAACCAAATAATCCCACCACGGCGTGCGCCCGCCGCCTCGAGTTGGTCTCGTAAACAACCTTCGATAGTTCGGCGTCGGAATGAAACTCGGCAGTTCTCTCGCAGTTTCCCTCGCCAAGCACGCAGCCATGCAGGCCATGTGTTGGGTTTGATCGATGTTGTCTTGGGTCTCTTGGTGATAGGGCCTCGTGCCCCAACGTGTATTGTCTAATGGTAGACAATCAGCATCGCTCCAATCGATCTCGCAGTGGGTCGGGCCTCCACCGGGACCGCCGGGGCCCCCACCACCACCCGGGCCGCCACCGGGGCCATCGTCTCCGCACCCTCCGGGCTCTTCGGGGGATGGTGATCCGCCGCCACCGCCACCGCCAGAACCACCACCACCAGAACCTCCGCCGCCGCCGCCGCCGCCATTGCCGGGGTTACGGGGACGCGGAAGGGTTGTTTCGTCCTCCTGCTCGGGGGTCCCCCCGCCTCCTCCAGGCAGGCCACACATCACGGCGCCAGGCAGATCGTCTCCGGGCCTCCACACCATGGCATTGCCGCCACTCGCCATCAATCCAAACGGATCACCGCGGAGTACCGGTGCGCTCATCGCATACTCGTACAAGCTCGGCCCATCCACGTACCCCGCTGGATCACGTTGCAGCCACCGACCGAGATCGCTCTTATAGACACGGTAACGCACGTGATTTACGGTGGGCACGTACGCATCCTGGACGTACCCGGCGTAGCCAACCTTTGAGCCCACGTAGCTGAGTTCGCCCCGATCGAGATCTTCTCCGCTTGTCGCCGACGCGTCATCACCATCGATGTCGCCATCCAGATCGATATCGGCATAGGCCTTGTAGGCCAGGGATGAAGACTGCCAAACGCTGATGAGTGATGCGTTGGCCGGCGAGGCCCAGCCATCGAAGTCCGTGTCGCCCGCCGGAATAATGAACGGCTCCCCGTAAGGACTGAAATGCACGCGTTCGACCTGCTCACCGGCATCGGTCACCGTCACGACGGGATCGTTTCGCCAGTTCTGGAGGATATACCAACGCTCGTCCTCGGTCTGCGGGGTACCGGTCGTCAAGTACGTCCGTCGGAGCAAGACCGAATCCATCGGGCTCGCGGTACCATAGCCGTCGAGGCCGGCATGGTGATAGACTATCTCCTCGGTGTACTTCGAGCTCGAATCGTCGTAGCGCGAGATCAGCTGCCACGAGTCATCGTAGATCAGGAACTCCTCGTCGGTCCCGTCGCCCTCGCTGATGCGCTGGCCCAAGCCGTTGTAGCGGTACTCGGCGACAAGTGTCGGCGATCCGCCCGTGGTCGAGATGGATACGAGGCGATTCCAAGCGTCGTATTTGTAGGTGTGGTTCTCACCATCGTCGGTCAGGTTGCCGTTATCGTCGTAGTCCAAGCTGTAGTCGTCGTCGCCATCGTTGTCAATGTCGCGGGCTTCCCACTGGTTGGCTAGGCTGAAGTGCGGATTCGTCTGGGTCGACAGCGGGTTGAGTTCGTCCAGTTCTCCGGGATCGGTATATGTGCCGTCGCCATCAAGATCGACCTGACGGGTGCGCCAATTTCCGGTCGAACCGAGCGTCCAGTCGCGCGTTTCCTCCGGCGTTGTGATCGAGCCGCTCGCAATATGGCCCCGCTCCATGCCAAGCAATCGGCCAAGATCGTCCAAGCTGTAAAGCTGGTCGAACTCGCCGGTGGTCGTGCCCGCCGATTGCAGGACGTGATCGGTCGTGGACTTGATATCACCGCGATCATTGAAGTCGACGCTCACGTCGTAGAAGTCGACGTCGGTCGTGTTCAGGTCCTTGGTCCATGTCCACGACGAGTAGCGGTCCCAGTCGTCCAGCTGCGTGTACGTGCCCGCGTTGTTGAAACGGTTCGAGTACACGTCCGGCTCGGGCAGGGTCGTGCCCACCACGCTCGCCATGCCCAGATAGTCGTACGTCGCCACGGTGACGAAGCTGT
Organism: Phycisphaerales bacterium JB060; assembly: GCA_044440025.1. GTDB lineage: Bacteria > Planctomycetota > Phycisphaerae > Phycisphaerales > UBA1924 > JAHCJI01. The sequence goes on along the minus strand of JBITAF010000015.1, from coordinate 28,758 downwards.
TGCCCGAGCCGAGCTGGATCTGCTCTGTCCGTGCAAGCGCCGTTGGAATCGCCGCGTTGGTCGTCTGGTACTTCGCCTGGTAACCCGTCGGGAAGGTCATGCTCGTGCGGCGGATCGTCGCGCGGCCATTGCTTGGGGCCGACTTCGAGTAGGCGAAGGCGACGTCGTGCTGGGCGCCGGTGGCAATGCTGGCTGGGTCGTGGTCCTGGGAGACGTTGGTGATGTTGCCCCAGCCGTCGTGGGTCCACTCGACCTCGTCCAGGGCCTGACTGCTCGCGTTGTATTGGGTCACGGACTCCAGGAAGCCCCGATTGCTGTACGTATAGCCGATCTGGTCCACCGCCGCGTCGAAGGGACTCACGATGGTCGCGTCGGCCAGGGTCGGGCGGCCGAGCGCGTCGTACGCGGTCGTGATGACGTTGCCGGCCTGGTCCTTCCGCCAAGCCACCTGGCCCTGCGTGTTGTAGCGGAACGAAACCACGTCGTCGTCGCTGGTGGTGATGCCGGCGGGATTGCTCGCCGAGTTGGTCGAGTCTGGGTACACCACGGCGAGCAACAGCCGACCCGAAGCCACCTCGCTGGCACTGTTGTCCAGGCCTCCCCCATCGACTCCGTAGATGTACCGCGTGACCTGGTCAGTGCCCTTGGCGTCCGGAATACCATTGGCGTTTGCATCAACCGTCTTCAAGGTCATGTTGCCATCGGTGTACTCGTACCAAGTAGCCAGATCCACGTCACCGGTGAGTGTCGGCTCAAGAGTATCGCCGTCCGGGTCATCATCATCTGGGTCGTAGTTCCTAACTACGCGCGTGATGCGATTGAGATTGTCGTAGTGGAACTGGGTCTTGACGCCCTCTGGATCGATGCGAAGGTAGACGTTGCCCGAGTCCTCGAACACGGTATCCGTCACGATGGCGTCCGTGTCGGTCTGATCCGCGGGGGTGCTGAAATCGCCGTGGTCACGGTCGAACGTAGCACCGCCATAGGTGCCGTAGTGTGCTTGTGTGACCAGCCGATCCAGCTCGTCGTACCACATCGCGGTGATCTGGATGCGGCCTTTGATGTCCGCGGCGGTGAACTTACGGACATCGTTGTCGGCGTTGGTGTCCAGCTCCCCGGTCGTAACCGAATCGTCGTGCTCGCGTTGGATCACGGCCGAGGCATCGACCAGGCTCGAATCATCGCTCTCGTAGACCGTGACGATCTGCTCCATGACGTGGTCGCCATCCACGTCGTCGGCGTGTGCATAAAGCGTGTCGTTCGTAACGCCGAGGATGAACTGGTTCGTCGGTCGACCCAGGCGGTCGTAGAACGTCTTGGCGAGCTGCTCGCCCTGGACCTTGATTGTCCGACCGGCCGAGTCGAACCAGCGCAGACTCTCGAGCGTGTCGCTGCTGGCCCCGGTGGATTGGTTGATCTCGTGGGCGACGCTCTTCCAGACCTGGCCTCGAGAGTCGTAATCCATGGTGCTGTAGGAGACGCGGTTGCTGGTCCCGGTCGGGAAGCTGGAGGCCGAGAGCCCAGTAGAGGCACTGTACTGCGCAACCCCCACCGTGCGGCCGAGGTTGTCGTACTGAGCGACCGTGTGCGGCGCGAGCGGGCTCTTGGTGAAGATCACCCGGCCGCGCACGTCGTGCTCGAACTCGGTCACCCGCTGGTTGCTCGCATCGTCTTCGACGCGAGCAATGGACTTGGTGACGTAGCTGTTGCCGCCGTCGTTGCCATCGTCGTACTCGGTTTCCGAGAGCACGACCATGTCCCCGCTTCCGCCGTCGTCCGTGCCCACCTCCATCATGATCGAGCGTCCGAGGACGTCGTAGCTGTATCTGTTTATGGTTCCTGATGCGTCCTGCATTCGAGTTCGCCGACCCAGTAAGTCATACTCGAACACACCCACGTCGGTGGTGAAGGTCAGAGAATCTGTGGCCGATGCCCACTCAATATCGAGATAGCACTTCTCCTCCTCCAGCTGACCCCCTGATTCATCGAAGGTGTACAGGGTGTATTCACGGGCGTTTAGTATTGTCCAGGCCAATGCTTCCAGTAGAGCCGTAGCTTCTTCTAGCCAGTCGGATGGGGGGGACGTAGTAGTGCCGCCTGAGCGAAAGTATGCAATCAGTTCATCAGTTCGGTTGCCGGCGTGATCGACTCCTCGAATTGATATTGGGCCGTAGTACGTTGTTGGACCCCCCACAACGCGGGGAATCGACATGGTCATCAAGCGACCATCTCCTAGGACGGTTCTAAATCTTTCTGAAGTGGTGCCGTCTGGAGTTGTGGTTCTGACCAACCGGCCTTGATTGTCTTGCTCGTAGGTCGTGGCAAGACCCCACCCATCACTAGTCTCTATGATGCCAAACTGTGAATTCGGATCAAGGTCGTACACGCCGGCTGCATCAAGCGTGGCATCCCGGATCCACTTTGTCATCATGCCATCACTGAACTCGTAGTAGTCATAAATGTCGTCTTCGGCTTTCACAAAAGCGATTTGGCCGTTCTCACGCACGTAGGTGATGCGAGTGTGGGCGACCTCCTCGCCGTTCTCGTTCTCATCGACCAAGGGCAGCGTGGTCGTAACGGCCTTGGGACGGATGTACCCGATGTCCGTGCTGGTGCCGCTCCACCACGTCCGCCCCACCGTGGTTTGGTCGTAATCGGTCGGGGCAAGAGATCCACTCGACACACTATCGGCAAAGACCGCACGCTGCGCGGTCACGAACCCAACGCCAAGCACCGCGTTGCCGATATCCAGGTCGATCTGTTCGTAATCCAGCTGGCTTACCACATACGCCGAGCCACCCGTGCCTTCCTTGTACTCGCTTCCGGTCACGAAACCGTCGAGCAGTTCGTCGTTCGGGGGACCGTCGTCGTCGGGCTGACGCACAACAACCCGAATCAGGCCGGCGCTCGTCGACCTGGTGAACGAAGCCGTCGAGTGCGTGTACCCGGTGATGTTGGCCGGCGTCGAGATCTCTTCGATCAATGCGTCGGCTCCCCGCACCGCCATCATCGCCCAGGTGCCCGTGGGCGTGCCGCTCGGGTCGCCCTCGGTCTTGACCTCGCTCAGGACCTGGCCGGCCTCGTCGAAGTGCACGGTGACGAAGAGGTCGTCTGGCTGGTCGATGATCGCCCGCCGCTTCCAGCCGGTGTCGTAGGGGGCGGCTTCGCTGCCGGTCGTGCCATAGCTGATCGTGTGCTCGCCGCTGGACCCGCCCGCGCAGCCACACCGGCCATTGAAGAGCACGCTGTTGACCCGGCGGGAGCTATCGTACTCGAAGTAGACCGAGGCGTAGGGATCGAGCGTGCTCGCATCCATGGTCAATGGATCGCCCGCGATATCCGCCTGACGGTAGCCCTCGGCCTCAACGACATACTGCAATGCGCTGGCATGGCCGGGATGGGGCTCCGAGGGGTGGTTCGGATCGAACGGGCCCGTCCAGTAGCGGTAGTACGTCTTCTTGATGAGATCCTTGCCGGACTCATTGGTCGGCAGTGTCACGGTAACCGTCTTGAGGTCCTTGTTGCTGCCGTAGGAGTCAAGGCCGTTGTGGTGGCTGTACTGGACCTTGCCAACCTCGGTCACCGTCCCCGGGGACGACCAGTCGCCGCTCGAGCAGATCTCGACCACGACCTGCTTCAGGATGCCGGCCGTATAGGAGTAGGTGTACCGACGGCCCCCATTGCTCGCCGAGTCGTACGCGACCGTCAACAGGTTTGTCGGGCTCATGCCCCCCGTGTCGAAGCCATCCGTGATCGCCGTCGACCCCGTCGTCTCGTGCCCCACGAAGGCCGTCGCCCCGCCCGGCCCGATCTTCTTCCACAGCTGGCCGGCCGCCACGTCCGCATCGACGTCAAACCCGAAGAAGACCAATTGCGTGCCGTCGGGCTGGGTCAGCGTGTAGGTGTCCGGTTCGCCGGTCGTCCCCGCTTCGTACTGCACCACGCCCGTGGCGCCGTTGATCCCCTGGAACTCGTCGTCGCTGGCCCCGATCCGCTTGAAGGCCGCGTAGCGGTCCGCGCCCCCCACCACGTAGAGCACGTCCAGGTCGTCGCTGGCCCCTTCGAAGAGCTCGATCTCGGGGTTGGACATGGCCCAGTTGTTGCCCTGGGGGCCCTGGCTGATGTGGTGGCCTGAGTCGTCCTGGCGGTTGTTGTAGGTCCGGCCGATGACCCAGTTGCCCCCCGGATCGGCCGGGAGGGCTAGGTCCACCGCCGTCACCTGCACCGCTCCTGTGAACAGGTCGACGTAGCCGTTGAGCATCCGCGAGCTATTGAACCCAAGGTCCGAGCCCGAGTGGCCGGGGATGATGCCGCCCATCAGGCCGCCTGCGCGCATCGAGCCGTCTAGGTGCACGCCCCGCTGGCTCGCACGCGGTGCCAGATCCTGCACGAAGGTCGGCGCGGCCTGGTAGGTGACCAGCTGGGCGTCGTGGATGTTCAAGACGTCGTCGGCGTGCGCAGGAATTGCGCTCGCACCCACGAGTGCTGCGATCGCCGCCGCCGCTCTTCCTCCGACTGCCCCGAGCACGTGATCGAGACCGAGCCACTGAGCGAGGGTGCGTCGCGTGGGCATGCCGTCGTCTCCGATGCTGCGGGATCTGTGTCCCTAACTGAAAGCAGGACTCTGTGAGGACTCGCGCAGCACCAGAACGACATCAGCGGCACACGATCGTCGCAGTACATATTGGAATCGAGCTTAGCCCACGATGCAAGTGGGAATGCCCTAATTTTGAAGAACTTTTTACCCACCTGTTTCGGGGGGTCGCACAACGCTCTTTCATCATACAGTCGAACAAAATCGGGTGAATGCGCTTGCATCGCCCATGGGCCTTCGGGTATAACAGGTGCGCTCGTCCTGGCCGTTCGCGCGACGAGCAAAGAGCTCGCGTGCATCATGCCGCGTGCAACGCACTGGCAGTCCACGGTTTGTGTTGCGACCCGCGGCTGGTACAAGAGACCGCCCTCGTTCCCGATCGCCCCAAGCCCACCCCAGCCCGCCAAGGAGCCGACCATGATCGCTAAGCCCTCCAAGCTCTGGCTTCCCATCAGCAGCGTCACCATCGCCGCCGGAGCGTTGCTCGTCGCGGGGCTGGTGGCCTCCATGCCCAAGACCTCGGCCGCCGGGGCCTTGACCGCCAAGGCCATCGCCGAGATGCTCGAGCCCGAGCTGCACGACGTCGATCGCGAGCTGCGTGTGGTTGGGCTCAGGCCCGAGGCCCTGGCAGCCGCCGGGCTTACCGCCGCCGAAACGACCGCCCTGACCACGAGAGCCGTGGCCCACCTCGACGGCCCCACCTACACCAGCCTCCAACAGGCCGCCGAAGCCCACAGCCTGGCCAAGGCCCGGATGAAGCGGCTGCAGCGGGCCTTCCGGGCCGGGACACAGGGCGAAGCCACCCGGCAAGACCTTGATGATGCCATCGCGGCCGAGGCCGCGGCCCGGGCCACCCTGGAAGCCCACCGGGACGACCTCTACGACGCTGCTACCGATGGTGTGAGCGGCGAGGCCCTCACCCGCCTTGCCCGCATCCAGGCCGAGGCCGATCTGCCCTACGCGGCGTATCTGAAGGTCGCCGATCGCACCCACGCCCAGCGCATCGCCCTGCGCGACGCCCTCAACGGCGTGCGCATCGACACCAAACTGGGCCAGGAGCCCTCGGCCCACCACCAGGCGGTGATCGACGCCCAGATGGCCGATCCCGTCATCGCCGCGGCCAAGACCAGCTCAGACACCCACCTGGACTCGATCATCGACGCCTGGAAGCTCGTGCTCGATCCGGTCTGAGCGTGAACGCAGGCAGAGTGGCCCTCATCGCACTGGCCTTCCTGGCCGGGGTCGGTCTTGGTTGCGCATCGAGGCCGCCTGTCGGGCCGTACGGTGCAATGCCCGAAACTGGCGACTGGGCAAGAGCCCACCAACTTGCGATGCAAGCACGCGATCTCGCAAATGCGCCCGATTCCGATCCAGTAGTAGTCGAAGATTTGCTCCGGCGGGCCGCTGAGGCCGATCTCGCGCACGGTCCGGCGTATCTGCAACTGGGCGCGATCCTGGAGCAACAGGGCAAGCTCGATGGAGCCCTGTGGGCCTACGCCTGGGCCAACAGGCTCATGCCCGGGAACCCCGAGGCCGAACTCGGGTTGCACAACCTACTCGTTCGGATGGGATCGGATCCAAGCCGCGAACCGATCGGGCCGATACCAGGACCATGAAAACGCTCGCCGACTACTGCCAATCGATGTGCCGATCAACGCCCCGGCCGGTGGCGCCTCCACGCCGCGAGCGCCGCGTTCGGTCAATCCCGCCGGGCGTGGTCCTGCGTACCTCGCGGCTGTTCTACTGGCACTATGGCGTTTCAGTGGGCGACGGGCAGGTCATGGTGCTCGATGGTCCAAACGGCGAGGGCCGGGTCCGGCGGGTCTCGCTCCAGGAGTTCGCCGGCGGCCGTGTCATTCACGCGGTGGTGGTGCCGGGCCAGACCTCGCTCGAAGACACGCTGCAGCGCGCCCTCGCCGCCGAGGGTTGGGCCGGGTACGACCTGCTCACCGACAACTGCGAGCATTTCGCCACGTGGTGCGCGACTGGCGAGAAGTCCAGTCGGCAGGTCGTCGCTGCGATGCGGGCCGCCCTGGTTGGCTTCGGCTTGTGGGCCGCAATCGAGCTTGATCGCTGCTGAACTGGGTCCCGCCGCCGGAGACAATTTTCTGGCCAGACGAGGGCCTAGGGCGTCGCGAGACGGTTCGCAAGCCCTTGGCGTTGCGGGGTTTCCAGTGTTCACATCCGGGTAGCCGAATCGAGGCGTCCGGCCTGCTTTCTACTGGTGGTTCGAGGGTGATCCTCTTTTCACCATCAGCAGGAGCAGGCCCCATGCACCAGATCCAAGAACCACCGACCACGCCCTCTACGCAGGGCTCCATGGCCAAGTCGCCGCCGGCAGGCCCGTCCACGTCGAACCACGAATTCTCTTCGGGCGAGTGGTCCGCATGTGGCGTTGCGGTCCCGGGCGTGCTTGCGGACTCGCTTCACGAGATGGCCCGCAGCGGAGCCAGCATCCTGAGTGCCAACGGTTCCATCCACGGCAATCGCTACCACATCTCTGCCATGGTCCAGGGCCCCGAGGAGCAGATCCACACGCTGATCAGCAACCGCCGGAGCCACCCCGACTGCAGCACCATCCCCGGCCCCGTCCTCCACCACGAGACGCCCGTCTTGATCCCCTGCCTGGCGTTCCAGCTCCATCTGGCCGCGCACGATGATGCGCAGCTGCTGGCCGTGCTGGAGGACGCCGACCGCCTGAACATCGATCTTGCCGGCTTCGACATCGCTCGAATCCGCATCGACCCCGCGCATCAGCATCGCGACGATTTCGAGATCGATGATGCGACCCACCTCCTCGGCGCCGAGCTTCGATTCGAAGTCGAAGAGAGCCAGGTCGAGCATCTTGCTCGATTCAAGGCCTTGTTGGCGTGCCTTCGGTCGCAGCCAGACTACGTCGACATCTCCGAGATCAGTCCCCGGCCCGGCCCGTGGTGGTGCTTCCGAACCTACCGCCGGTAAGGCCATAAACCAGGCACCCTCGCCACCCCTCGAGAGGATGCGGATCCCTCGGGGGGTTTGTGTCACTACAGGCCGGATAGCCCAAAAAGCCCGGATCCCCCACCGAACAAGAGGGGACCCGGGCTTGATGGCGATGGTTCGGGTTGTATGGTGAATCAGGCCTCTAAAGACGGGCCGGTGACCGCGGTGGTCTGTTCAGCCATCGTTACGGCGGGTGGCCTGGAATTCCCTCAGGACGCGCGTTGTGGTCCACCGGCCCGTCTTCATGAGCTCGTCGGCCAGACGGCACTTCGCACGCCACCGACGCTCGCACATCGTCGACTCGGCCACGCCAGCCTCTTCGGCGGCAGCCCGGTTCGATATGCCTCGGATAACGCCGTGAAGAACAACCTGGTCGCTGTCGCTCAGCCGCCCGATTGCCCGGTCGATCTCGGAGAGCTCTTCCCGGCTGATCGCCTTCGCATCCACCGGCCGTTCTGGAGCGGCATCACGGTGGTCATCCACCACGCCGCCGCACGCGTGGTGGCATCGCTGACGTTCCCTCCGGTAGTAATCGGTGAGCGCAAACCGAACTGCCGTGACGCAGTACGCGTGGAACTCGTTCTCGCTGGTGAAAGTCGGAGCCTCGCTGTGAGCGGCCTCGCTGAGCCCCTTGCTCTCGATGTTGGCGAGTTGCTCGGACGTGTTGCGCAGCTTCAGCAGCACCGCCGCCTCTGCCATCGCCTTGATATCGTGCCGGGCGTCGATGGGCACCCGCTTCCAGGCCAAAATCCTGTCCAACTGTGCGTCCAAGCGTTCCATGCAGGCGCGGAGCTGCACGGGGCTAAGTGGCGTGTTCTGTTCCATCCGATTCCCCTTTCCCGCTTCCGCCGCGTTCATCTGGCAGAAAAAAAGCCCTCTTGGATGAGGGCTTCGAGCTGGATGATCAGGTTGTCATGCCGATTTCGCTCCTGGTATGTTCCACGTACCATCGATCAAAGAGTCGTGCATCATCCCAGTTGATAGGGGCGACCTTACCCCGGTAGTTGAAGATGTCCTCGAGCGACGCGTTGGGATGCATCTGCGCCCACTCGTTCATCGCGGCGGCCCGCTTCTGGAAGTCCTCCAGCAGGCCTCGTCGCTCAACCTCCCGCAACACCGGCCGGGATTTTCCGCCCCCTTGAGCCCCGGGCCCGGTCTGCGATCGATTCGTCCCCCCGCTCATCGTGGTTCCCCTCGATCTGCATGTCGATGATCGAGATGTCCTTGCCGTTGATGCGGATGATGGGATCGATCGTGCCGCTGCCGATGATGTGGATCTGGTCTTGGATGATCTGAATCTGGGATCCGGCGATCCGACCCTGGATCACGATGGCGCCGTCGATGGGCTTGATCTGATCGATGGTGATCTCCTGCTGGAAATCGTCGATGATGATCGTGCCGCTGATGGGCGTCTCGATGTCGATGATCTGGCCATCGATGTCGCCGGAAGCCGCCGTGAAGATCGAGAGGATCGGACCAGAGATCGTCTTCGTGCTCGCCATCGTGAGTACTCCTGCTACTACTTTCGTCTCCCGCTTGCCGCCCCGCATCCACCTGTGTGATGCCACTCGGGCGGCTGTTCGAAGAGAGAAGAAGCAGGTCGAAGCCCGCGATTCGGTCGATAGCGAAGATTTTCATCCAATTCACCTTTTGTTTGGCACAGTTTTGCACAAGTTGGGTTCTGAAGTCAAATTCCGCAAGCCGCGTGCCTACGCCTCGGCCACCATCATGGCCCCCTGCCGCTCATGCTGCCCTCGCCGGAACGCTTCGTACGCCTCATCCCAGGCCTGCCGTGTCCATCCCTTGGCCTTGCGGGCCACATGGGCGGGATCCAGGCGGTGCTTCTTGGCGACGCGGATGCAGGCCATGACAGCCCGCTCCTGCTCGGTGAAGGGTTGGGGGTTTGACCTCGGAGGCCCCTCACCCCCCCACCGCTCTCGGTCGGCTTCGCGCTGTGTCGGCCCGTTGAGGTGCTCGCGGAGCCGCTGGGCGGCCCGGTCCTCGTCGCTGAGGGTGATAAACGCCGTCTTGCGTTCGCGCAGCAGCCAGTAGAACAACGCCCCTGATCGGTTGCCCCGGGTTCGGGCCCGCTCGGCCAAGGCGAGGAACTCCAGCCGGCCATGCTCGTTTGGCGAGCTGAGCCCGAGCCCGCACGCCTGGCGATGGAGCTCGAGGAGCCGGTGGGTGTCGGCCAGGTCGCCCGGCCGCATGTCGCGGATGGTGGGCGTGCCAGTCGCGAGCCCGCGGCGTCGCTTGGCGGCCTGGGGCCTGAGAGCCCCCCCACCGCTGCCGCTACGCCACTCCCTTCCCCTACTGCCCGATCCTCTCTTGCCCGAAGCCGAGCTTGTCGAAACACCAGCCGGTCCTGCCCGTCTTGGGGCGGGGTTTCTGGTGTATTGATTCCCCGTAAGGGGAAGAGTCTTGTTTAGATCAGGGCATGCAGATCCGGCGGAAAAATCGCCGCCGGGGCATGCAGATCCGGCGGACAGCTGCGTGTCCGAGCGGGTGCCCTCTTCTCCCCCTACTGCCCCCGAGTCCGGGTGCTTCCAGTCGGGCACGATGCGATCGTGCAGGCCGAAGCGGTTCATCATGACCTGGCCGACCTCGAGCGGCTCGATCCAGCCCAGCTCGATCAGGGTGCTGCGGGCATCGGAGACCGCCCGCCGGCTGACGCCGAAGACCCGGGCGACCCAGGAGAGCTTGTAGCGGCCATCGGTGCGGTAGGTGCCGCTCGGCTGTCCAGGCCGGCCTCGCTCCCTCGCCCCCCTACTACCGCATCCGGCGGCCGTCCTGTGCCAGAACAGGCCGCGGATCAGCAGCGCGAGGATGAGGGCGGTGGTCGCCCTGGAGAAGCCCGCTGCGAGGGCGCGCACCATCCGCCTGGGCACGGGGACCGTGCGTCGGCGGTTGGGGATCTGCTCGAGCATCGTCCAGAAGCCCGAGAGGTCTCCAACCCCCCCACCGTCGTTCTCATTACCCAGGCGGATCTGATCGGCCGACACCGCGAACTCGATGTGGTGGTCGCCCAGCGTGGCCAGGCCGAGCCGGGCAAGACGTTTCAGGTCGCTGGAGAGTTCCGAGCGGGCCCGAGCCCCCCTACTCCCCTCGCCCCGGCCCCCGACCAGATGCAGCACCTCGTCGAGCGTGTAGCGTGGCTCGCGACCCTCCTGGGCGTAGCGGCGCCGCTCGGCCATCTCGTGGAGGGCGAAGTAAACGCGCAGCTGCCTTCGGGTCATATGGCCAGAAGCGTGCAGCCACCAGGCCAGGGCGAGCTGATGGACCGTGATCGGGCGGAAGCTGCCCTCGATGTGGTCGGCGTGATGGCCCTTGGGGCTGGTTTGTGGGATGGCCCCCCTACTCCTGTTGGTCGTTGGCCTTCGGCCTGTCGATGTAGATAAACCCATGTCGCGGACTCCTTTCCGCGCATGAGCACAGCGATCCCACAAGCCAATCAGAAGGGGCTTGACTGGCAGGCGGGATCGCGCTATCTTCAAGGTGTCACGCCAGAAGATGCCGCTCCCGGAACCACAGCCCGGATCGGCTTTGAAAGCCGCCCACGTCAATGGGCGGTTTTCTGTTTTGAGGCACCGCTACGCCATACGCCTCCATGCTTGATGACCCCGATCCAGACGAAGGACCGTCAGGACATGTAGGGGTACGGGTTGTACGATCATCAATATGTGGCGAGTCGCCCGCCCCTGTCAACCGCGAAATACGCACGAATTCGTTGTTGTGGCTACGACAGCCATGACAGCTACGAAGCCCATGGGGGCTTCGAGCGCCACGACAACCATCACGGCTGTGGTAGCATGGATGCTACGGTAGCTACGACAGCTATTAGGGCTAAGTAGCCTTCGTAGCTTAATGGCGGTTGTGGCAGTAACGCCCGCGTTATCCAGGTCCTGGTAGCCATCATGGCCACTACGGGACGCCTACGGGTAGCGGGCCCGTGTTCATCAAAGCCATCGACTGGGCAGAATTGAACGCCGTTGTAGCTACGAGAGCTATAACGGTCAAAGTTGGGCTTGCGCGAACCGACGTGACGATGTATACTCGGCGTAACCGACGGGGCTACCGGCGCCACAAGGGGTGTCGTAGCCACAAAGCGCTCGCAGCTATCAGGGGATTCGTAGCTTTGTAGCGGCGATGGCCCTTGTGGCTACGACGGCTACGACACAAAACTTTTTTGCATGGAGGCGCGACATGAACGGACAGAATCTGGGAAAGACACGGGTGGTCGCCTTCGGCAACCAGAAGGGCGGTGTCACGAAGACCTCGACCGTTGTCAACCTCGCGGCGGCTCTTTCGGAGCTCGGTCGGCGCGTCCTTGTGTGGGATCTGGACGTCAATTGCGGGAGCACCCGCCTGTTTGGGATCCCGCAAGGCCTGAATGTCTACGGGACGTACGAGGTGATGGTGGGGGACGAGGCCGCCGAGGACGTGGTCATCCATGCGGGCGACCATGAGACGGTGCGGCTTCCCGAGAACGTCGATCTCATCGCCGCCCACACCAAGCTCGAGAACATCGAAACCGCCATTTCGGACAAGATCGGCCCGTTTGAGAAGCCCTGGGAGGCCCTCAAGCGGCCGCTGGCCTCGCTCAAGGGCAAGTACGACTACATCTTCTTGGATACGTCGCCGTCAATGACGCTGCCGACCAAGGCCGCGTATATCGCTGCGGACTACTTCGTCCTGACGGCGGTCCCCGAGCGGCTGGCCATCGAGGGTCTCGTGAATGCCATCAAGTACCTAGAGCACGCACGCACCAGCGGCAACTCTGCGTTGAGGTTGATGGGCGTCGTCATGAACCAGGTGCCTGGCCGGGCCACGCGGCTCTCGCGAGCCTTGCTCGACGAGGTCGATCGGCACTTCGGTGCCGGGGATGAATTCATGGCCCGCTACGAGTCGAGCATCACGGCCTCGACCATCGTCCCGAGCGTGCAGCAGCAGGGTACAACCCTGTTCGATGCTGCTCCGGACCACAAGGTCACCGACCAGTACCGGGCTCTGGCAAAGGAAATGGAAGAGCGGTTTGCTCGGCTTGATGGCGAGCAGGCGGTGACGGTCGAGCCCAAGCGACCCGGGGTGATGGAGGCGACCCATGGCTAAGTTCGGAGGCAAGGAGGATGCCGGCTACGACCCCTTCAGCCAGATTTCCAACTCGCTGAATGCACTGAAGCAGGGGTCGCAGCCCAGCGATACGGAGCCGGAACTCGATCACGAGAACGGGCAGAACCAGGCTGCGGCGGAATCGGAAACACCGGCTGCGAGCCGAGCGGCCCAACGAATTCAGGAACCGAAGCCGGAGCCCAGGCCCCGCCAGGACACCAGTAATGGTGGTGGTGGGGGGGTGTCTCGTGCTGGGTCCCAGATCGCCCAGACACCGGTTTCACCCGAGGTCGCGCTGCGCGTCACCAAGCGCTTCAAGACTTCGCACGAGGAGGGGTTGCGGCTCGACCAAGCCGCTCTTCGGCTGGCCGCCCAGATGGGTACCAACGTCGATATGAGCAAGATTACCCGGGCGCTCTGGGACGTGTATCTCCGCCACGAGGAGGAGATCCTGCGAAGTATCCCGGCGGACCAGCCGACAAGGCGGCCCGCGAACAACGATGCGGTGGGTTTGGCTGAGCTCGACGAGCGCTTGGCGGACTTGATCGGGGAGGGGTTGATGATGGCATGCATGCGGCAGAGACGGCCGGGGCGGTGATGGCTTTGTAGCCATCGTGGCTACGATGGCTATTGCTGCGTGGCGCGTGACATTCAGGCGAGAGTCAATGGAGAAGAGGCCGTATTCCCGGCGGTAGAGGGGGTGGCCACCAAAAACCTTCACCCGGGCTCGGGTCGCCCGCCCTCGGGAGGCCGGGGCGATGCCGAGCCCGACCGCAGCTCGTCGTTCCAGTCACGACCACGCCCGGTCGGTCGATCCTCGACGAAGATCTGATCCTCACGATCGAGCCCTCCGACCAGCTCGGCGAGCCGGTCCACGTACCGATCCCCGGCCTCGTCGTTGTCGACGGCCGCGATGATGCGGGAGCCAGCGGGCATCCGTTGCATGGCCCGGGCCAGGAGCTCGGGTTGGCCGGGATTGAGCCCGCCGGAAAAACTGACGAGCCGAGCGCGCGCCGTTCCACGGATCGCGGCGTAGGAGAGGGCATCGATGGCCGACTCGACGATGACCAAGCGATCGTCGCCCTCGGCCGGCACGCTGCACCACAAGCCCTTTGCGCCGCCGGCGGCGAAGGACGTGAAGCCGTGGTTCCTGGCCTCCCAACCGCAGAGCCCATCAGCATTGAAGTGCGGGAAGATCGCGTTGCCGCGCTCGTCCACGCGGATCCGCTCGGCGAACCTCGGATGGCACAGGATCGCCGAGGGCAGCTTCCGTTCGTCGCACAGGTACCCGTGGTGATCCCCGACTGGCTCGAAGCCGGCGTAGCGGGCCCGCACGCCCAGGGCATCCTTCTCGATGGGCCGCAGGGGGCCGAGCCCCGACAACAACGAGACGGGAGAGCGGTGGGGGGGTGCCCCCGGCACGTTCCCCGTCCCACCCTCGAGGAACGGCCGCACGGCCTTGCGGACCTCTCCGATCGAGGCGCCGGGATGATGGTGCTGGTAGAGGTCGATGATGGACCCGCTGGCCTGGCCCTTCACCGAGCAACACACGTAGTGGCCATCGCCCGCAAGGCCGATCAGGATGCGGTTCCCATCGGGGCCGTCCATGGCCGTCGAGCCGCGGCTGCTCTTCCTGACGCACACGGCGTAGCCCAACAGCTCGGCCGCCAGGACCCGCAGGTCCAGCCGCTTGATCTGCTCGAGCTCGTCCGCGCGTGAGGCCATGGCCCACCATACCGCGAGTCGGGGCGGTAGGGAAGGGGAGCTCCGGGGCCTGGTCGGTACAGGCTGGTTTTGTTTAGGCCAGGATCGACCAGGCGGCATCGCAGCGAACGACGGGGTTGGCGTCGGCGTGGTCCCTCGCCCGCCAGCGGTAGCGGGGGAGGGTGTACTGCCTGGCGTCGTCGAAGGGCAGGTAGGGCGCCTGGCACGAGAGCAGCACCATCGGTGATCGGTCGGTGCTGAAGGTGTGCACGACGCCACGCGTGAACACGAACACATCGCGTTCGCGAGCGGGCACCGTTCTCACCGCTGAACCATCGAAGGCACCCAGGTTCTGGCTGGTCACGTGGAAGTAGCCACGACCCTCGAGCACGATGATGAAGCGGTCCGAATGCTCGTGCACGTGCATGGGCAGGTCGGTGGCCCGGGCGTCCCAGCGCAGCTTAGCAAGGGCGGGGCCTCCTGCACGATCGGGCTCCCAAACCGCTCCGGCGACCTTCTCGCTGCCCTCGAAGGGCGAGACGAGCTCGATGGGATGGTCGGCCTCCAGCCGCTCGATCAGGCGGCCGAAGGACACGCCCCGGCCGGTGCCCCGGATGCGCCCCAGAGCGGCCGTCGGCTGGTCGGTGCGGGCCCGGAGCCGATCCAGGGCCTCCTGGGCCATGGACAGAAGGCCCCGAAGCACCGCCTCGCCCGACGGTTCGGGTCCCGGGGGTGTTCTCAGCTCCAGCCCTTCGAGATCCAGCGTCCTGCGCATCGCACACCTCGCGATCCTGCGCCCAAACTGGGCGCAGAGACCGGGCACTGTAGTGTGCGCCCAACATGGGGACAAGGCCGCACCACACCCTGGCGTACCGGAAGCTCTGCCGCAGGCTGGGCGAGCAGCGCCGGGAGGCTGGCCAGACCATGCGGGAGCTGGCCGAGCTGCTGAACAAGCCGCACTCGTACGTCTACAAGGTCGAGCACGGCGAGCGGCGGATCGACCCAGTGGAGTTCGTGCAGTGGTGCTGGGCCTGCGGGGTCGATCCCGCCGACGAGATTGCCCTGATCGAGCCGTAGGCGACGCTTTACAGACTTTGCGGGATGTGGTAGCGGTGGGGAATGCAGCCCCCGCCGCAAGGATCCTCAGAAAGCAACCCACTGACGCCGCGCGAGGCGATCGACGTGCTGCTTGCCGAGTACGAGGCGATGTACCGCCTGGCCGGGTTCCGCATGACCTCGCTCGAGCGTCGGGTGCCCGCGGCGGGAGCCACGATCGTGGCCTTTCTGGGGGTGTTGCCCCTGTTGCCCGAGAGCTCGCAGTGGATCCTGCTGGTGGTGGTGCCCGCGAGCCTGGTGTGGTTCGTACGGACCACGATCAACCACGCCCGGTCCTTCGAGGACGTGCTCCGCCGCATCGAGTGGATCGAGAAGCGGACCAACCAGCTCGCCGGCGAGGAGCTATTGGGGTTCCAATCGAATCACCCCAGCCGAGGGACGACGGTGGGGGGACGGACGGGCGTCGAGACCGTGAGCGCCGTAATGCTGGCGTCGGCGATGGTGCTCCTGGCATGCCTCACGCTCACGTTCGATGGGCCTGCGACAAGGCCGGCCGCATGGTGGAGCTACTACGCCTACTTGGTTGCGGTCGCCCTCTATCTGGGGTCATGCATTCGGGGCTGGCGGCGATATCAGACGGTGAACACCTGATCGTGCTGCGGTGCAGCATGGAAATCCCTTGACACAACAAGCCGCCCCTGGCACACCACGCTTGTCATAACGGCGAGAGCGCAACAACACGAGGCAGGCATGACCAGGAACTTCACAGGAATCGCCGCGCGCCCGGAGTAGGGCGGCGATGGCGTTGGACGTATACCAAGCGGTCACCGACCGCATCATCGAGTTGCTCGACCAGGGCACCGTGCCCTGGCGCCACCCGATCCGCGGTGGTGGGGGAGATCGATCACCGCCGACGAGCCTGGCATCGCAGCGGGCCTACAGGGGCATCAACGTCTTCCTCCTGGCCGTGACGGCCTGGCTGGAGGGCTACGAGTCGCCGTACTGGCTCACGTACGTGCAGGCCCGGATGATGGGCGGGCACGTACGCAAGGGCGAGAAGGGCTCCCTGGTGATTCTGTGGAAGCAGTATGCGACGCAGGATAGAGAGACCGGTCAGGACATCACTGTGCCGGTGCTGCGTCACTACACGGTCTTCAACACCGAGCAGTGCGAGGGGATCGAGGTGCCGTCGCCGTCGCCGGCGGAGGATCAGGGCGAAGAGCCTGCGTTCACGCCCATCGAGGCCGCATCGGCAATCGTCGAAGGCTACCAGGATGGCCCACGCATCGAGCACAAGGGGTCGCAGGCCTTCTACCAGCCTAAGGCCGACCTGGTGTGCATCCCCGAGCCCGATCGCTTCGTCGATCCGAAGTCCTACTACGCGACGATCTTCCACGAGCTGGTCCACTCGACGGGGCATCGTTCACGGCTTGATCGCGGCCTGGAGAAGAAGCTCTCGCCCTTTGGCTCGGCGGACTACTCGAAGGAGGAATTGGTTGCGGAGATGGGGGCGGCGTTCCTGGCGGCGGCTGCTGGCATCGGGACGGCGACGATCGAGCAATCGGCGGCGTATGTCGACGGCTGGCGAAAGAAGATAGGTAGCGACACCAAGCTGGTGGTGCAGTCGGCAGGCATGGCCCAGAAAGCTGCAGATCTGATAGTCGATGGCCGCTAGCTTGTCCTTCAGCATGGAAGAATGCAGGGTCAACCAAGCTGATGTGGCTTAAGCATCTCGTTAAAGCGACGGCGCCAGTTGGCAGCGCTATCCCACTCCGCCTCCGGCAGCGGTTCACCTCGTTCCAAGATATCGAACACATTTTCTTCATAGCACGCGAACCGAGTGGTCGAAGGCTCACTCAGCGTGATCCGGTGTTCCAGACTACGGAACGATTGTGTGCGTGCGCTCAAGCTTAGTGTATGGACACGCGCCTGATCTCCGCGAATACGGACGGGGTTCAGTACGACATTCTCGCTGATGCCACTCACGACCAAGGCCGCATCGGTGGAGCGAACGAACTGATTGTGCGACCAGACGTCATCGGACTCGATACAGAGCGGTACGTGACCCGCTGGTCCAAGTACATTCTCCGCTCGGCACAGGGGTATAGCGATAACGTACCCCCCAAGCGCCCTTGCCGCTATGCTTGCTTGTACTGCGTGCAGGTGACGTGTAATAGAGATAGCGCAATCGAAACCACGAGCGTCGAACATCGCCGCAAGATTGATCGCGAGAGACGACCCGGTAAACACACGTTTTTTGCATGCCGGCGTTGATCGGCGATCCCAAGTCAGTAGGAATCGTGGTTGATCGAGCACCGCCAGCGAACGATCGATGCGGATGGGGAGCTTGGGGTCGGACGGACCATGAGTGTCGGCGGTGTTGAACATCTTGGGCACAAACGCCTCCACAAGCTCGCTCTTATGTCGTCGGGCAAGTTCTCGCACGAAGTGCTGGATGGTTTCCACACCACCCAGATGGAGCGCCGACTCGGGGGACCCTGCAAGGACGAGCCATGGAGGGCTGCGATCTGCGTGTGAGGGCTGGCCGCGCCTGGGCTTGCTCTTCGGACGCTGCCGCCGCGACGCAAAAATCGGATCGCGATCGCGATGTGCGGCAAAGCCGATGGCGGAGACCGTGCCTCCAGTGTGGCCCATCGATAGGGCATGCCTGCCATCGACGGGAGCGCAACACATATCTAGGTCGAGATCTTGATCGCGATCATCTGCGGACGCTTTGCGATACGCGTTGCCGACCTCTTCGAGAGCGCTGAGGATCTTCACGGAGGGAGTTGCTCCGCCTGCGGCCGAGTCCTCCCGATCGTAGATCTCGTCAAAGATGCCGAACCGTGCCCTGTACGTCGATTGGCGGAGGTAGCCGGCCATGGACATGGTCGCGTACTTCCCAATCGCATCGCGGTGGACGCCCCGCCCCTCGACACCGGACATCAGGACAGCGGTTTGTTCTGTGCAGCGGATGAGATCCAGCACACCGAATCGGAGACCTCGATGGGTATCCATAGTGCTCGGCGATGGGGTGACGTTGCTGTCCATGCGGAGTTGTAGTCCAGTTCAAGTGGGGATGCCGGGCGACGCAACGCTAGCTGAATTCGGGAGAGCGAGAATTCGTGGAATCAAAGAGTATGTATTCCACGAAACCCCCGGGCTCACCGCCACGCTACAGAATCTATGAGCGCAATGGTAAGCACTCATGAGTCTGTAGAGGAGATGTCAAACCATGCCTGCAAATAACGGACGAGTGATGACGACGATGACCCCGGACTTCGGCCGGGCCCGGCCGGTGCGGGACGTCGCGGTTGTTGGAGTGGTGGCCTGCGGCACCGTCTTCCTGCTGGCTTTGGCCGCAAGCCGGGGGCGGCTTGAGCACGCCGTCTACCTGCTGCTGGGCATCTTGTTCCTAAGCGGCGTTGGCACGATCGTCTCAAGCGCCGTGCTCGCTCAGCGGTGGTCGCGAGAGACCAGGCGGGAGGTCGAGCACCTAGACCGAGTCCGGAACGTTGGGGTGTTCTTGGCCGCCACGGGTACATCGACCACGCCGTTCCGCGCGACCATCCACGGCATGGCCCAGGCCGCACGCCATGGCCGACCCATTCGGTGCGATGACTGGGCAGGCGTCATGGAGGATCAGCTCGAGCGCCTCGCGGGCCCCGCCCGGTGGCTGTCTGGCAGTTGCGTGCTGATTGGCGTGCTCGGCACCGCCCTCGGGGCGATGCAGTCCCTCAGCGGCCTATCGGCTTATGCGTCGTCGGCCGACGTGGGTAGCGGTCCGAAAATGTTCGAGGAACTTCTTGGCTTTGGTGGCCCCATCGCCTCGTTGAGCCTTGCCTACGGCAGCACGGTCCTCGGCGTGTTGGCCAGCATCGTCCTGAACGCACTGGCGGCCGCGGTACAGGCCTCGGGCCAGGCCTATGTGGCCCACTCCCGCGAGTTGCTCGCCAACTACATCGTGCCGGCGATCAGCGCAACCAGTGCGAACGGCTCGGACAAGGACGGCCAGCGATGAGCTGCCGCGGCGCATCATCATCGACGCCGCTCGGACTCGTCGTGAACGGTGACGTGTGGGCCCTGCTAGCCCTCCTGTTCATGTCGCTCTTTTCGAGCATGGTTCCGCTGGTGACGCTGAGCAACGCGGTCGATGCCGAGCAACTCGAAGCCGAGCTGGAGATGACGCTGTCCTCGCTCGAATCGGCCATCGACGTTGCGCACGACGCCGAGAACGCTCGCCAGGCGGCCGAAACGGAAGCTGAAGCGTGGCAGGGAAAGGCCAAGCAGGCATCCGAGGAGGCTCAAGAACAGAAGGATCGTGCCGAGCGGGCGGAGTCAGCCGCGCGACGCGAAGAAGACCGCGCGAACGCGGCCGAAGCACAAGCGAACGCCGAATCGTCAAGGGCAGATCGGGCCGAAAACCAGCTGGCGACCATGAGCGTGGACGTGGTGTTCCTGATTGATTCGTCCCAGTCTCAGGCTGCTCGGATCGCCCAGCTCGTCGACCGGGTCCGGATGCTCTCGGAGACCCTCGGCCCACTCACCACGCTCCGCGTGGGCGTAGTCGCCTACAGGCTGGATCAGCGTGTGTTCCAGCTAATCCAGATCCACCCGGCGAAGGTCGATCAGGGGCGCAGCCTCAGCCAGCTCGCGGCGTTTCTGGATGCGATCGATACCGAAACGAGCGCGACCGACCTCGCCGCGGCGGTCGAAGCGGGCATCGCGATGCTTGATTCGTCGTCCAACCCCCTCGCCGCGAAGCGGCTCGTCACGCTCACCGACGTGGGCCCGTTCGAAGCCGGGGATCGGTCCGCTGCGGCCGCGAACCGGGTGCAGGCCCGTCTGGCCGGTTGGGTCAAACGCAATGACCGGAACGGCACCGTGCACATCTTCACGGGGTCCCACGGTCGCGATCGAGCCTTCTTTCAAGGCATCGCCCAACTGGCCGGGAACAGGGCAACGTTCTCGGAGAACCCGTCAGACATGCTCGAGCCGCTGCTCCGAGGGATCACGGCTCGATAGACGCGCAATCACTCCATCACCTCGATTTACAGGGAGATTTCGATGCACGTGACAGACTTACACAAGCGATTTCGTGAGGAGCACGATGGTCAGGGCGGCCTCCTCGTAGCACTGGTCGTGGTAATCGTGGGCCTGGCCATCGGCGCCCTCAGCCTGGGATCTTCGGTGTTCCGCGGCGGGGCGGATCCCGGACTTGCCGCGTCGGACCGGCTCACGGACCTCCCCATAGCGCTCTCGGGGCCCGAGCGTATCCAGGGGATCGAGAAGGCTCGGGCCGCTGTCGCGCTCCGCGTGAAGGTCCGCAGCCTCGAGCGTCATCGCCGGGACATGGCAGAGCAGGGCGTCAGCGT
Source organism: Phycisphaerales bacterium JB060 (assembly GCA_044440025.1). Classification (GTDB taxonomy): domain Bacteria; phylum Planctomycetota; class Phycisphaerae; order Phycisphaerales; family UBA1924; genus JAHCJI01. The sequence goes on along the minus strand of JBITAF010000015.1, from coordinate 7,938 downwards.
CGACGGTCTTGATGAGCTGATCGAGTACCAGAGCCTGGTGGCCGATTCGATCAAGCCGAGGGGAGGCCGGCGATGATCAACCTTCGAATCCATGGTTGGACGCTCGCTGGGGTCGCGTGCCTGGCGTTCGCGGGCGGGGGCTTCGCCCTGGCCATGATGCGGCCAGAGCTGCCGCTGAGGGTCAGGGCTTCTGCGGGCGGGGCCGTCAGCGGATGGCAACGCGCGGTCGTCGAAGCGACGGCAGCAGGCGATGGCATGGAGGTCGAATCGTATCTGCACGCGAGGCTAGAAGTGTTGGAAGGCGAGAACCACGTCCTTCTGCTCGAGTTATCCAACGCCTTGGCTCTCCTCGAAGACGCGGCCCACGCGCTCGCCGACGTGGAGCAGAAGTCGCATGCGTTGGAGATGCTTGCCGCCGAATTGATCCAACACGTCGTCGAGGAGCCCATCGTCCTCTCGGCCGAGGTGCCGGCGGCCGGGGCTGCCACCGAAGCACCCGCGGAGGATGACCCCGAGTCGTAGCGATGAGCACGGCTTGCAAGGCCTGATCACCCATCGTTGGAGGACCCATGACCAACCGACATCCACGCACCCCTGAATACCCGCTGCTGAACTTCGTGCTCGCCATCGGCGCCTTCGCCGCGGCGTACTGGCTGCTAACCAATCAACGGCCCGACGCCGAGTGGTATGGGCTGGCCGGTCTGGTCGCGGGGGTGATGGGTCTGGGCTGGCTTCGCGCGGCAATCGTCGCCCAGCGGGTGCACGCGCGCATGCGTCGGGCCAACAAGGCCATGGACGACGTGGGGACTTCTCACGGATCGGCCCGGTGGGGCACGCTGCGTGATGCGATCAAGGCGGGCCTGCGTTACCGAGGCTATCTGGAACTCGGCACGCTCAATGGCAAGCGGCTCTGGAAGAACCACGAGGGGGCGGCGGTGGTCATCTCGCCACCTGGGGGCGGCAAGACCTCCAGGCTGGTCATGCCCCAGCTGCTGCGCGAGCAGCGAGACGAGCACGGCGAACCGATGTCGATCGTGGTGCTCGACGTTTCGGGGGAGATCCAGTGCGTCACGGCCCGCCGCCAACGCGAGCTCGGCCGGGAGGTCGCCTCGATCGTCCCGCACTACGCGAGGCTGAGCGAGGAGCTGGGTGTCGAGATCACCGACCGTGGCTTCAATCCCCTGCCGGTCCTTGCCGACGCTGGCGAAGAGGCCAAGGACCTGGCGTGGCGGCTTGCCCAGGCGGTGCTGCCAGACGATCCGAAGGCCTCGGGTTCGTCCAAGTACTTCAATACCGCCGCGCAGCGGATGCTGCTCTTCTTGAACCTGTACATGGCCTACCACGGCGAGCCGAGCCTGGCCGAGGCTCGTCGGCTGGCGATGGGCTCGGCCGAGGCGTGGGACTTGGTGTTCGCCGAGGCGATGACCACCGACGCCTATGGCGGGACGCTGGCCCAGCTGGCGACGCGGTTCAACGACACGCGAGTCTCGGAGAACGAGTGGACCGGCATCATCAACACCGTCCTCACCAGTCTGGAGATCTTCGACGACTTCGGGCCCATCGGTCGGTCCACGTCGGTCCGCGATGGCTTCGACTTCGGGAAGCTCAAGGATGGTCCGCCGACGACGGTCTATCTCACCCTGCCGCCCGAGTACATGGTGAGCCACGGGGCGTGGCTCAACGTGGTGCTTACCGCGGGCATCGAGCAGATCATGCGGGTTCGGACCAATCGTAAAATTTTGCTCCTGCTTGACGAAATCATGAGTACGGGTCTGGCCCTCCCGGAAATCTTCCGGATCGTTGCGGTTGGGCGGAAGTACGGCCTGGTGCCTGTGCTGTATCTCCAGTCGTACAACCAGGTGAGCTCGATCTACGGCGAATCGCGCACGCGCGAGCTGTTCTCGATGTGCGAGCTGGTGATGAGCAGCGGGGTGCGCGATCGCGAGACCTGCCGATGGCTGTCCCAGCTCACGGGCACACGCACGATCGGCCAGACCACGCACAACGTGCGCCCCGACCTGACCGGCTCGGGCGGCCCGGACTACTCGTCCTCCAAGGGCGCCCACGGCCGGCCGCTGCTGCTTCCCGAGGAGGTTCGGGAGCTGCCCGAGCACAAGGCCCTGGCGTTCTTCAAGAACGCGCCGCCGTTCCTGCTGGACACCACGCCGTACTTCGGCAATCCGAAGCTGCTTCGGCACGCCGACCCCAACCCCTTCTATCGCAAGGGCTGAGCCCACGAGCGAAGCCAAAGGAGACCGACGATGGATCGCTTGAAGCCTAAGTCGAGCCTGAAGAAGCTCACCACCATCCTGCTCATCCCGTGCGTCGTCGTCGTGCTCGGCGACGCGTTCGGGCTGCCGCACGTGCGATGGAGCTACACCATGACGGTGCACGATTCGACCGTGCTGCGGGCCGAGTACTGGAGCGTGACGGGCGTGCGGATCTTCGAGGGCCGCATGTCCAAGAGCCGCGTACCGCTGGTGCGGTTCCTGAAGCCCGATCCACCCATGCACATGCGGATCATGCGGTGGGCGGGGCTGGGCATGGGTCTGGGCGTGGGCCTGGGGGTGCGTCCATGAGCGGGCCGATCAAGCACGAGTTCAACGCGCGGGCACGCGGCCAGCAGCCTCCATCGGATGCGTCCGCCGGGCGTCCAGCCAGCCGGCTCCAGATCGAGCGGCTCGAGAAGATGATGGGCCGTCCGGCGCCCAAGCTGATCTACACGCCCACCGGCACAATCATCAAGTACGTGCACAGCAATCGAGACCTGAAGATCGCCCGCGAGATCAGGATGATGCAGCGGGCCCTGGAACTGCGGCGTGGCAGCGCACGCCGGGCGTTCGAGCGGGCCGCGGGCAACACCAGGGGGCCGGGCCACGACAGGAGCGGCTGAAGCTTGCCACAAGGTATCCGGACATGCCATACTGGGCGAAGGGAGGCGCACATGCACACCGAGAAGCAGATTGAAGACTGGCTGGCGTCCGAGACGCGTGAGGTTGTGCTTGCCGACGGGTCGAGGCGGCCCGTGCGGATGTTCAGGTTGTCCTGGGAGACCTACGACTGCCTGGTCGCCCTGAGCGGGTACACGCCCGAGCAGATCGCAGGGTGGGCGCTCGAAGAATCGTGCCTGCAGAAGCTGTCCTTCGGCGAGGCGTTCGAGGGCGTTGTCGCCTGGCTGGACCACCAACGCCGGGAGCGGTGGGGGGTCTAGCCCACGCGAGGACTAAAGAACCCTCTATCGCACGGGGGCCTCATAGCGGGAAGGCTGGTTGAGCAGCTTCCACGCCAGATCAGCGCCGTCGGGGTCGAGCGCGAGCAAGCCAACCAGACGGATCGATGTCCGCCGGTACTCATCTTGGCTCAGTTCGCCCATGGCGTATGCATTCCGAACACGGTCAACACTATCCAGGATATCCCTGATATCGGGGTCGTAAATCATGCTGTGGAGCTCCGCTGCGGCCGCCAACGTCTTCCCTGACCGGTAATTCTAGGCAGCCGCCCGGATCCGTACTGGCTCTTGAAGCACTTTTGCAGCAGAAAACTGTCCAAAACGCGTCCTAGAACCCGATTTTGTTGGCCATTTGGCAGATGATTGGCGGTCAATTGAAGCATTTTGGCTGCAAATGGATCAACAAAGCTAGCATTTTTGACGTATAAAGCATACAGTTCCTCCCAGAGAGGTTGGCCAGCAAAGGGTGCTGGCAAGGATTACGGCTTTTGAGGTAGATCACCCAGCGAGCAAAGCTGGGTGGCGCATGGCTGGCATGGCCTGCCATGCAGGAATAGGCCAGAAGAGAATGGCTCGGGATGAGCCAAGCCTAGAGACAGACCACGCGTTTGCACGATGGTCTCAGGAAGGATTCCCATGTCCACCACCACATTCAAGATCGACGATCGCATGGAGCGGCAGCTAGAGCACCTACGCGTTGCCTTTGGCGCCGCGACGAAGGCCGAGTTGTTCCGCACCGCCGTGGGCATGCTGAGCCTGATCGACCGGGCAATGGCCGAGGGCAAGGAGTTGGCCTTCGTCGAGCCCGGCGTCAAGAGCGACGGGGTGACGAGGATCGTCATTCCCCACGCGGAGGTCAATCGGCGACCGAACGGATCGATGGAGCCGGCCGGAGCCTGAGTACTATGGATGACAAGCTCCCGCCGGGGCCGATCAGGCTGGCGGACTACATCCAGCAGGAAGTCAGCACCGGCGTAGACGCCTTTCCCTCCGACGAGGACAAGCGACGATTCACGACAGTGGTCGTTGCTCTATTTGCCGTGCAACTCTTGGCGGTGCTCGGTCTCGTGGTCACACTGGCAATTATGGACTATTGGGCTGTAGACCGGGCCATGGACCTGCTGGCCGCCGAGAAGGACCTCACCCACGAGCTCGTGACCGGTATGCCGCGGTTCATCCGCACGGAGTCCGTTGCGGCCCTTATCGCCGGCACCGTTGCGCAAGCGGGCTTCAGCTTTTATCTGATCGCCAAGTGGATGGTTCGATAGCCCGGTAATGCGGCGAGCGAGCAACGTTGTCACCACCAACGGATCTGGTGGGCTCCTGAGGCCTCCGCTCTCCCTTCCCTATCATTGGTGATGCCCTCTGTCACCGCCCCGGTGAAGACCATCGGACAGCTGGCCCGAACTTCGTACGGCCAGATCATCGGCCTCGCCATTGCCGGGGCGATCGCGGGCCTCCTCGTCTTTTCCATCGGCTTGTTGGTTGGTTGGCCTCGCTTCGTGGTCGTCGGATCTCTCGCGGGACTGGGTTTTGCTGTCGCCATCTCCATCCTCACCCGCTTTCGAGCACGCCTCCAACTCACCAAGGTCACCGTGCGCGTGATGGGCCAGGAGGCCGAGTTCGTGACCAACGCCCTCTATCGGCAAGCGGCGTGGAAGCTGTTCATCGAAACCATAACGCGGATCGCTACGCAGCCGCTGGAGCCCTCGACAGGAAAGAGCAGGGAGGCGTTGTCGTCGCTCTATTCACTCTTCGAGACCACGCGTTCGCTGCTCAAGGAGATCGAGCCCACACCGACGACCGAAGGGCGGACGGTGGAGGGGCTTGCTGTTGAGATGCTCAACGGGCATATTCGTCCGTTCTTGGCCAAGTGGCACCCGGTGTTGCCATCGGAGGGGGAGGCCGGTTCGATCAGTGAAGCCGACGAACAGCGTTTCCGCGACGAGCTAGAAATAGTCCGACTAAAGCTCCTGGACTACGCGAGAGCCTTTGGAGACTTGGCGGGTGTGCAGCAGCTCGATGAATTCTTCAAGGGCTAGTCGGTCCACCGATCTCCGGTGCGATTCCTGGCGAAGAGATCTCTGGCGTTTGTGGGCTGAACGTCGCGTTTCTTGACGTACGCCTGGTGGATCAGATCTTGAATCGTGGCCGGGTCATCGGTCCAATGGGCGAGGCGGGCGTACCCGCATTCAACATTGTCGTATAGCCGTGGCGGGATCGTGTGCGGGTCATAGCGCTGCTGTCGGAACGCCGGATGGCTGGGTAGGAAGAGCCCGAGGAGGCCCGACCGCGGGCTGAAATCGGTCTGCCGGATGCTCGCGGAGATCTCCCAATCAACGTGTTTGCGCTTCCACGTCTCCGTGCCGATGAGGACAACAGTCACCGAACTGTCCCGCAAGTACTCCTCTCGTATACGGCGCCGGATCGTTTCGGTCTGGAGTGTTTCGTCGATATCGCCGAGCTGCACCGATCCGCGGACCAGGATGCCCAGCTGGTCACCAAAGCGACGCTCAAAGGTGTTCTTGTAGTTCTCGTCGTTTGCATGGTGATAGCTGACAAACACCTTGTGACGTTGGCTCATGCCTGGTTCCCTCGGGTTTGCTATTGCTGTACCTCGGGCATGGCGTTGGCCCGGGTCGTCCGCGCCCATCGCCGCCACGACTCGTCTTCACCCTCGAGGCTCAGCGTGTGGAGCCTTTTGAGCGTTTCGTTATCGATTCGTCCCGCCCGGACCTCGAGCCTCGTCAACGCCTGCACCGTCGGCCGATGCCCTGGATGGACTTCGAGCGCCCGGTGGTACTGGGCGAGCGCCTCGTCGACGCGGCCGGCCTTCTCGAGGGTGAGCGCCAGGTTCATCCGCGGGTCGGGGTGGCCGGGCATGAGGCGGCGTGCCCACTCGAACTCGTTGGCGGCCTCGTACAGGTCGCCGCGTTCGAGCAGGAGCACGCCCAGGTTGTTGTGCGAGGGGCCGTGGTAGAGGTCGGCGGCCAGGGCGTCGCGCAGCAGCTTCTCGGCGCGCTGCGGATCTTTCTCCATGAGGTCGACCGCCTCGGCGGCGAGCTTCTGCGCGCGGTCGGTATCGCGCCGGATGGGCGGCTGGTTGGCGTATGGGCTCGGCGAGCTCGAGCGGCAACCAAGGGACAGTGCCGCCATGATGCATAGCGCGAGCAAGAGGGAGGACGAGGTTCGTCTCATGGCCGCGAGTCCCCCTGCGGGCGTACGGACGCATCGTACGTCCGGCTCAGTGTCAGTCCTGCATCATACCGGTTACCATCGCCGCGACGCGGGCGTGTGAGCTCTATCCGAGATACAAGCCATTCGGGATGATCGGCTTCGAGATGCGCGAGAAAGCGCCCGAGTTCGCCGGGCGTGATGGTGGTCAGCGCGAGCCGCAGAGTCTGTCGCCGCAGGCCCGCGTCGCCGACCTCCGTGTCGCTCTGCTCCTGGAGCGACCGCATGGCGCCATCCGGCAGACCGGCCGCGGCGAGCGTGTCGGCCACTTGTGCGAGCACATCGGCCCGGCCGCCCGCGGTGGCGATACGCCGCGTATCGAGCACGCTTCGGAGCGACTGGATCTCGGCCACCTGCTGCTGGACCGCGACGAGTTCGGCCGTCGCTCGATCAAGGCTCTCCGCCGCGGCGTGCCATCGGGCCAACGCGATGCCAACGACGCCCAAAGACGCCATAAGGAGCACGAGGCCCATCATGACAATCGCACGGCCATTCATCGCGGGCTTCCCGTTCGCGTGAGGGAGACCTCCAGCCTGGTGACATCACCGCCGCGCTGCGGTTCGGTCTGCACCTGGGGCAGGGCCGGCTCGAAGAAGCCGTCCTCGGCGAGGCGGCCGGCCATCGCGATGGCGGCCTCTCGGGACGGGGCGATGCTTCGGAGCGTCACCCGGTTCGCGGCAGCCTCGATCGACTCGGCCTGGAACCCTTCGCCCTCGGGCCATGCCTCGAAGAGCGCGGCGAGCGTGGTGCGGCTGTCGATCGGCTCATCTTGACGATCATCACTGGCAAGGCCGTGGAGCCTCCGGAGTTCGCCGGTGAGGACGAGCCGGGGCGAGTCACCGTCGCGCCACTGGGGCATGGCGGCACGTGCCAGCTCGAGCACCGCCGCATCGGCGGTGCGCGTGTGATCGCGGATCGCGCTCGTCCTGTCATGCAGCCCGTACGCGAGGGCGAGGCAGGCAAGCACGAGTAGGGCGGCGATCGTTGCGAGCCGATGGTGCCGATGCCTTCGGATCCTCGACGGCAGGTGAGTGCCGCGCAGCAGCTCGATCGGTCCGGTATCGACGGGCACGTCATCGGGCACGGAGGTGACCCGCGCACTCAAGACGCCGTCCGCAAGCCACTGGTCCGCTCGCTCCTGATCGACCGCGACCACGACGAGCTGATCGCCCGTAGCCCGCCACGCGATGCACAGTTCATCGATCGGTCGTGGCAACTGGCCTTCGACGGCGTACGCCGCCACACGACCGGTGATGCGGCCGGGGGGCTTGGGCGCGACCGCGACGTAGCACTCGTCCACGGGCACCTCGATGGCGTGCGGTGACTCGCTCATGGCGTTCCCCCTTGGAGTGCGAGCTGCCGTGTCCGGCCGGCGAGTTCGAGGAGGACCGTTGTGGCCGTTACCTCGCGCACGCGGACGGCGCCGACGGTGTCGCCCTCGCCAGCAAGCACGATCCGTTGATCGTTCGGGTCGT
>JBITAF010000014.1:0-20421 GCA_044440025.1 Phycisphaerales bacterium JB060 | reverse complement strand
GTGCTCGGCCTCGCTCTCCGACCGCGATCCACGCCCCACGAAAACCGATGATGGATGCGTCGGGGAGAGAATCTCAAAGGAGAACCGGATGCCCGCGGGAGCCAACACGGTGTGCGACACACCCATCTCACATCTCCAATCCGCCACCCCCAGCGTGGTCATGAGCCTCAACCGAAAGGGGATCACCACCATCGGTGATCTGCTGGCCGCATCCTTCGACGAGGTCGCCTACCAACTCGACAGCTTCGACGACGCCGAGGTCCTCATCGACGAGGCAAGGCACGCCGCGGAACAACCCGCCAGCAAGGCAACAAAGCGAAACGCCCAACCAAGCCAGCCGAAGCAGGAGGATCACCCCATGGACCAGCAGGGCGACCAGAACAACGACAACAACCACGAGCACAACGACCAACCCGCCGGCAACGATTCCCAGGCCCAGAGCAACCTCAAGCCAAGCCCCCCCCAAGCCCCGAAGCCCGCCACGGGACAGGTCGGCCTTGCCACCGCCATGCAGGCCGTCCTCAGCCTCGACGGCGGCGCCTTCGCATCGATGCAGGCCTCCTCCGCGGCTGCCCAGCGACTCGCCGCCGCCGCTCTCATCATCCAGTACGGCGGCGGAGAGGACGAGGCCGTCGCCGCAGGCCTGCTCGACACCATCGATCCCAGCGCCCCTTGCGTCGATCGCGACGACGCAAGCGTCCGCTTCGGCGAGCCCGCCGTCGATCTGCTCGAACGCGCCGAGCTCCTCCTCACCGTGCCCATGAGCCCCAGCGGCAAGCCCTCCAACGTCCATGCCAAGCTCGTAGAGGTTGCCGACCCCGCCACCCTCCTCGTGGCCACCTGCGGCGCCGTAGCCTCCGCCCGGGCCGTCCTGGCACGCTACCAGACCTCCGGCGAGCAGGCCTGGGCGCTCTTCAAGGGCGGACGAGACTTCGCCGTCTGGTACTTCGGCTCCATCTGCAAGGCCCTGGGCCCTGTGCTCAAGAAATCCGGCAAGGAAAACCTCAGCCACGAGCTCTGGTCGGTCGTCCGGGCCCTCGAAGCCACCGGCGGCGAAGACCGCAAGGCGGCCTGAACCGCGATTCATCAACGCGGGATTTCCAGAGATCCACGCCGCGGGTCGATATGGTTGGAGCCCAAAGGCGGCGATCGCGCCGCCCTTCGAACGCTCCAGGCCAGGAGGGCCCGCCATGTCTACATCCACCGAGGCCGTGCTCAAGTACCGCGAGGCCATCCTCCGCCACGTCGGACACGACCAGTACGCCCCCTCCACCATCGAGGCGCTCGCCCAGGACCTCCGCGCCGAAGACCCAGAGCAGTTCCAGTCCGCCGTCGATGCCCTGGTCGATCAGGGCCTGCTCTCGATGAGCAACGCCGGACAGGTCATGCTCCCCAGCTTCGGCGACGCCGAGGGTGAGGTCGAGGGCACCTTCAACCGCAACCCCAAGGGCTTCGGCTTCCTCAAGCCCGACCTGCGCGTCCGCGAGGGCGACGTGTTCGTACCCCCGGATGACACCATGGGCGCCCTCTCGGGAGACCGCGTCCGAGCCAAGATCCGCCGCGACCGCAAGCGTGAGTCCTCCGGCCGCGGCGGCTTCGGCCCCCAGTACGTCGCCAGCATCATCGAGATCCTCGAACGCAAACGCTCCAGCTACGCCGCCACCATGCAGAAGCGCGGCACCACCTGGCTAGCCATGCCCGACGGCGACACCTCCATCGGCCCAGTCGTCATCGCCGACGCCGAGAGCAAGTACGTCAGCGAGGGCGACAAGGTCATCATCGACCTCACCGAGTACCCAGAGGGCCAGGCCCTCGCCGAGGGCGTCATCACCCGCGTGCTGGGCGAGGCCGGCCAGCCCGACGTCGAGACCCAGGCCGTCATCGCCGCCTACGGCTTGCCGTCCGATGAGTTCCCCGACGCATGCCTCGACCAGGCCCGCGAATCCACCCGCTACTTCGACGACGCCGTCGCACGTTTCCTGAGCGAGGGCCCCAGCGCCCTACCTGACCGCCTCGACCTCACCAACGACTACATCACCACCATCGACCCGCCCGACGCCAAGGACTACGACGACGCCATCTCCGTCAAACGCACAGACAACGGCTGGGAACTTGGCATCCACATCGCAGACGTCGCCCACTTCATCGCCCCCGGCTCGGCCCTCGACGTTGAAGCGCGCGAACGCGGCAACAGCGTCTACCTCCCCCGACACGTCATCCCCATGCTGCCCGAGATCCTCTCCAACGGCATCTGCTCGCTCCAGCCCCAGGTTCCGCGCTTCGCCAAGAGCCTCTTCATCCACTACGACCTCTCGGGCCGCGTCACCCGCACCGGCGCCGCCCAGACCATCATCAACAGCGCCAAGCGCATGACATACCTCGAGGCCCAGGCCCTCATCGATGGCAACGAGGAAGAAGCAAAGAAGCACGCCAGGACCGAGCCCGAGTACACCCCCAAGCTCAAGAACACCGTCAAACTCATGGACGAGCTCGCGCGCACCATCCGCGAGCGACGCCGCGCCGCCGGCATGATCCACCTCGACCTGCCCGACACCGAACTCATCTACGACGACAACGGCCACGTCATCGACGCCGAGCCAGAAGACGACGCCTTCACCCACACCATCATCGAGATGTTCATGGTCGAGGCCAACGAGGCCGTCGCCCGCCTCTTCGAGCGCATGAACGTCCCAGTCATGCGACGCGTCCACCCCGCCCCAACACCCGCGGGCACCGAAGAAGCACAGAAGGTCGCCAAGGTCGCCGGCTACACACTCCCCAAGAACCCATCCCGAGAAGAACTCCAGAGCATCCTCGACGCCACCCGGGGCAAGCCCTCCGGCCGAGCCGTCCACATGGCCGTCCTCCGCACGCTCTCCAAGGCCGAGTACTCACCCGCCCCCATCGGCCACTTCGCGCTTGCCAGCGACGCCTACTCCCACTTCACCAGCCCCATCCGCCGCTACGCCGACCTGCTCACCCACCGACTCCTCCAGGACTACCTCGCCCTCACCAACAACGGCCAGAAGCCGCCCAAGGGCGAGAAAGAAATGAAGCTCCTCGGCCGCAAGCTCAGCGACACCGAGTCCTTCATCCCTCAGGAAGAGCTCGTCACCATCGGCCGCCACATCAGCGACACCGAGGCCAACGCCGCCGACGCCGAACGCGAGCTCCGCAGCTTCCTCGTCCTCCAACTCCTGTCCAACAAGGTCGGCGAGGTCTTCGACGGCGTCGTCACCGGGCTCAACACTCGGGGCATCTTCGTCCAGATCGATAAGTACCTCGCCGACGGCTTCATCAAGATCGAGGACCTCCCAGGCGACGTCACCCGCGGCGGCAAAGCCCCCAAGTGGATCACCGTCAGGGACACCGGCGCACTGGTCGACAAGAACTCCGGACGCAGCTTCAACTTCGGCGACCGCCTCCGCGTCCAGATCGGCGCCGTCGATCTACCAAAACGTCGCCTCGAGCTCCTCGTCGCCGAAGCCGAGAGTCGTGCCGCCGGCAAGGCCGTCACCAAGGGCGTCGAAGGACTCACCCTCGGCGTGGGCGGCGGCGGGCTCGACGCGGCCGTGGGTGCCGGCTTTAAGAAAATGCCCGGCGGCACCCGCCGAAGCCGCAAGAGCAAGGCACGCGACCGCGGCAAGAAGGACTACCGCCGAGACAAAAAGTAATCAGCTCGCCCGCCGGCTCTCCCAAGGCCCCGTGATCGCCAGCGTCAGACCCGCGGTCTGGATGTTCACGAACATCGTCGAGCCGTCCGGGCTGAAACACGCACCCGCGAACTCGCTGTTGTTCCGCGCATTCCGGCCGATCTTGTAAATCCGTCCCTCCGCCGTCACACCCACCAGGAACTGCTCGCCCGCACCATCCTCGCAGATCACAAGGTCGCCGAACGGCGCCACCGTGATGTTGTCGGCGTTGTCGACCAAGCCCGCGTCGTTGGGCTCGATGAATAACTCCAGCACGCCCGGCTGCTCGTCCTCACCGCTCGACCCCTCAAGCGGCGAGGGCATGTACCGCCAGATCTGTCCCTTGTTGATCCGCCCCCCGCTCGTGCACGCGAAGTACGCCGACGCCGGCGAATCATCGGCCATCGCCCCCCACCACATGCCCTCGCCACGAGCAAAACGGGCCGCCCCCTTCGCGAACCCTCGCTTCCGCAGGTCGTCCTTGGGGCTCTCCACATCATCGAGGTCGATCCACCGGACCGCCAGCCGCTCGCCCACACCGACCTTCTGATCCTCCCAGTTCCGCGTGTCAAGGCTCAGCTTTCCCTTCACGCACAGAGCCTGCAAACGCCCGCCATCCCCCAGCTTCCCCGGCGTGTTCGGCACGAACCGATAGATCAACCCATCGTGCCGATCCTCGGTCTGGTACACGATCCCCGTCGACGGATCCACGCACACCGCCTCGTGCATGAACCGCCCCATCGCCTTCAACGGCACCGGGTCGGCAAGCATGGGCGTCGCGCTCGCCGGAACCTCGAAGTTGTAACCGTGGTCCTTCTCGTAGATCTTCTTCTCGCCGTACCGATCGCTCGCGCGCTCGGCCGTCTCCTCGCACGTAATCCACGTGCCCCAGGGCGTCGGCCCACCGGCACAGTTGCGGATCGTCCCCGCCAGCGACAGGTACTCCTTCTCCACCGTCCCCGTCCGCGTGTCGTACACAAGCGTCGTCGTGCCGCCGTAGCTGTGGTACGCACCAAACCCCGCGTCATAAAACTTCGCACGGGGCAACCGACCCGCCAGCCGCTGCCCATCGCCAAATGGGCTGCCGTTCTTCTTGCTCGGGTCCAGCTCATGGTTCCGCACGATGATCGTCGCGCCGCCCGGCCCCTCGAATGTCCCCATCGCATCGGGCAGCCCCGGCACCAGCAGCCCATCGCTCATGGTCTGCCCAATGCGGCTGATGACCTGGTACCGAAACCCCTCGGGCAGGTCCAGAATCCCATGTGGATCCGCCCGCAACGGACCGAATCCAAGCCCGATATCCCCGCTCGCAGGCGTCGCCATCGCCCCCCGCGCAAACAGCGACTGCAACCCCCCGAACCCCAGCGTCACGGCGGCGGCCGACTGGAGGAACTGGCGGCGAGAGACGTCCGAACCGGGCAGTGGCGTATTCATGCCAAAAACATACGAGCCCAACCCCGTTTCGAGCCGTATACAAGGGGACAGCACACCCACATTTAGCGCCCCCTTTGCGCTTCCAACGCCCACGCACCGCCATGCCCAGGAAAGCCGCAACCAGAGCCTGGAAACGCCTGCGAGGCCCACGTCCCCGCTGGTTCGGCCATCCACTCTTGCTGTGCATCATCGTCCTGGCACTCGGGCTCGACTTCTGGTCGATCCCGTCGGGATCCTGGTTCGGCCCCTCGGTCATAAAGCAAGCCGTGATCCGCGCCCGATACTCCGTGCTCGGTGGCGCTCGACCCACGGGTCCTAGTTGGCGTTTCCCCGCCCACTTCGTCCAGCGGAGCAGCGAGATTCGAGTGATCTGGTTCTACACGAACGCCGTCCCGGGCCAACTCACCGAGGCCGATTTCAGCACGCTGCTCTCCCAGGGCTGGCAATACCCCGGTCGACTGTTCTATCGACTGAATGAAGGCGACGGCCTCTATCACATCACGTCAAGCACGACGCACTTCTCGTTCCCATCGCAAGCAACGCCTGCCGAAGAACAGAGGATGGCACGTGCGCTCATCGCCGGGTTCGAGGCGCTTCCGCGAGGTCACGAACTGCGGCGATGGGAAGCGCTCCGCGAAGCCCACCGCATGCTCAAGAACGGCGTGCGCTCCGAAACCACCCACCTCCCCATCGGCTATCTCCGCAACAGCATCGCCCTCGCCCTCCTCGCACTCCTCATCATCCTCCCCATCCGCGGCCGCATCGACCTCCACCTCCGCGTCTGGAAAGCCCGCCTCCTCAAACGCTACCCACCCGGCCACTGCCCCCACTGCGGCTACGACGCCCGCGGCCTCACACGATGCCCCGAATGCGGCGCCAACCTTGCCACCACCTAAGCGATCATCGCCGTCGTCACCGCGTTCTCGCCCTTCACCCCGCCCGCCTCGAAGTCCGTCAGATTCCCGATCGTCGTCTCGGCAATATTCGCCAGCGCCTCGCGCGTAAAGAAGCCCTGGTGCCCCGTCACCAGCACATTCGGGAACGTCAGCAGCCGCGCGAACACCTCATCGTCCAGGATCTCCTCGGACAAATCCTTGAAGAACAGGTCCCCCTCCTCCTCGTACACGTCGATGCCAAGCGACCCCAGCTTCCGCGACTTCAGCGCGTCGATCACCGTCTTCGTATCCACCACCGCGCCCCGGCTCGTATTGATGAGCATCGCCCCGTCCTTCATTCTCTCGAGCGCTCCGGCGTCGATCAGGTGCCGCGTGCCGGGCGTCAGCGGGCAGTGCAGCGTCACGATGTCGCTCTCGCGCAGCAGCCGGTCCATGTCAACGAACTCCACGCCCAGCGACCGCCCCTCGTCGCTCGGCGCCACGTCATACGCCAGCACCCGGCATCCAAAACCACGCAGGATGCGGCACGCCGCCAGCCCGATCCGCCCGGCCCCCACCACGCCGGCGGTCTTGCCCTTCATGTCGAAGCCCATCAGCCCCTCGAGCGCGAAGTTCCGCTCGCGCACCCGGTTGTACGCCCGGTGGATCTTGCGATTCAAACACAGCATCAGCCCCACCGCGTGCTCGGCCACCGCCTCGGGCGAATACGCCGGCACCCGCGCGACGGTAATCCCCAGCCGCTCGGCCGCCTCCAGGTCAACCTGATTGAACCCCGCCGCCCGCAACGCAACGAGGCCAACGCCGCACGCCCGCAGCCTCTCCAGTACCGCCGCCGACGCGTCGTCCTGGCTGAAAACCACCACCGCCCCGAACCCCCTCGCCAGGTCGGCCGTCACCTCTCGCAGCGACGCCTCCACGAACTCCAACGCGTGCCGGCCATCGTTCGCCTCTTCCAACGCCCGCCTGTCAAACGCCCGCGTGCTGTAGACCAGTGCCTTCATGCCGAATCCAACGCCACCCACCACAGCCCGGCAAGCACCCCACCGACAACAAACGAAAAGCCCGCGACCGATCGGCCGCGGGCAGCACGATGCCGGTTGAAAATCGAGCCTTACGCGATGCCGCTCTCGATGCCCAGCGGCACACCAAGCGTCCCGAAAGCGCCATCGAAGAAGTTGTCCGACCGGCCCTGATAGGCGACGATGCCCGTCGAGCTCTTCACCGTGAAGCCGTAGAACACGCCCGTGCCCCCGGCGTCACGCGCCTCGTCAAAGCGCGACTGGCTGATGAAGTTCCGCAGGTTAAACTCGCTCACCCGCGACGCCCCAGCCACGCGGCGGAACGTCTCGGTGCTGCCATCGGTGAACCGGAACGTGATCTCCAGCAGCGTATCGCTCAGCCCAGGGTTGTAAACCCGCAGGTACTCACGCACCTGTCCGCCCTGAAGCGGCGCAAAGCCCTCGCTGAAGCCCCACAGGCTGTGCGCGTTGTTGGCCGTCGAAGTCGCCAGCGAATCGCCAAGTCCACGCGTGCTGCTCGACACAACCACGGCCTCATTACTCTCATAGAACACACCGTACGGCGTGCCCGAGGGGAACAGCGCGATGTCCTCGACGCTCACCAGGCTCACCCGTCCAGAGGGAACGTCCACCGTACGGCGGATCGCCCCGCCATCCTGGAAGATGAACTGCAACGTCACATTCGCAGCAGACGAGGACGGGTTGAACACGCTGATCGTCTCGCTCCCGCTCGTCTGGCCAACCTGCCCCTCCGCGATGGCGCCACGGGTCGAGCCAAGGCTCGCCAGGCCAAGCTGCGCCGAGCCCGCACCACCGCCGAAGCTGCTCGAGGCCGCCACGATCGGCTCGCTCGAGACGATCGAAACGCCGTACTCCCCAGGCGTGATCCGCCCGGCAAGCTGGCCGTTGGCCAACTCGTTGTTGAAGTTCCACCCGCCGCGGCGGTAGCCCTCCAGCGTGTACACAAGTTCAACGGCCTGCCCACCCTGACCGCTCAAGGGGAACAGGAACAGGCTCACCTTCGTCGTGTTGCCCGTCGTGTTCAGGAACGTCACGAAGTCGCTCTTGTCCTCGCCGATCGACACGCTCGCGAAGCTCCACGTCTCGCTCGCCGTACCGCTGAACGCCTCACCCGTCGATGAGCCGAAGTCGAAGTGGCTCATCGTCGCCGCCACCGGCACAGAAGACCGGACCTCCAGCGCGTACGGCGTGTCCTTGAACACACCATCAGCCTGGCCGGTCACCGGGTTGAACACGTTCGTATCGCTGCCCTGGGCATACAGATCGGGCGTGGTCACCGTCAACGCGTCCGGGCTCCGGGTGTTCGCTTCCACCGTGCCGTCGAAGATCACCTGATCCCGCACCGCGATGTTCGGGTCCTCGTACCGCACGATCACCACCACGCGGGCATCAGCGCTCGTGAAGTTCGTCAGCGGCACAAAAGTGCTCGAACGGTCGTTCGCGAAGCCCTCGGGGTAATACTGGCGATACGCAAGGTCCGCCAGCCCCTCGCTGTCATCCGCCGGCGAGGTCGGGTCGTACGTCAGCAGCCCGGTGTCCATCCGCATGCCGTCCGCACGCGTGTTGGTCGCCGTCGCCTGCAGGCCGTTCTCGCCGGCGATGCCCTCCTGCCCCTGATCACTCAGGAAGATGAAGTACCGCATCGTCGTCGTCTGGCCAGGATCAACATCACCAAGCTCATAGCTCAGTGCCATCGTCAGGTCCGCCGACAGCCCGTCGGGGTCGGCCACCATACGGTCCAGCACGCTCTGCGGGTTACGAACGTCAGCCGACAGCGACGCAAAGAACGCGCTCGCCCGCGGATCGCTCGGGTCGGCAGCCAGGCCAACAGCAAGCCCGCTGCTGCCCGTGGCAACCGCCATCGGCTGACCGTCGATCACGTCGTTGATCGTGAACTGGCTTCCCGTCGTCGCGAGGTTCTGATCAGGGTTGAAGCCCTCGGTCCACAGCACATCGCTGATGCGACGCTCCGTCGTGTTCGTCAGCGACACGTCGATAGCGATGAAGTTATCGCTCTGACCGTAGCTGATCGCGCGGTCCACCAGGAACCCATTCGCAATCCCGCTCACGGAAACCCGGTTCACGCTGGGCGTCGACTGGCTCGTCACGTTGAACGGGATGTCCTGGCTGGTACCCTCGCCGTCATTCACGAACGCCCCGGTATCAGTCCCAAGACCGAAGAACGCCGGCCGACCCGCGTCCAGCCCGGGAATGATCTCGGTTCCACCGAACATGAAGCCAAGGTCATCCTGGCCCCACGCCCCGCTGGGAGACAGCCCCACAGACAACCGGTCCCCGCTCAACGAAACGCCCGGGTCGCTCACCCCAGAGTTGAGCTGCACCTCCAGGCTGTACCCGCCAACCGTGTCGCCATCGCCACCCGACCCAACCACCGTCGGGTCGTAAGCACCAGGCGACACCGCACGGGCCGAATCGCTGATACCCACGAAGTACGTGCCACCGTCGACGAACACGAAGCCCTCGATCGCAGCATCCAACTCGCCCGCCGGGTTCGAAGACTGGAGCTCGTTGCCCGACGCGTCGAACAAGCGAATCGCAAGATCCGCCACGCCATCGGACTCCGCCATGACAGAGAACGTGCTGCCCGCCGCAGCCTCGAACTGGTACAGGTCCACGTCGCGGACGCCGAACCCGCCGTCACCGATAAACGCGTTGAACTCCACGACGCCCTGCGACGGCTCGATCTGACGCGCCGTCGTCAGCGTGTCGTTCAGCTCGAACGCACCGAAGATGTCGTTCTCCAGCACGAAATCCAGCGACCAGTCCAGCAGGCTCCCGACGTCATTGCCCTTCGTGTCGCGGATAACCAACTGCCACGTGCCCTGCGCCGAAGCATTGTCGAACACGTCCAGCGACTCCTGCGGACGCCACGTGCCGGTGAACGGCGCATCCGACGCCGTCGCGCTGGTAATGCTCCTCGACGCATCGCTGTCGAACTCCGCGAACGTGATGTCATCCGCATCGGCGCCGATCCCGCCAAACAGCCGGACCTCCTGCCCCTGCGGGCCCACCAGGCTCACCGTCAGATCGCTCACGAAGTCGTGGCGGATGTTCACCGTCACGTCGACATCGCGGACATCCCGAGAGTCGCTCACCACGATCGAGTCGATCAGCACGCTCTGATCGGGAATCGTCCGACCAGGGGCGTCGTAGCTGTTGCCCCGGCTCACGGCCGCATCGCCGATCAACGCCACGTCCATGCGAAGGTCGTAGTTCCCGCGAGACTGCGTCTGCCCGCTGGCGGGCACCAGAGGCAGGTACGACTCATTGCCGAACCCGCTCACGCCGACGTAATAAACACCACCGCTGGGCACGAAGTAATCAATGAAAGGATCGTTCCCGAAGAACTGGTCGTTGATCGCCAGCTCCTGCCCCGTCGCGTCGAACAGACGCAGCACGGCGTCCAGGTTGCTCGGCGTCGGGAGCTGCTGCGCCAGCACACGCGCCGAGATCAGCCCACCACGGGGCAGATCAAGCCGGTACAGGTCAACGTCCAGACCCGCGTGCACCCCGTCGCCAATCGTCCGGCCGGAGAACGTCACCGACCCGTCGCCACCGCCGGGAATGACCGCCGGCGTCGCCGTCGACAGACGATCGTTCGGCTCGCCGATGCCGGGCGCCAGGATCAACTCAAACTCGTACACCTCGTCCTCGCCGGCCGACGAGTCGCCGTTCAGGAAGTTGCCCTCGTCGTCACGGATCGCCGTGTTATCGATCGTCAGCCGGTAGTCATCGATCGCGCTCAGCGAGCCGACCGGCGTAAGCGTCAGAACCGTCCGCGTCGAATCGAGAGACGCCGTCGAAAGGTCAACCTCGATCTCGTTGCCGTCGAAGAAGCTGCCGTCACCGTTCGCCCGGATCAGCGAGATCCGGTCCAGGATGTCCGCCGGCAATGACTGCACGGGCTCGCTGAACGAGACCTGGATCCGGTTCACCGGCGAGCCGGCCGTCTGCGCGGGGCTCACCTGCAGAACCAGCGGGCCATCGGTCGTAATGATCTGCAACGCACGCTCGGCGTTCACACGACCATCGGCAACCACGCGGTCCTGCAACGCCGCCACGGGGTCCGACGAGTCGATCAACGCCTGAGCCACCTGCTCGGGCGTCAGGTCGGGCCGCACCGTCTTCATCAGGCCCACGATGCCCGCCACGATCGGGCCCGAGAAGCTCGTTCCGTCGATGAATGTGTACTGGCCATTCACCGCCGTCGTCAGGATGGCCTCGCCAGGCGCCGCCACGTCCACCGTGGTCTCGCCAAAGTTCGAGAAGCCCGCCAACTCGTCGCGGTTGTTCGTTGCCGCCACCGACACGATGCCGGGAATGTCGTACGCGGCCGGGAAGTTCGTGAACGCGTCGTCGTTGTCATTACTGTCGTTGCCAGCCGAGGCCACGAACGTCGCGCCCGCCGCGATGAAGTCCTCGATCGCCTGACGCTCGAAATCGAACTCCTCGAACTCCTCGAAGAAGCTGGGGCTGAACGCCCCGTAGCTGTTGTTGCTCGCCACGATGTTGGTGCCGCTCAGGATCAGATTCGTCAGGTACTGGTGCGCAGCGATGATCGCGCCACCAACCAGAGAGCCCTGCTCGTTGGCAATCTTGATCGGAAGGATCGAAACATCCCAGTTCACCCCCGAGATGCCGATCCCGTTGTTTCCAACCGCGCCGATCGTCCCGGCCACCGCCGTCCCGTGACCACCGCCCACCGCTGTATCGTCCGGGTTGTTGTCACCCCCGAACTGGCCGGTGCCGCCAGGCCCGAACGTCGCCGTCCCAAAGTCCCATCCACGGATATCATCGATGTACCCGTTCCCATCATCGTCGATGCCATTGCCAGGGATCTCGCCGGCGTTCATCCAGATGTTGTCCGCAAGGTCCTCGTGGTACCACTCAACACCCGTGTCCACCACCGCGATCACCGAACCGCTCGAGCCCGTGGTGATCTCCCAAGCCTCCTCCAGACTGATGTCCGCACCAGCCGTGCCCTGGGGCTGACCCGGTATCTGCTGGCCCTCGTTATCAACCCACCACGCAAGGTCGTTCAGCGGGTCGTTCGCCACACGCTGGGGCGCATACGCCACATTGGGCTCGATGTTGATCAGGTTGCCAAGCCGGTCGCGAACCCAATCGATCGCACTCTCGTGCAGAGGGTCGGGCGTCACGAACTCAACGAAGCGGTCGCCCCGGTGCATATACCCGTCGATCGCGATCCCAAGGTCGCCGATCACACGGCTGAACTCCGCAGTCAGCGTCTCCTTGCTCACCGAACGATCGAACGTCGCAATCCACGAATCCTCGATCGCAGTGACCTCGCCACTCCGCCACGGGCGAACCTCCACCCCCTCGGGCAACTCCACAGTCGCAGACAGCAGCACCCGGGGTTCCAAAGCCTCCACAACCGCGGGAGACGTACCGCCGGGCGCCGTGGCGCCCCCAGCCAGGCGGAACAGATCGATGAGACGGCGGCGGACAGATGTACTCGTGGGCATCGGAATCTCCAACAGCGACGCTCTATAGCGTGACGGCATCTCGATGTGTGGACGCTTCGGTGCGGGCTGGCCCGAACCAGGCAAGGCTCAGGCAGGGGGGTGGGTCGGTGGGCCATGGCGGACCCGAAGGAACGCCACGGTAGGGCGGCCCCAGGCTGTGTCCCGCGGGCCTCTCGGAACGCTCCGCCAGACGGGGCTGCCCGGCCGGAGTCGCGCCGGCATCATCGCCAAACGCCGCTCCCACACAAGCATACGACCGACCGGGTCGCGCTGTTGCTCAATCCGCCGCAAGTGTAGCCGCCATCGCACAACCCGTGGCACAACGACCATTCCAGGACAACAACCATCACCCAACCGCAAGCCCCAGCAACATCTCAGCCTGCCGGGCACTCGCACCACGCTGCGAACGCACGCAATCCACAGCGGCCGCAGACATCGACCGCCGCAACCCAGCGTCCCCGAACAAACACTCAATCACACCGCCAAGCTCACCCGAACCAACCACCCGCAACGCACCGGCATCCTCCAAAGCACCAACCACCGTCGCGAAGTTCGCGTGCGCCAGTCCGGTCACCACCGGCTTCCCCAGAGCAGCAGGCTCCATCGGGTCACTCCCCTGCACAGACCCATCCACAGGCCCGAAGCTACGCCCAACCACCACCACGTCGGCAAGCTCATACGCGGCCCCGAGTTCGCCCAACGTATCGAGAAGGAACCGATCCCCAGCACGAGCCACACCTTCCGAACGCCGAACACATCCCGCCAACGCCCCAGCAGCCTCATCAAAACGCTCCGGCCGCCTCGGCGCACACACCAGTTGCACACCCTCCGGGCACGCCCCGTGCAGCAACGCCTCCTCCCCCGGCGCCGTGCTCCCAGCCACAAGCACCGGCCGCCCCCGATCGATCCCCATCGCTTCCGCCAATGCCGCAGCCCGAGGCGATACCCCCCCAGGATGAGGATCCGGCGCCGAATCCCACTTCAGGCTCCCCGTCACCACTACCCGCTCCTGGGCCACCCCCATGGCCACGAACCGCCGCCCATACGCCGCATCCTGCGCCCCCACAGCCGCCAGAGAGCCGAACACTCCACGCAACACCGGCCGCAACTTCCGATACCCCCGGAACGATCGCTCGCTGATCCGGCCATTGATCACCGCCACCGGCACCCCCCGCCGCCGACACGCCCCAACGAAGTTGGGCCAAAGCTCCAGTTCCGCCAGGCCCACCACGTCCGGCCGCACCGCGTCCAGAAATCGCCGCACCGCGAACGTCGCATCCAGCGGATACCGCCGCACATCGCACGCCTCACCATACAACTCCCGCGCCCGCGCCAGCCCCGTGTCTGTCGTCGCCGTCACGATCACCCGAGCATGCGGCGTCAGCAGGGGCACCAGCGCCCGTACCGCATTGGTCTCACCCACCGACACCGTGTGCAGCATCACACGCGGCCGACCATCGTCGCCCTTGGGCGGCAGCGGCTCGATCCGCCCGAACCGCTCGGCCCAACCCCCACGTGCCTTGCGAAGCCACCACGGCGCCGTCACCGCCGCAACCCCCAGATACACCGCGTCTGTCAGCTTCCCGACCACGCCCCAGAGTAGCCGACATACCCACAAAACCTGCGCTCCCAACCCACACACGACGCTCCTCATCACACAACGCAGCAGGTCAAGAGAATCCGCCCCATCCGGCCGATAGGGATACCCTCAGGACAGGGGCCACGCCAGAAATCCCCAAACGAAGGAAACCGAGATGCAAGACACCGTCCGAAAGCCACTGATCGCTATCGCGCTCACCGCGGGAATGCTCGCCATCGCAGCCACCTCCGGCTGCACCGCCGCCGCCCGCGGCTTGGGCAAGGTCACCGCAAACAAATACGCCAGCGCACAGTCCGGCACCGTCTGGGTCGTGCCCCCGCCAGACCACCTCGAGCCCCCGGCACCCGAGGACAAGAACGTCTACATCTCCTACCGCAATATCTCCGACGCAGACATCGACCTCACACAACTCCTCCGAGACGCCGCCAGAGCCCAGGGCTGGCAACTGGTCGCAAACCCACAGGAGGCAACCTACCGCCTCCGCGCAACCACACGCTTCTTCGGCGAGGTCCAGCCAGAATCCGGCGGCGCCGACGCCGCACGCGCCATGGGCTGGATCAGCGGCGCAGCCGTGGGCGTGGGCACCTACGCACTGGTCGAGAGCGCCACCGATAGCTGGGCGGCAGGGGCCGCATCCGGCGCGGCGGCAGGCGGACTGGTAGGCCTGGGCATGACCAACGCCTCCAAGGTACGAGAGTGGGCCCTCATCACCGACTTCGTCCTCGAGGAGTACAGCCCCGAGCCCATCGAGTTCGAGATGCTCGCCGAACGCGACAGCTCCGGAACAACCACCGCCGGCGTCGGATCGGGCCGTGCGGCCGACGGGGGAGCAACCAGCCAGACCTCCGGCAGCACCGCGACTACCAAGCGCACCAGCAACTACTTCCCTCACGGCGTCCGACTCAGCGCCTGGGCCAACCAGATGAACATGAAGGAAGGCGAGGCCATGCCGCTCATCACAGAACGTGTCGAGCGGGTCGTCGCACAGATGCTCCCCCAATAAGAACGCCAACAACACCTGAGAAAACCTTCATCATTGACAAAGCCCCGCTCGCAAACGCGACGGGGCTCTTGCTTTGTCCCCCCAACCCCATAGCCTGCAGCCATGACAGACCCACAACAACGCCGCGTGGCCGTCCTCCACCCGGGCGCCATGGGGGCCGCGATCGCCAACGACCTCACCTCCGCCGGACACGACGTGGGCTGGTGCGCCGACAACCGCAGCGACGACACCGCCACGCGCGCCGCGCGCCTCCGCCGGTTTGAAACGCTCCTGGACCTGTGCGTCTGGGCCGACACCATCATCAGCGTTGTCCCACCACACGCCGCCATCGCCACCGCACGCGATGCCGCCGGCGTGGGCTTCCGAGGCATCTACGTCGATGCCAACGCCATCAGCCCGGCCACCGCCGCCACCGTCCGCGCCACCGTTGAGCAATCCGGCGCAAACTACGTCGACGGCGGCATCATCGGCCCGCCGCCAGCACAGGGCAACACCAGCCGCCTCTACCTCGCCGGCGACCGCGCCCACCACGTGGCAGACCTCTTCCAGGGCTCGGCATTCCAGGCACCGGTGCTCGACGCCCCCGGCGGCTACGCCGCGAGCGCACTCAAGATGGTCTACGCCGCATGGACCAAGGGCAGCGCCGCCATGCTCCTGGCAACAGCGCAAGCCGCCGAAAACCTGGGCGTGCTCGAGGACCTCAAGTCAGAATGGAAACACTCGGCCCCACAGGTCGCCGAGCGCTACGAACGCACCAGCGACGCCGTCGCCCCCAAGGCATGGCGCTACATCGCAGAAATGCTCGAGATCGCGTCCACGCTCGAGTCGGTCGGCCAGCCCGGCGGCTTCCACCACGCCGCCGCCAGGGTCTACCAGCACATCGCCGACCAAAACCCACGCAAAGATGGAAGCACCAACGCCAAGGCAAACGCCTGACTCACGCCACCAGCGTCGGGTTCTCCTCGCACACCGTCGTCGTGCCATCCTCCGAGAAACCAACCGCCACATATCCCGGCAGACCGAAGCGCCCGAACCGGTGCGCCGTCACGCGATAGAGCACGCGCTTCGTGTTCGGCGGCAGGCTCGCGTCCCGAATAAACGGCATCCCCATGTCGCACAGCAGTTCCCAACGACCCTCGCCGATACGCCGGTGCACCACATAGTGAATCGGAAGCTTGCCCGATCGCTTGGCAGCCTCCTGGTCGTGCTCGTCACGCTCAGGAAAGCACACGAAACCGACCTGCAACTGGTTGTTCTGCCACATCTGAACACCAAACCGCCGCGGCGTGGGAACAGGCTCCCCGTCGTCCTCTACGACAGGCTCGGGACGCTCCCACTCACACAGCGAGGTGCCAAGAAGCTCCTCCAACTGCGACCCCAGCTCGCGCATCCCACGCATCATCACCCTGTACTGCATCTCGGGGTCCTGCGTCCGCGGGTCGGCCTCCATCGCACCCTCGGGCAGGGGCTCGCGGTCGGCCACACCGTTGTCGTACTTCGCAATCTTCGCTTCCAGCTCCACCAGAAGCTCGGCCACGTCGTACAGGCCCTCCGGATCATCATCCATCCGGCCCATCGCGTCCTCGAGGTCGTCCATCTGCTCCACAAGCCAGTCCATGATCCGGTAGTACCCAGGCGTTGCCTCGGGCAACGAATCCAGCGCCAGGCGGATCTCGCCACGATCGCTGTCAGTTCCATGCATCTCAGACGTTCCGTCCATAGCCAGACTCCGATTCATGAGCTCGCCAATCCGTTCGGCGTATGCCACCTATGCCGGTTGTATCGGCAGCCCGCAACAGCCACTCCAACGCAAATCGACCCCACCGCCAATGAAAATCTGCACCCCACAACCGCCGAACGGCGCAACCTGCCGGCGCTCGACCAGATACGGCTTGACGCCGCAAGCCGATGCCATAACTTCTCAAGTATGCTCGAAGAGAACCTGAACCCGATCCGCACGCCAACTCGCGAACAGGCCAAGGCCCGCTCAGGCCTCTACGTCCCACCCGGTCCAGGCCTCAAACCGGGCCTGAAGGTCGGCTGCTATCTCCCCGGGACCCTGCTCTCGCCCATAGTCAATCGGGGGCATCACGCGGATCCGAGGCCGGCTGGTCCGCGAAAGCGAGCCCCAGGCCGTCGGGGCCATGGCGGCCCCCTCGATCACCACCGGCAGCACCCGAGCCCCGCTCCGGCGGATCAGCAGCCCCACCCCGGGCTGGAACGGCCGCAAGGTCTGCGGCTTCCGCTCGATCCCACCCTCGGGGAACAGCCCCAGCACCCCACCGATCGACAGGTGCCGAAGCGCCTCGCGAACACCAGCAGGGTCGCTGTTGGCCCGATCCACGAAGATGATCCGGCCAAACCGCCACAGCCACTCCCCAGCCGGGTGCCGCATGTCGGCGGCCATCATCCACCTGGGCTCGAACGGCAGCACCGACTGGACCAGCAACGGATCGACCCCCGACGCGTGGTTGGCCACCACGATCAAGGGGCCCACGCCCTCCAGCCCCCCACCGGGGATGAACTCGGGTATGTTTTCCCGTCCCTCCAGCCGCGGCGGATGTCGCAGCCGCACGTACCCGCGGATCACGTAGTACGCCAGGTTGCCCAGCACGTCATCGCCGCGCGGCCCGCCCAGCAGCCGGCCGGCCGCCATGGCCACGCCAAGCCACAACACGAGCGCCAGGATGAGCCAGAAAAGCCAGGGGGGCATGAGGGCAACAGGTTAGCACCTATTAGGTTCAGTTGCGAGCCAGAGCTACCGCTTCGGCGCCGAGATCGTCAGCCCGGTGCGCTTCTTCGGGCGCTTGGCCGGCCGCACGGCGCGCACCATCACCGCGATGGCCCCCACCGCCGCCAGCGTCACCACCCAGAACTGCCAGTCACCCCACGGCACGGCTCAGCCCACCAATCAGCCTATCGCGCTCGCCACGCCGTACACGATCGCCGCGGCAACGTAGGCAACCCCCGTCATCCACCCCGCCTGGAGCGCGGCCCACTTCCACCCGCCGGCCTCCTTGGCCGTGACAACCAAAGTCGGCAGGCACTGGATCGCCAGCACGAAGAACACCAGCATCGCCCAACTGGTCGCCGGCGTGAACACTCGACTGCCATCATCGCGCGTTGCCGTGGCCAACTGCTCGCGGATGCCCTCGTCCTCGGCATCCTCGGTGCCGGCGATCTGCACGGCCATCGTGCTCACGAACACCTCGCGCGCGGCAAAGCTGGCCAGGATGCCAACCGTCAACTGCCGATCGGCACCCATCGGCGCGAACACCGGCTGCACGGCGTCGCCAATGCGCCCCAGGAAACTCACCTCGGCCGCGCGCTGCGCGTCATCGGGGTCGGCGGGCTTGGGATAGGCCGAGAGCCACCACAGGATCACCGAGATCGCCAGAATGACCGTGCCGGCCTTGCGCACGAACACCCAGCCACGGGCCGCGGCGGTCTTGGTCGCGCCCACCAAGCTCGGCCACTGGTATCGCGGCAACTCGAGGGCCATGGCGGGGCTCTTGCCCTTCAGGATCGTCCGGCGCGCGACGATGGCGGTGAACAGCCCGGCCAGCGCGCCCAGCACGTAGCAGCCCGTGAACGCCACCGCCTGGAGCATCGTGCTCTCGGGGAACAGGATCTGTGTCAGCAGCACGTACACGGGGATGCGAGCCGAGCAGCTCATGAAGGGGATGGCCAGGATGGTCGCCACGCGCTGGCGGAAGTCGGGAATCGCGCGCGCGGACATGATCGCCGGGATCGCGCACGCGTGCCCGCTCAGCAATGGCACGAAGGCGTGGCCAGGCAGGCCGAAGGGTTTGAGCAGTCTGTCGATCACAAACGCCGCGCGCGCCAGGTAGCCGGTCTGCTCGAGCAACGCGATCAGGAAGAACAGCAGCACGATCTGCGGCAGGAACACCAGCGTGCCGCCCACGCCGGCGATCACCCCGTCGGCCAGCAGATCGCGGATCGCGCCGGCCGGCAAGGTGCTGCTCACGACGCCCGCCAGCCAGCCGAAGCCCGCCTCGATGGCGTCCATCGGGATGGTCGCCAGGCTGAAGATGGCCCAGAACAGCCCGGTCATGAGCGCGGCGAACGCGGCCACGCCCAGCACCGGGTGCGTGAACGCCAGGTCCAGCCGATCGGTCAGCGCGTCGTGGTCGCGGATGTCGGCGGTGCAGGCCTGGGCGTACACGGCGTCGGCCCACTGGTCGATGTCGCCCGGGCTCAGCGGGCCGGCGGCCACGCGGGCGCGGGCCAGGGCCGGCGGCACGTCGGCCACGCCGCGGCGGGTCTTGCCCGAGGCCAGCACGACCGGGCAGCCCAGCGCGGCCTCGAACTTCTCGGGGTCGATCCGGATGCCCCGACGCTCGGCGGCGTCGGCCATGGTGACGACGACGATGGTCGGCAAACCGAGCGCGATGGCCTCGCCGGCGAGCCTGAGGTTGCGCGGCACGTTGGTGGCGTCGACGACGATGGCGACGGCGTCGGGCTGGCCGTCCGGGAAGCCCTTGATGGACTGGTCGCCCGCGAGGACGCCCTTGGCGATGCGCGACTCATTGGTGTTGAGGCTCAGGCCATAGCAGCCCGGCAGGTCGGCCAGCATGAGGGGGCCCGCCGGCGTTTGCACCTGGGCGAGGTGGGCTTCTTGTGTTGTGCCGGGGAAGTTGGCGGTCTTCTGGCGGAGGCCGGCGAGGGCGTTGAAGAGGGTCGATTTGCCGACGTTTGGGTTGCCGACCAGGGCGGCGGTGCGCACCGTGGGGGGGGCCGGGGCGGTCACGCTGACGGGGTTGTGCGGGCGCGTGACCGGGGGCATGGCGTTATGAAGGCAGCACGTAGAGGCTGTCGGCCAGGTCGCGGCTGAGGGCGATGCGGCAGCCGCCGGCGTGGCCGTCGACGTGGACGATGCACGGCTGGCCGGCCTTGCAGACGCGGAGCTGGCAGGAAGGACGCAGGCCCATGGCGGTGAGGTGGGCGGCGCTGTCGTCCGCGAATTCAGCGGCGTCCAGGCGGCCGGTCTGGCCTCGCGTGAGCTGGGTCAAACGCACGCGGGCTGGGGCCTTGGCTGTGGTCTGGGTGGCGGTGTTCGTCTGGCTCACGGGTGAGTCTAGCGGTATTGAGACTGGTTCGCAAGAGGGAGGAGTTGAACGCGGAGGTCGCGGAGGGCTCGGAGGGGGGGAAGAGGGGATGACCACAGAGACACAGAGGCGCCGAGAAGAGGGGCTGGGGGGGAGGGGGATGAGGACGAGGGAGGGGTG
>JBITAF010000013.1:0-12434 GCA_044440025.1 Phycisphaerales bacterium JB060 | reverse complement strand
CCCAGCGGCTGGTACTCCCACTTCTGCAGGTCGCGGGCCGACCAGTCGTTGACCAGGCACAGGCCCAGCATGTGGGCCTCGGCGTCGCCGATGGGGATGGTGTCGCCGAGGGCGTTGCCGCGACCGACCACGACGCCGACTTCCAGCTCGTAGTCGAGTAACTTACAAGGCCCGAAGCTCGGGCTGCCGCCGTCTTCCGCGGGCGCCTGCTGGCCGACGGGCCGGCGGACGCCCGTGCCGCTGGGCACGATGCTCGACGCCCGGCCGTGGTAGCCGATGGGGACGTGCTTGTAGTTGGGCAGGATGGGGTTGTCGGGGCGGAACATGCTGCCGACGCTGGTGGCGTGGTAGAGCGAGGCGTAGAAGTCGGTGTAGTCGCGCGGCTCGAAGGGCCACAGTCCGAATCGTGTTTGTGCAAGCGGCCTGAGCATGGTGTCGCGGTCGGCATGGTCGCGAAGGTCCGAGACATCTGCACGCAGAAGCCTCTGTACTTCGCGTCGCAGTTTTGGCCATAGTCGATCCCTGGCAATCACATCCAGGCCAAAGAAGGCCCAATCGTCGTCATCCTCGGGGACTACATCCGAGATCGACAGGTGATTCAGGTCGAGGACCATGTCGCCGACCACGACTCCGACCGCGGTGGCAATATCGCCGTCCTCCCCCTCCTCGTGGATCGTGCACAGCGGCAGATTCTGGATCGGAAAGTCCGTCCCCGGGTCGTTGGCGCTCTCGACCCAGCTCTGAAGCTTGGGGTCGTGGGTCTCGTCGATGGGGTAGTGGGGGTGGTTGTGGTAGGCGTCTGTAGGGTTACTCATGGGTCCTCCTCGAAGGCGGGCTGGAAGCGCGTGGGGGCACTGTAGAGCCGGGCCCGCACGCGGGATCCGCAGGCAGCGATCGGCAATGTCCGGGCAGCAATCAACGATGACTGGGCAGCAATCGGCGATGTCCGGGCAGCAATCGACGATGTCCGGGCAGCGATCGGCGATGTCCGGGCAGCGATCGGCGATCGCTGCCCGCCCGACCGCGCTCCGATCCCGCCTCACGGCCCGCCAGGGGCGAAAACCCCCCAGAACCCGATCGGGCCCGGGCCGGGCCCTCAGCAGCCCGCGTCGAACGCGTTCTGGAACGCCAGGAAGTCGAACAGCGTCAGCTCGCCATCGCCGTCGAAGTCGGCCCTGGGGTCGCCCGCGTCGAAGGCGTTCTGGAAGGCCAGGAAGTCGAAGAGGGTCAGCTCCCCGTCGCCGTCGAAGTCGGCCGGGCAGGGAGCGCCCAGCTCGTAGGCCCCCATGTCGGGGATCGGGGCGGGGCCGGCCCCCGTGTCGGCCGTCGCCGGGTCGTCGGCCCGGCGGGCGGCGCCGTCCAGGTCCAGCGGCAGGGGCTCGGTGGTGTCCCCGTCGCCGTCCAGGTCGAGCGCGTCGGCGGGGATGAGGGCCACCGAGCCGGCGTCGACGCCCGGCGAGCCGCTGGCCAGGCGGAAGGTGCCCGGCTGGTAGAGGGGCTCGGCGTCGATGTTGCCCTCGCCGGGCAGGCCGCCGGTGACGTTGCTGTAGCTGGCGTCGATGCCGGCCGCGTCGATATCGCCGCGGACGATCGTGTTGCGCAGGATCAGCGAGCCGCCGTCGGCCACCACCACGTCCCCGCCCCGGCAGTCGGCGGTGTTGCCCGTGAGGGTCGCGTGCGCGAGCGTCGCGTCGCCGCCGATCGAGAGGCCCCCGCCCACGGCCTCGGCCCCGAAGGTGGGCTCGCAGCCGCTGCTGTGCGTGGCCCGGTTGCCGGTGACCACCAGGTTGGCGGCCTCCAGCCCGCCGGCCAGCCGCGCCCCGCCGCCGCTGGAGGCGGTCAACCCGTCGACGAGGTTGTCCACCAGCTCCACGCCCACGAGCACGGCCGGCCCGCTGGCGTCCAGCCCGCCGCCGGAGGCCTCCTCGAAGGCGTCGACGCTGTTGCCCTCCAGCAGCACGCCGGCCATGGCCAGCGTGCCGCCACGGACGGCCACCGCGCCGCCGCGGGCGAACTCGGCGGTCGCGCGGTTGCCCAGGAACGTGCTGTCGCGGATGGTGGTGGGCGCGTCGCGCGTGGCGATGGCCCCGCCCGCGCCGCTGAAGTTCCCATTGGCACGGTTGCCCTCGAAGCGGCAGCGCTCCACCGTGAGCGCGCCGCCACGCACGTAGACCGCGCCACCGTTGGCCGTGCCGGTGCCGCTGCAGGCCGGGTGCGACGAGCTGTTGCGCACGAAGCTGGTGTCCAGCAGGGTCAGGTCGGCGCCCAGGGCGGCGATGGCCCCGCCCAGCCGGTCCTGGCAGCCGAACTCGTCGCCGTTGTAGTTGCTCTCGAACCGGCAGGTGTCCACGGTGAGCGCGCCGCCCTGGACGAGGATGGCCCCGCCCACGTCGCCGGCGAACCGTCGGAAGGTGACCCCGTCGATGGTGACCGGGGCGTTGATGATCATGGCCCGGTCCTCGGGCAGCGGGAACCCGGCGCCCTCTGGCCCCAGCCACACCACCGATGCCGGGTCGCCGCTGGCCGAGCGGATGGTGATGGGCTCGGTGATGCTGAGGTTCCAGTTGGCCTGGCCGGTAAACTCGCTGTCGAGCAGCAGGATCTCGTCGCCCCCGCTCGCGGCGGCCACGGCGGCGCCGATGGTGGGGTACTCGGGGCTGGGGACGGTCAACTGATCACCCACCGCGGCGCCCGCGATCGCGAGGATGGTCGCCGCACAGATCGGTGCTCTTCGTTGCGTACGCATCGGTCTTCTCCCCTTTGTTCTGGTGTCCGGATCCTCCCGACGCCGCGGGCGGCCCCTCTGGAATGGATACCGGCAAGAACGCCCGAGCGTTGCACCGGGCTCCAGACGCCCGGGCTCGGCCGCGGACGGCGCTATATTGCCAGTCCCCATGGCCGACTCTGCCGCCAGTCTGGGCTTTCTGCCGACGCTCGCCAAGCGGTTGCGCCTCAAGCGCGAGTGGTACGTGGTGGCCCTGGGGGCCATCGTCGGCACGCTCACCGGCCTGGGCACGCTGGGCTTCGCCGAGGCGCTGCACTACGCCGAGAAGCAGGTCAGGAGCGCCCAGATCGCCCTGCCCGTGTGGCTGCTGTTCCTGGGCCCGGTCGTGGGCATGGCCCTCACGGGCATCCTGGTCCGCCTGTTCGCCAGCGACGCCCGCGGCCACGGCGTGCCCCAGGTGATGCGGGCGCTGATCGAAAAGGGCGGGCACATCCCCGCGCGCGTCGGCCTGACCAAGGTCGCCGCCAGCATCGCGACGGTCGCCAGCGGCGGGTCGGCGGGCACCGAGGGGCCCATCGTGCAGATCGGCGCGACGGCCGGCTCGGTGGTGGGCCAGCGGCTGGGCGTGCCGCGCGAGCAGATGATGACGCTGGTGGGCTGCGGCGCCGCGGCGGGCATCAGCGCGATCTTTAATGCGCCGATCGCTGGGGTCTTCTTCGCCCTCGAGATCCTGCTCCGCGACTTCTCGCTGAAGACCTTCACGCCCATCGTGGTGTCGGCCGTCTTCGCGGCCGCCGTCACGCACATGGCCCAGGGCCAGAACGAGGCCATCTTCACCGTCACCACGTTCGAGAACCTGAGGTTCACCGCCCTGGAGTTTCCAAACTACATCGTGCTGGGCCTGCTCTGCGGCCTCTTGGCGGTGGGCTTCAACCGCAGCCTGCACTGGTGCGAGGACTTCTACGGCAAGCTCAAGCTGCACTGGCTGGTGGCGCCGATCACCGGCGGGCTGGTGCTGGGCGCCCTGGGCATCGGCTGGATCCTGATGGTCCGCGCCGCCGGCGGCGATCCGGCCAGCCAGGCCACCGACGTGCCGAGCTTCTTCGGCAACGGCTACGAGACCATCCGCTGGCTGCTCGAGCCCACCAGCTACGGCGCGGCGCCCGAGGTCATGGAGGCGGCGGTGCAGGCCGGAGAGCACGCGACTGGTCATGCGACGGGGCACGACGCCCACGCCAGCGCCGCCCTGCCCATGGCCATCTGGCTCATCGCCCTGCTGGTGGTCTTCAAGGCCGCGGCGACCAGCGTGACGCTCTCCAGCGGCGGCTCGGGCGGCGTGTTCGCCCCCAGCCTGTTCATCGGGGCCGCGGGCGGGGCCGCCCTGGGCGTGGCGCTCGATCGCGTGGGCCTCTTGCCCGCCGAGAGCAGCCCGGCCGCGTACGCACTGGTGGGCATGGCCGCCGTGGTCGCCGGCAGCACGCACGGCCCGCTGACGGCGATCCTGATGCTCTTCGAGCTGACGCGCGACCCCTACGTGCTGCTGCCCATCATGCTGGCGGCCGTGGTTGCCACGCTGCTCAGCCAGGCGATCGATCGCGACAACATATACACGCACCCGCTGCGGCGGGCGGGCCTGCGGATCGGCCGAACGGGCGACCTGGCCATCCTCCGCAAGATCGCCGTCACCAGCGTGCCGGTGATCCCCCTGCCCGGCGAGCCAATCTACGCCAGCGATCCCCTGAGCAAGCTGATCACCCTGCACGCCAACAGCCGCGTGCCCGACTTCGTGGTCGTCGACAGCCAGGGCGACCATATCGGCATGGTGACGGGTCGTGATATGCGCACGGCTCTGATCGACCGCGAGGCCATCCCGCTGCTGCTGGTGGCCGAGCTGATGCGGGCCGACCTGCCCGCCGTGCTGACCACCGACACGCTGGATATCGCCCTGGAGCGATTCCAGGACGACGACATCGCCAGCCTGCCGCTTCTCGGCCCACCCGACATCACCGGCCATCGCCGCCCGCTGGGCCTGGTGACCCGCGCCGCTGTGCTGGAGCGCTACCGCCGGGCGCTCGAGGAAGAGCTCTAACGAAAGACCCGCGTCCCCGAAGGAACGCGGGCTCGTGGAGAAGCATCTCTCCCTCTCCGCGATTCACCGATCGTCGCCGAGCGGAGCCGCTCAGCAGTCCATGCCGTAATAGAACCGGCTCTCGACGATCTTGCCGTCCTGGACCTTGTACACGCAGCACTCGCTCATGTCCATCCGCTGGCCGGCCATGGGGCCGGTCTTTGGCGTGCAATCGAGGCTCATGAAGCAGGCGAACTCGTCGCCGAGCGGGTAGGGGCCCTTGACGTCGCCGCCGTGGATGTCCATGTTCTCCAAGAACCAGTCGGCACCCTTGAGCAACTGGGCCTTGGGCGTGGGGCCGGTGGGGTGGGCGTCCTTGAAGTCCTGGGGCGCCTCGTCGTAGCCGGGCATCTGGGTGCAGTCCATCGCCTCGACGACGTTCACGGTGTCGGCGTACAACTCCTCGATGGCCTTGCGGTTCTCGCCCTGCTGGCACAGCTCGACCAGCCGCTTGCCGACCTTCATGCTCTCCTGGGTCTTGCTCGCATCGATGGTGGTGCTCATGGCTCTTTCTCCAAGCACCCCGGCATGCCGCCGGGTGGTGGGGTGCGGAACCCCCGGCCCCGCTGGGTCATGCTACCCCGCTTCGGGCGTCCGGTCGAGGTATGTGTTTGGGTTCTAGCAGGATTTTGCAAACAGAGAAGGGCCGCCCCACGGGACGGCCCTTCGTAAGCCGAATCGGGGCAGGCGTTTACTCGCAGCCCGCGTCGAAGGCGTTCTGGAAGCAAAGGAAGTCGAAGATGGTCAGGCTGCCATCCTCGTCGCAGTCGGCCGCCAGATCGCCTGCGTCGAAGGCGTTCTGGAAGGCCAGGAAGTCGAAGATCGTGAGCTGGTCGTCGCCGTCGAAGTCGGGATAGCAGCCCTCGACCTCGCCAAGCAGCGCGATGTACTGGCCGTTGCCGTCCAGCACATTAAAGGTGGAGCCCGAGACGGGATCGCTGATATTGACGCCGTCGCCGTTGGTCCACATGACGTTGCCGTCGCCCAGTTCCCAGCCCGCGCGGGCGCCCGAGTCGGCGGTTCCGGCGATGATGTCGAGGAGTCCGCCATCCATGCTGATCTCCCACACGCCCGAGGGCGAGCTGAAGGCGCCCACGAGCACGGTGCCGGCGCTGGTCTCGCTCACCTGCTGGAGGAAGTTGAGCTGGCCGTCGGCGAAGAACTGGCCCAGGAAGTTCCCCCCGTCGTCGTACCGGTCGATCTGATCGCCGATGACGACCAGGTTCTCGCCGTTGTAAGGCAGAGCGAACCAGGGCGACCCACCCAGCGGGTAGTTGCCGATGATGGTGGCCGTGTCCGGGTCGATGCGGACGATGGCATTGCCCGGCGCGTCGTTGTTGGTACCCGCGTTGAACACCCACACCTCGCCGCCGATGACGTTCACCCCGCGAACGTTGTCCAGGCCGCCACCGGGTACCTGCCCGCCAATGGAGTCAATGTAGTCGCCATCAAGGGTGAAGCGATCGACCCGATCTCGAATCTGGTCACTCACCCAGATCTCGTCTCCCACCAGGGCCACCCCTTTGGGCGTGGCAGCGTCCAGGGGCGCCAGATCGATGAACACCGGATCGATCAGGCTGCCATCGGCGGGGTCGAAGGTCGCGACCGTGTCGTTGCCCGAATCGACAACCAGGAGCACGGCGTCCTGGGCATGGCAGAACGCGGCGGCTAACGCCAGGGCCGCTCCAGCGGGAATCATCCGAGGATCCATATCTCAATCTCCATGTTTGGAACTTCAGAACATCACGAGGCGCGCCAGCATACCCGATCTGGGGGTTGGACGCAAGGCTATTTTCGCGGGGGGTTGTCAGACAACGAAAAGGGGCCCGGGAAAGCCCCGGACCCCTGCTCGATCATGCCGCTGCCGTGGCCGGCTTGCTACATCTGCGTGGCGAGCAACTCGTTGTAGTCGGCCACAGGCCACAGATCCTTGGAGACCACCTTCTCGATGGCGTCCACCTGCGTTCGGACGGCGTCCATCGCGGGGATGATTCGGTCGTGGGTGTGGTCGGCCAGGTCCAGGGCGTACTCGGGCTCTCCCTCTTCGAGCACGTCGTCGAGGGACTTGAGGTTGCGGCGAAGCGCGGAGACCAATCCGACCAGGTCATCCAGGGCGCCGCGGTTTTCGGCGGGGTCGATGTCAAGGTCTGCCAGGGCGGAGATGGCGCCGGCCAACTCCCGCACCTGCCGCATGGCCGCGGGCAGCACGAGCGTCTTGCTCATGTTCCGCAGTGTCAGGGCCTCGATGCGCACCTGGGTGGCATACTTCTCGGCGAAGATGTTGGCCCGACTCTGGGTCTCCAGCGGGCTGAGCACGTCAAGGCTGTTGAAGAGCGTGCGGTTCTTGTCATTGGCCAGGGCGCGGAAGGCCTCGGCCGACGAGGTGATATGCGGCAGCCCGCGGTTCTCCGCCTCGGTCACCCATTCCTCAGAATAGTTGTCGCCGTTGAAGATCACCCGCTTGTGCTCGGTGGAGACGCGCTGGATGATTCCGCTGAGCGCCGCCTCGGTGTCGTCGGCCTTCTCGAGCTCGTCGGCGAAGCTGGCCAGGCTCTCGGCCACGATGGTGTTCAGCACCGTGACCGGGAAGGCGATGGCCGCCGAGGAGCCCACCGCCCGGAACTCGAACTTGTTGCCGGTGAAGGCAAACGGGCTGGTGCGGTTGCGATCGCCCGCGTCGCGGATGAACTCGGGCAGGGTGGTGGCGCCCAGGTCCATGGTGTCGCCCTTTCGCGAGCTGCTGGCTGTGCCGCCGCTGGCGAACTGCTCGACCAGGTCGGTGAGCATGTCGCCCAGGAAGATGCTGATGATCGCCGGCGGGGCCTCGTTGGCGCCCAGACGGTGGTCATTGCCCGCGCTGGAGATGCTCGCCCGCAGCAGGTCGGCGTGCAGGTCGACCGAGCGGATCACCGCCGCCAGGAACGCGTGGAACAGGCGGTTGGTGTGCGGCTCGCTCTTTGGGCTCAGTAGGTTGCGGCCGTCGTCGGTGGCCAGCGACCAGTTCACGTGCTTGCCGCTGCCGTTGATGCCCGCAAAAGGCTTCTCGTGCAGGGTGCACAGGAACCCGTGACGCGGCGCCACGCGGCGCAGGGTCTCCATCACGAGCATCTGGTGGTCGCACGCGACGTTGGCTTGCTCGAAGTGGGCGGCCAGCTCGAACTGCCCGGGGGCGACCTCGTTGTGCCGCGTGGCGATGGGCACGCCCTTGCGGTAGAGCACCCGCTCGACCTCGCTCATAAAGCTCAGCACGCGCTCGGGGATCGAGCCGAAGTAGTGGTCCTCGAGCTTCTGGCCCTTGATGGGCGTATCGCCAAGGACGGTCCGGCCGCAGATCGCTAAGTCGGTCCGGGTCCGGGCGATGTTCTCGTCAACAAGGAAGTACTCCTGCTCGGCGCCGACGGTGGAGAACACGCGGGTCGCGTCGCCCACCTCGCCCAAGGCCGCCAGCACGCGCATGGCCTGGGTGTTCACCGCGTCCATCGAGCGCAGCAGCGGTGTTTTCTTGTCGAGCGCCTCGCCCGTCCAGCTCACGAAGGCGGTGGGGATGCACAGGGTCACCGTGTCGCCGTAGCGGCTCAAAAACACCGGGCTTGTGGCGTCCCACGCCGTGTAGCCGCGGGCCTCGAAGGTTGTCCGCAGGCCGCCGCTGGGGAAACTCGACGCGTCGGGCTCGCCCTGCACGAGAGCCTGGCCGGTGAACTCGCTGATCGCCCCGCCCTGGCCATCGGGCTTGAGGAACGTGTCGTGCTTCTCGGCGGTCAGCCCCGTCAGCGGCTGGAACCAGTGGGTGAAGTGCGTGGCGCCGTTGGCCATCGCCCAGTCCTTGATGGCCACGGCCACGGCGTCGGCGATGGTAGGGTCCAGCGACTCGCCGTGGTGGATCGTCTGCTGCAGCTTCTTATACGCTGCTTTGGGGAGCCGGCGACGCATCATCGAGTCGGTGAACACATCGCGGGCGAAGCTGTCCTCGGCGTGGTCCCACGCGGGATCCAGCGGTGTGGTGTGGTGGCCGTCTTGTCTCCCACGCGATCCTGCGCGAGACTCGCTTCCATGGTTCTTAGACGCGGGATCCTGCTCCATGGTCATTCCAGTGCGCACGGCGAGTGCATCCTTCCGGTTGCTGGGCCGCGGCCGGGCGTCCGGCCGGCGGTCCGGGGCGCTTGAGCCCTGCCGGCACACGCGCCGACACTCCAGCCCAAGCCAGATTCCAAACGTACAGGAAAGGTCTAGGCACCCCGATACCCGGGGCCAAGGCCGACGGCCAGAAAAACCGCCGAAACACCGAACAAACCGGACTGAATGGCGCTGGCCCGCCAAAAAGGCCGTGAAGTCCCACTCATCCTAGCATCGCCGCGTGCGCGTCATCACTTGGAACGTCAACTCGGTCAAGGTCCGCGGCGAGCGGCTCGCCGGCGTTCTCGAACGCCACCAGCCCGACGTGGTCTGCCTCCAGGAACTCAAGGCCCCCGAACTGCCCGGCCCGGTGCTCGACGACCTCGAACGCCTGGGCTACCACGCGGCCGTCTACGGCCAGAAGACCTATAACGGCGTGGCCATCCTGAGCAAAACCGAGCCCACCGACGTGGTCCGCGGCTTCCAAGGCGATGGCGGGCCGGAGGACGACCACGCCCGGCTCATTTCCGCGATGGTGGATGGCGTGCGCATCTACAGCGCCTACTTCCCCAACGGCGGCGAGGTGGGCAGCGAGAAGTTCGCGTACAAGCTCGCGTGGATGGAACGCCTCCGCGCCCTGCTCGACGCGCGGCACACGAGCACCGAGCCCATCATCGTCGCGGGCGACATGAACGTGGCGCCCTTCGACACCGATGTTGCAAAGCTCGACAGGTGGGCCGATACGACCCACTGCGTGCCCGAGGCGCGCGAGGGCCTGAGGCACGTCGAGGGCTTCGGCCTGGTCGACACCCTGCACGAGAAGCACCCCGAGGGCGGCGTCTACAGCTGGTGGGACTACCGCCAGCTCGCCTTCCCCAAGGGCGACGGCCTGCGCATCGACATCATCTACGCCACGCCGGAGCTGGCCAAGGCCTGCACCGACGCCAGCATCGACCGCGACGAGCGCAAGGGCAAACAGCCCAGCGACCACGCGCCGGTCATCGCCGACTTCGGGTTCCCAGCGTGATCTCTACTTTCCTGCTCGATATCTCCGGCACCGTCGTCCGCTCGGGCGGCTTCGAGGCGGTCTTCCACCGCGTCTACTGCGAGCTGCTGAACGTCGAGGTTCCCGCCGAGGAGATCCGTGTGAGCACGGGCCGCAAGAAGGCCCAGTTGTTCGCCGAAGTGGTGGGGGCCCACGCGCCCGATCGCGCAAGCGAGCCGGGCCTGATCGACCGCATGACGGCCGCGTTCGACGCCTTCATGCTCGAGGCCATCGAGCGGCGGCCGCCCCCGGTGCTCGACGGCGTGCGCGAGGCGATGGGCATCCTGGACGAGCAGAACATCACCGTCGGCTACGTCACCGGCTTCGCGCGACAGCCGGCGCTGCGATTGTTAGAAGTCTCCGGGCTCCGCTACGCCGTGCTCGTGGGCAGCGACGAGGTCGCCAGCGGCCGCCCCGCCCCGGACCTCATCCACGAGGCCATGCGCCGATTAGAGATCACCGACCCCTCGGCCATCGCCTACGCCGGCGACACGCCCGTCGACATCCAGAGCGGGCTGAACGCCCGATGCGGCGCGGTGTACGGCCTGACCTGCGGCGCCCATGATCGGGCCGAGCTCGAAGCGACCGCCAGCGGCACACCCGCGAAGGTCGTCGACTCGCTGCTCGAAGCGGTGCACGACGCGACCTAACCGCCCGCGGCTTTCGCCTTGTACCCCTGCGCTTTCAGCCGCTCGACCACGGCCTCGCGGTGATCCCCCTGCAGCACGATCTCGACGCCGCCGTCCTTCGCACCACCGAGCCCGCCGCCCGTGCCCATCGCCGTGCGCAGGTCTTTGAGCAACGCCTTGGCGTCGTCCTTTGATATCCCCAGCTCGCCGACGATCGTGCTCCACTTGCCCCGCCGCTTCTCGCGTCGCACGCGGGGGCTGAGCGATCTCGGATCGACCTTCGGGCACGCGCACTCGGTCACCGCCCTGCCGCAACGCTCGCACGTCACGGGTTGCTCCAGCGCGGTGCCATCGAAGAGTCCGGCCATGGCGAGAGGATATGTCACCGGCGTGTCACGATTCGTGCAACGCTTCGTGTCCCTTCCCGGTACACTCCAAACATGGGCGCCACACTCCTGACGATCGCGCTGGCCCTCGCCGCGGGCCTTGGCCCGCACGCCAGCGACCACGCGCCCGGCCTCTACGGCTTCTCGGCCGGCGAGCGGACGCTCTATCGCATCGATCCCGCCCAGGGCCGCACCCCCAGCACCCCCATCGGCCGAATCGCCCCCATCGCGGCCAACGCCGACCTGGCGATGCTGACCGATGCCGGTGACGGCCAGGGGTACACCATCGACCGCCGCGCCAACGTGCTGCACACGGTTCGTCTTTCCGACGCCGCCGTCGTCGCCTCGGTGCCGCTCGACATGAACGTCTGGGTCACCCGCCGCGGCCTGGCCCGCTCGCCCGAGGGCGTGCTCTACGCCCTGCTGCCGGGCATGGACCTGCGCACCATCGACCCGGCCACCGGCGCGACGGCCATCGTCGGCCCTGTGTCCGGCGCAACGATGATCGAGGCCCTGGCCTTCTCGCCCGACGGCACGCTCTTCGCCCTGGGCAGCGCGGGCAATAAGTTCTCCAACGCCCTCTACCGCATCGACACCACCACCGCCGTGGCCACCCACATCGCCGACCTGCCCGTGCCCGACGCCGACGTTCTTACGTTCGCCGGCGGCGCCCTCTACGCCGCCGACGCCAGCGGGGCGGCCGCGACCCTCTGGCGCATCGATCCGGCGACGGGCGACCTCGTGTCGCAGGGCACGACGGGCATCGCCACGCTGAACGGGCTGGCGGCGGCGCAGAATCGATAAATGGGCAGATGGGCAGATGGGCAGATGGGCAGATCCGGATCTGCCCGTGCACCGCGATGCTTATGTGCTCATCTCTCTACGCACACCCCGTGTCGAACGCGTTCTGGAACGCCAGAGAATCGAACACCGTCGGCACACCGTCGCGAGCAAGCCCGGCCGGGTCGCGCCCGCGGACGACGTGGCCCCCACCCCGGTGGTCGCGGCCGGCAATCGGCAACGGGTGGCAACGGGTCCGATCACACCGAGCCTGTCCCCTCCGACGATTGCCGACCCCGAGCGCCGAATCCCGGGTTTCCCCAAACATGAACGAAAACCAACCCAGCATTGAACGAAAACCGTATCCGGTGGACGCGGGTACGGTTTTCGTTCAACGGAAAACGATTTTTCCCAGCTGGGAAAACGATTCTCCCAGCTGCCGGAACCGTTTTCCCAAGTGCCGAAACGATCTTCCCAGCTGCCAGAACGATCTTCCCGGCTGCCGGAGCGGCCTTCTGAGCCGCCGGAGGGGTGTTCCTGGCAGCCCGGGCCGCCCGGGCCAGTTGCTCAGCGGGCAGAGCCGGACTCGCGGCCTCCGCAGGGCCGTTCTGGGACCGGCCAAGAAAGA
>JBITAF010000012.1:0-5962 GCA_044440025.1 Phycisphaerales bacterium JB060 | reverse complement strand
AGCTTCGGGGAGCATGGCGAGCAGCTCAAGCACGTACGAAGCGTGGACCGGGCTCTTTTCGCCGAGAATGGTGGGCGGCGCGTCTTGCGCTGGGGTCTGCGCCTTGGCGGCGGCGTGCAGCCAGGCCGACAGCAGCACGCCATAGTTGCGAGGGCCGCTGGCGGTGAGCCGCTCGAAGTCGTCAAGGTCCATCGCGATGCCGGCGTGTTCGCTCCGCCGGAAGATGGCGTCCTTCGCCGCCGTCCAGCCGGATTCGCTGGTTAGCGGGCCAAGCCGGCGCCGGTGCTTCCAAACGAGCGACATAAAGTGCGTTTCCTGGGGGATAAACACGCCCCTGCCGCGCGAGAGCATCGCCTGGAGCAGCGTGGTGCCCGAGCGGCCAGTGCCCGTGATGAAGAAGTAGCTCCCCTCGGCCATCGGGGCAGTCTAATCCTTCGCCGTGGAAGAGGCGAACCTCAGCCGAAGGACCATCCCAAGCGGACGGCTGATGCGTTGGGGGGCGATCGACAGGATACCCCGCAGCGTGTCGGGCAGCAGCAGCCTGACGAGCGCGGCGGCGGCGAGGGTATAGACCGTTCCCCAGACGAGCATCCGCTGGAGCGATCGGATGGCGACGTCACGCATCCCGTTCGAGGCGGTCAGATCGGGCTGGGACATCCCGTTGGAGACCAGCAGGTCAGCCAGGATGATCACCAGGGCCAGCGTGGTGAGCAGCCCCCATGGACGCATCACCGTAATCAGGAACCCGACCGCGGGCACGCCGGCGCTCCGCAGGCTCCACGCGGCCACGCCCGTGACGCCCACGATGAAGTACAAACCCACGCCCACCGCGATCATGCCTGGCTGCGTGGGAAACAGCAGGCCGCCCATGCCCGCGACGGCCGCCATGCCCACACCCTGGGTCAGCAGCGCCCAGAACTGCGTGCGGAACCGCCCCGTGCTCGACAGGGCCGACTCCTGCACGGTCACCAGCAGGCGCAGGGAGAAGCACAAGGACAACGCCTGGATGGCCGGGACCGCGCCGTCCCACTTGCCTTGCCAGAGGAGCTGCTGCAACGGGTCGATGGTGACGGCGATGCCGCCGGCAAAGCCAGAGGCCACCAGCGTCAGGGCGCCGCTGACGCGCAGGACCGCGGCTACATGCCGCTTGGCATCGTGCTGGAACGCGCTCATGGTGGGCATGAGCACCTGTTGGAGGTTACTGGCCAGCAGGGATATCACCTGATCGCCGATCATGTAGGCAAAGACGTACACGCCCATCACGCGGTCGGTCAGCACGAAACCCAGCACCAGATAGTCGCCCTGCCGGAGCAGCGCCAGGGCCAGGGCGCCCAGCAGCAGCCATTTGGCCCGGCCCCAGATGGCCGGCCAGAGGCGGGTCTTGGGCTGGAACCGGATCAGCGGATCCTTCGTGGCCCAGAGCCCGAACGCCCACTCGTAGGCCGCCATGATGACCAGCGACCACGTGAATGTGAGCGGGCCGGCCCCCGCGAACGCCAGGGCGATCATGGCGATGTAGCGGACCAGGGCGCTGGTGGCGTTCATGACCGCCACGTCCTTGTAGCGGTAGGCCATCGAGAGCCTGGTCCGATAGAGCATGCTGGGCCCATAGATGGCCGCGGCGATGCCAAGGGTCACCATGACCATCACGTACTGCTCGTTGTCGTGCACGCGGGCCAGCACCGGCCCAAGGCCGCACAGGATGGCCGCGGCGGAGATATTGAGCATGAGCGTCCATGTGTAGATGGGCCCGACAAGGCCCTGGAAGCGGTGCATGCCCTTCTGGATAAGGATGCGTCGGACCCCCCCGTCGCGGAGCACGTTCACCAAGGCCGCCACGCCGATGGCCGTGCCGAAAATGCCGAAGTCGTCCTTGCTCAGCAGGGCGCCCAGGATGGCGATGTTGGCCAGGCTAGCGACCTTGACCACCGCCGTGGCGACCATGAGCCAGCTCAGCCCCCCGCCCACGCGACGGCCCATGGCCTGTGCTTGCTTTCTGGGGCCGTTGCTGGTGGGAGGGTGGCTCTCGGGCATGGTGTGGCAATAGGCCTTGGGGGCTTGTTGGGTTCGTGCGGGAACGTCGGCCGGGCACGGGGTGCGACGCGTCCAGCCTACCATCGGCCCCGCGGCGAGGCCGGCACGAACCGAAAACCGACCCGGACCTGGGCATGGACCCGGGGCCGCCAGACGCCGCTTCGACGCCTGCCAGTAGTGAAGGATGGGAATCAGCACATGAAGGCCAACGAGATCCGCCAGGGCAACGCCATCCAGATCGATGGCAAGGTCTACATCGCCGTCAAGGTCGACCACACCAAGCCCGGCAAGGGCCCGGCGTACTACCAGGTGAAGCTCAAGGACGTGGCCACCGGGCTGCACATCGACAAGCGGTACACCGGGGGCGACGCCGTCGAGAGCGCCCCATTGGACCGTCGCGAGATGGAATACCTCTACAGCGACCAGACCGGCGCGACCTTCATGGACACCGAGAACTACGACCAGGTCATCCTCTCGGCCGAGCTGCTGGGCGACGCGCTGCTCTACCTGGCGCCCAACACCACCTGCACCGTGCTGGTGTACGAGGAGAACCCCCTGAGCCTCGAGCTGCCCGCCAGCGTCGAGCTGGAGGTCACCGACACCACACCGGGCATCAAGGGCGCCACCGCCACCAACCAGCTCAAGGAAGCCGAGTGCGAGACCGGGCTCAAGACCCGCGTGCCGCCCTTCATCACCATCGGCGAGAAGATCAAGGTCGCCACCGACGACGGCCGCTACCTGGCCCGCGCCAAGGAATAGCCCAGTGCCCCCGGTCGCCGAGCTGCCCTACTCCGGCCGGCACCTGGTCCTCATGGGCCTGCGCGCCAGCGGCAAGAGCACCGCGGGCCGGCTCGCCGCCCAAGCCCTCAATATCGCCTTCATCGACCTGGATGCCCTGGTCCTGCGAGAGCTCGACGCGCCCAGCGTCACCCGGGCCTGGGCCGACCACGGCGAGCGGGCCTTCCGCGCGGCCGAGGCGGCCTGCCTCAGGGCCGCCCTCATGCGCAACCGCGAGGACGTGCTGGCCCTGGGCGGCGGCACGCCCATGATCGACGCGGCCCGGCGGGAGCTCCAATCCGCCGTGGTCGCCGGCGCCGTGGTGGGGCCGGTGTACCTGCACGCCCCGCCCGACGTGCTGGCCGCCCGCTTGGCCGAAGCGCCCGGCGACCGCCCGCCGTTGAGCGACCAGGACCTGCCCGCTGAGGTTCGCGGCGTATATGAGAAGCGGGATTCGGTGTACCAGGCGCTGGCCGAGACGGTGCTGGAAGTGGGGGCCATGCCGGCCCAGGTCGTAGCCGACCGGCTTACAGATATATGGGATTCGTAAGGGCCTTTCCTCTCTTGATTTGCCGCAAAGTGTTTGTATTGTGTCTGGTATGCAGGACTTCGAGCCCTCGTACCGCGACGCTTTGTTGAACGGACCTGCCCACCGCCGCGGGGCGGGGCTGAATCCGGGCAACCGCTTCGAGGATGTCCGCCTGCACGTGCTGGGCGAGGAACTCGACCGACAGTGGGTCGAGCGGCAGGCCGAGGGTGACGGCAAGCCGGTCAAGGTCCAGCGTCAGGTCTTCCACGATCGCACGAAGACGATCATCAACCGGGTGGTGCCCACCAGCGACGTGCCCTTCGACTGGACGGTGAACCCCTATCGCGGCTG
This sequence comes from Phycisphaerales bacterium JB060, assembly GCA_044440025.1. Classification (GTDB taxonomy): domain Bacteria; phylum Planctomycetota; class Phycisphaerae; order Phycisphaerales; family UBA1924; genus JAHCJI01. Next base: position 2,271 of record JBITAF010000012.1, on the reverse strand, counting down.
CGAACACGGGTGCATCTACTGCTTCGCGCGGCCTTTTCACGAGTACCTGGGCTTCAGTTGCGGGCTCGACTTCGAGACCAAGCTCATCGCCAAGCCCGAGGCGCCCCAGATGCTCGAGAGGGAGCTTGGCAGGCGGAACTGGAAGGGCGAGCCCATCGTCATGTCGGCCATCACCGACGTATACCAGCCAATCGAACACTCGATGCGCCTGGCGCGGCAGTGCCTGGAGGTCATGGCCGCCTGCAACCAGCCTGTGACCACCATGACCAAGAGCGCCATGGTGCTGCGAGACATGGACCTGTGGCAGAGGCTGGCCGCTCAGAACGCCGGCCGCGTGACGATCACGCTGGTCACGCTCGACAGCGAGCTGGCCCGCACGCTCGAGCCGCGGGCGACCGATCCGGCCGGCAGGCTGCGCACGATCCGCGAGCTCTCGGCCGCGGGCGTGCCGGTGACGGTGAACATCGCCCCGATCATCCCCGGGCTGACCGACGCCGAGGTGCCCCGGATTCTGGAGGCCGTTGCCGACGCGGGCGCCAGGCGTGTCTCGTGGGTGCTGCTGCGCCTTCCGTACCAGGTGAAGGACCTGTTCCTCGACTGGCTGCAACGCAACGTGCACCCAGAGCGGGCGCGCAAGGTCGAGTCAATCATCAGGCAGAGCCGCGGCGGCAAGCTCTACGACGCTGGTAAGAATCGAGGCCGCGGCGAGGGCCCCATCGCCCGCCAGATCGCGCAGAACTTCGACGTGTTCACGAGGCGCTACGGGCTGAACCGCGACATCCGGCCGCTGTCGAGCGCCCAGTTCGTCCGCCCCGATACAAGCGGGCAGATGGGCCTCTTCGGCTGAGAAGTGGCATGATGCGGTTTTCAGTGGGCCTTCACCGGCTGTTCAGCCGGGGGCGTCAAGATATTCATGGACGCGCAACAATCTGGAGTACACCGCCCACATGCCCCGCCTCTCGCGAAACTGGTCGCAGATCGCGCTGATCACCCTCGGCGTCGTTGCGGCGGGTATGGCGCTCAATGCCGCGGCCATCGCCATCCTGCCGGTGGTCGCAGCCCTGCTGCTGTGCCTGATGTTCTGGCCCTTGCGTCAGTTCCTGGTGCGATTCATGCCGGCATGGATCGCCGCGGCCCTGTGCTGCGTCGTCCTGATCGTGGTGATGGCGGGCGTCGGCGGGTGGGGCTGGTACGCCGGCTCCCGTGCGATCGATCGCTTCGAGCAATCCCGTGGCCAGTACGTCGAGAAGTACGAGAGCCTCCGCGACACCCTGACCGAGTGGGGCGTGCCACAGAAGATGGTCCCCCGCGCGGGCGCCGCCGAAGAAACAGTCGACAGGACGGCCGAAGCCAACCCCGATCGCACCGGCCCACCCAGGCAAGCCGACTGGAACGAAGCCGCCGCACCGGGTGATCGCAGCACCACCAACAACGGCGGCACGCGCATCCGCGAGAGCATCACCCGCGCGATCGCCGGCGGCGTGCAGACCACGCTGGGCGTGGTGGTGGCCCTGGTGCTGACCATCTTCCTGGCCTATCTCGCGCTGGTCGAGGGCGACCGCTGGGCGCAGTGGGCGCACAAGCGATGGCAGCCGGGCTTCTACTCGACCGTCTCGGTGCTGGTCGCCACCTGGTCGAAGCAGACGCGGCGGCACTTCCTGGCCAAGACGTGCAGCGGCATCATCAGCGGCGTCTCGACGGGCCTGTGGCTGTGGATCATGGGCGTGCCCATGCCGTGGGTGTGGGCGGCGCTCACCCTCATCCTCAACTACATCCCCAACATCGGCGCGTTCATCTCGGGGGCCCCGCCCACGCTGCTGGCCATCGTCGAGCTGGGCTGGACCGAGGGCGCGATCGTCGCCGGCGGGCTGTGGACCATCGAGACGCTGGTGGGCAACCTGATCGATCCGAAGCTGTCGGGAGACTTCCTGAAGCTGTCGACCTTCGTGGTGCTCGTGTCGATGGTCTTCTGGGGCTGGCTCTGGGGCGTCGCCGGGGCGGTGATGTCACCCGTGCTGACCGCGGGGCTCTGGACCCTGTACGAGCACCGCGAGCAACTGCTGGGCAACGGGCGCCCGATGATGAAGCGCCCACCCGAACGCGACGATGGCTGATCAGTGCTCGAGCCACTGGCAGTCCGACACCAGGCAGATCCCGCCATGCTTGCGCAGCGCGAGCCGGGCGGCCTCGATGACGCGCGGGGCGTCCTCCACGGGCACCGCCAGCAGCACGTAGGAGTTGGTCGACACGCCGCTCACGTCGTCGGCCCGC
>JBITAF010000011.1:0-13432 GCA_044440025.1 Phycisphaerales bacterium JB060 | reverse complement strand
CCGACCTCGGAAGACCTCGGCCACCTCCCCCGCCGGGGGCGGGGGAGGGACACGAGCGTTTACCGCCCGCCGCCGCCCGCGTCGCGCTCCGGCCACGCCGCGCCGCCGGCTCACGCCGGGGGCTGGTGATCCACGCCGCCTCGCGACGTGCGCTCGATCCGCCGCTGCGCATCAACCCACTGCCGCCGCACGGCGGCGTGCTCGTACGCCCGGCCGCACTCGGGGCAGACGCCCGCTTCGTCGAGCGTGCGCAGGTCGTAGAGGCACTCGGGGCAGAGCAGGTGGTCGTGCGCGGCGGCGCGGCGGATGTATCGCTTGGCGGCGATGGTGCAGACGAGTCCGAAACCCACGCCGCACCAAACCAGCGGGACGAGCCACAGGATGTGCTGCTTTGGCCACAGGCCGAGCCTGATGGCCACGTACCAGACCCAGGGCATCGCCAGAGGCAGGCTCCACCCAACCCAGCTCCACCGCATGGCCCGGCGGACGACGTGGGGCAGTTCGGCGTCGACCCGTAACGCCCGGGCCACGCGGCGTCGCAGCGTGGTGGCGGGCTGGTCGGGGGCGCTGGGCATGGCGGAGGGTAGTGGGGTCGGGCGGCGCGGCGGCCGGGCTCACCCGGCCGGGGCCCGGCCCTCATCACCACCCCGCGTGCGCCTGAGCCTCCGCTGGGCATCCACCCACTGCGCCCGCACGGCCTTGTGCTCGTACGCCCGGCCGCACTCGGGGCAGACGCCCGCTTCGTCGAGCGTGCGCAGGTCGTAGAGGCACTCGGGGCAGATGAGGAGGTCGTGGGCGGCGGCGCGGCGGAGGGTGCGGCGGATGCCTCGCCACGACAGCAGCCACAAGACGTATGGCAGCGGCAGCAGCAGATACCAGAGGCTGATGGAACGGAACACATGGACGCCGTACACGCTGAGGATCCCCGGTGCGCAGAACACCGGGAGGAACGTGGCGATGAACAGGATCTCCATCCGCTTATACCGCCGGATCGCCCCGGGCACGCTCGCGTCGAGCATCATCTTCCGCGCATCGGGGACGAGGGCGGATCGGAGGCGTTGGCGGAGCGCAGGACGCACGCGAGAGGGTAGTGCGTTCGGGCGTCCATAGCCCCCGCTCGCCCGGTGGGCTCGTGGGGCAACGCGGCGGCGTGTGGCCGCTCAGCCGCCGCCCCCGCCGTCGTGCTGGGACTCGCGCCAGAGGCGGTGCTGCCGCTCGGCCTCGACCCAGCGGATCTGCACCGAGGTGTGCTCGTAGGCCGCGCCGCACTCGGGGCACGCGCCGGCCTCGTCGAGGGCGCGCAGGTCGTAGAGGCACGCCGGGCAGAGGGTGAACTCGTGCTCGCGGACCACGCGGAAGATCGACTCGATGCGTCGCCCGGCCCACAGCGCGCCCGCCACGCCCAGCCCGGCCACGATCATGGACATCGCGCCCGGGGCGCCGCCGCGAAGGACGCCCGCTGCGAATGTCAGCAGGAAGAGGCCCAGCCCGCCGACGAACAGGCCCATGAAGGCGAGGACGAGGCGACGCTGGGCGACCACGGCCGGCGGCGTGCCGGCCGGCGGGCGCACCGCCTCGGACACCCAGGCCCACCGGCCGGGGGGCCGCTCGTGTGGCATGATCGCCATCGCAAACCGTAGGGCCGCGCGGCCGCCCTACTTCCTCTTGAGCCGCCGCGCCGCATCCACCCACTGCCGGCGCACGGCGGCGTGCTCGTACGCCCGGCCGCACTCGGGGCAGGTTCCGGTTGCGTCGAGGGCGCGCAGGTCGTAGGTGCAGGCGGGGCAGAGCAGGTGGTCGTGCGCGGCGGCGCGGCGGAGGGTCGCCGCGGCGACCAGATGCGCCCGGCCGCCCACGGCCATCGCCCCGGCGAGCAGGAACATGGTCGCGGCGTACACCCGGTATGGTTGCGTCCGCGGCAGACCGCCGAGCATGAGCACGCCGGCGAGGAGGGCGACCACGAGCCCCGCGAAGACCTTCCAGCGCATCGCCCGCCGGACCACGCCGGGCAGCGCCGCGTCCATCCACACCGTGCGCAGCACACGCTCGCGCATCGTCGCGGCGGGCTGGCGGGGGGCGCTGGGCACGGCGGAGGGTAGAGGGGTCGGGCGGCCATGCCCCCCGCTCGCGAGGCGCGCTCGTGGGGTGCCACCTCCGCGTCCTCTGCGACCTCCGCGTTGAAAACGCTCCGCTTCTTCGCACCCTTCGCGGCCTTCGCGTTCGAGCGCGTCCGTGCGAGGACCCCCTCCGCCGCGAAGACTCGGCACCTCCCCCGCTGGGCGCGGGGGAGGGAACAAGCGTTCCGGGCCCATGGCAAGGCCTCCGCGACCTCTGCGACCTCCGCGTTCAAGACTCTTGCCCCCTTCGAGCCCCGCGCGGCCCCCGCGTTCGGGCCGGACCACGCCCGCGGGCTTCCCCGCACCGCACGGCGGCCTTCCGAAAGCGCACCCCGGATCCTCGCCCGGGGTGGGTTTGGCCTCAATAATGCGGTTGGATCGGGCAATCGGATCCTGGCGGAGGGCGATGGGCCGGGTGCGGCCGATGCCCCGGTCCGCCCGGGCCCGCTGCCCGGCGCCCCATGCCCGGTGCCCGCGACGAAGGAGCAGATTCCCATGGCCGACCTGAAGAAGATGAAGGGCGTGTCCGAAGCCGACCGCAAGATGCTCGAGGAGGCCGAGGAGCTGCTGGGGGCCGAGCCCGAATCGATGGGCGTGGCCAAGAACCTCTTCTGGGGCCGCTTCCGCGAGGACCTGATGCTGCCCTACCCCCAGCAGCCGGCCGATGAGAAGGCACAGTGCGACGCGCTGGTGGCCAAGGTCGAGGACTACCTCCAGAACGAGCACCCCAGCATCCAGATCGACCAGGAGCAGGAGATCCCCCGCTGGGTGATCGACAAGCTGTTCAGCCTTGGCGTGCTTGGCATGACCATCCCCAAGGAGTTCGGCGGCCTGGGCATGGGCATCACCAGCTACAACCGCGTGCTGGAGACCATCGGCAAGTACTGCGGCTCGACCGCCGTGCTGGTGAGCGCCCATCAGAGCATCGGGTGCAAGGCGGTGATGCTCTTCGGCACCGAGGAGCAGAAGGCCCGCTGGCTGCCCAAGCTGTCCGGCGAGTGGCTGAGCGCCTTCTGCCTGAGCGAGCCCAACGTGGGGTGCGACGCGGGCGGGCAGGAGACGCGGTGCGAGCTCTCCGAGGACGGCGAGCATTACATCCTCAACGGCGAGAAGAAGTGGGCAACGTCGGGCGCGATCAGCGGCCTGTTCACCGTGATGTGCAAGCAGAGCATCGACGGCAAGGACCGGGTGACGGCGCTGGTGTGCCAGCCGGACATGCCCGGCATCGACATCTTCCAGAAGAACCGCAGCAAGTGCGGCATCCGTGGGACATGGCAGGCCCGCATCCGCTTCAAGGACGTGAAGGTGCCCAAGGCGAATCTGCTCCATAAGGAGGGCCGCGGGCTGAACGTGGCCCTGACCTGCTTGAACTACGGGCGGTGCACGCTGAGCGCGGGCATGCTGGGCGGGGCCAAGCGCGCGATGGATCAGGGCATCCGGTGGGCCCAGACTCGATATCAGTTCAACGCCCCGCTTGCCGACAAGGACCTGGTCAAGCAGCACATCGCCCAGATGAGCGCCCTGACGTACGCGATGGACTCGGTCCTGTACATGACCACCGGCATGCTCGACCGCCACGACGAGGACATCATGGTCGAGACGGCCATATGCAAGGTCTTCTGCTCGGAGATGGGCTGGCGGACGGTCAACAGCGCCGTGCAGATCATGGGCGGCGAGAGCTACATGACCGAGAACGAGGTCGAGCGCATCTTCCGCGACAGCCGCATCAACATCATCGTCGAGGGCTCCAACGACCTCATGTGGTCCTTCATCTTCGGCTACGGCGGCAAGCAGCTCGGCGAGGCCATGCTGGGCATCAAGCTCAAGGTCGACTGGGACAAGGACGAGAGCTTCGGCCAGAACCTCGGCCGCATCATCCCCAACCTGATGCAGCCCAAGACGCTCAAGGCCGCCGTGCCGCTGGGGGCCCAGGTGTTCCTGGGCATCCGCCCCAAGGCCCCGAGCATCACCAAGGTGCACGCGAGCCTGAAGCCGCAGGCCGACCGCCTGGCCAAGCTCATCCGCGAGCACAGCCACCAGTTCAAGATTACTTCCAAGAGGTACGACGCCGAGCTGGTCAGCCGCCAGGTGCCCCAGAGCCGCCTGGCGCTCAACGCCATCTACCTGCACGCCTTCGGCTGCACGCTGAGCCGATTGGACAAGGACATCCGGGACGGCAAGACCGGCCCCGAGATGGATCGCAACAAGGCCGCGGCGATGCACTTCTTCGACCTGGCCGAGCAGTGGATCCAGGCCAACTGGCGCGAGCTGTACGAGAACGCCGACGACACGCTGTTCGCGGCGGCCGACGCGGCGATGGCCCACAACTCGACGCTTCCGGCCGACCTGTTTATCATCCCCGAACGCACGCCAACCGACCAGAAGGGCGAGGGACGTACGCCCAATCAGGACGCCATCAAGCAGTTCCCCGGCGACAACGCGGCCCAGAAGATCGGTCTGGACGCCCACGCCGGCGCAGCGACCTAAAGTATCGGGTTCGAAGCATCTCCGGCGGAGCACCCACTCGTGCCGCCGACCCGACTCCGGGCCGACGGCTATGGTGCGCCCGGTCCGTCGGCCCGCCTAACGCCCGTTTTGACGCCCCACCACCGCCCCAAGGGAGGCCACATGCCCCGCAAGGTCGCCTACAAGACCCAGATCGAGCACCTGCAGATCCTCGACGAGAACGGCAAGCTCGACGCCAAGCTGGCCAAGGAGCAGGGCAAGAACCTGCTCAGCGACGAGCAGGTCCAGCAAAGCTACGAGCACATGACCATCTGCCGCCAGTACGACGAGGTGGCCTTCCGGCTCCAACGCTCGGGCCGCATGGGCACGTTCCCCCAGAACAAGGGCCAGGAGGCCGTGGCCATCGGCAGCGCGCTGGCGGCCCGCAAGGGGCAGGACTGGCTGGTGTCGGCGTATCGCGAGAACGCGGCCCTGTTCATGCACGGCCTGCCGATGCACTACGTGCTCAACTATTGGATGGGCGACGAGCGCGGCAGCAAGATCCCCGAGGGCGTGAAGATCACCCCGCTGAGCGTCCCCATCGGCACGCACATGCTCCACGCGGTGGGCATCGCCTGGGCCAGCAAGATCCGCAAGGAGGACAGCGTCGCGCTGACATACTTCGGCGACGGGGCCACCAGCGAGGGCGACTTCCACGAGGCGGCCAACTTCGCGGGCGTGCTGAAAGTGCCCTGCATCTTCATCTGCCAGAACAACTCCTGGGCCATCAGCGTGCCGCGTGAGAAGCAGACGGCCTCGGAGACCTTCGCGCAGAAGGCGCTCGCGTATGGCATCCCCACGACCCAGGTCGATGGCAACGACCTGTTCGCCATGTACGCAGCCACGCGTCAGGCCCACGAACGGTCTCGCAAGGGGGAGGGCCCCTCGTTCATCGAGGCGGTGACGTATCGCCTGGCCGACCACACCACCGCCGACGATGCCAGCCGCTACCGCGACCCGAAGGACCTGGACGCATGGAAGGCCAAGGACCCGCTGATCCGCCTGAGGAAGTACCTGGAGAGCAAGGACCTGTGGAGCGACGAGCAACAGGAGGCCCTCGAGGCCAAGGCCAAGGCGATCGTGCAGGAGGTCGTCAAGACCGCCGAGGAGATGCCCAAGCCCGAAGTCAGCGACATCTTCGACTACACGTTCGCCGAACTGCCCGAGAGCATCCGCGTGCAGCGCGAGACCATGCGGACGACGTCGCTGGGCCAGAACCCCGAGCAGGCCGGGCTTGGTGCCCGCGCGGCGCACTAACGAGCACTCCAAGAGACTACGAGAGGATCTCCCACCATGGCTGAACTCAACCTCGTCCAGGCCATCAACCTCGCCCTCGCCCAGGAGATGGAGCGCGACGATCGTGTCATGATCCTGGGCGAAGACGTCGGCCTCAACGGCGGCGTCTTCCGCGTGACCGACGGCCTCCAGAAGCGCTTCGGCGAGGACCGCGTCGTCGATACGCCGCTGGCCGAATCGGGCATCCTGGGCACGTCCATCGGCCTTGCCATCAACGGCATGCGACCGGTGCCCGAGATCCAGTTTGAGGGCTTCCTCGGGCCGGCGTACGACCAGATCGTGCACCACGCCGGCCGCATGCGCACCCGCTCGCGCGGGGCCGTCACGGTGCCCATGACCGTGCGCGTGCCGGTGGGCGGGGGCATCCACGCGCCAGAGCTGCACAGCGACAGCCCCGAGGCGATCTACAGCCATCACGTTGGCCTGAAGGTCGTCATGCCCAGCACGCCATACGACGCCAAGGGCCTGCTGCTGGCGTCCATCCGCGACCCCGACCCGGTGATGTTCTTCGAGCCCAAGCGCGTGTACCGCAGCTACAAGGAAGAGGTCCCCGAGGACGACTACACCGTCGAGATCGGCAAGGCCAAGATCGTCAGCGAGGGCGACGACGTCACGGTCATCACCTGGGGCGCTACGGTCTTCCAGGCGCTGGCCGCACTCGACGAGTTGCCCGAGGACGTCAGCGTCGAACTCATCGACATGCGCACCATCTACCCGATGGACGAGGACACGATCGTCGAGAGCGTGATGAAGACCGGCCGCTGCGTGATCGCCCACGAGGCCCCGCGCACGGCGGGCATGGGCGCCGAACTGGCGACCATCCTACAGGAGAAGTGCTTCCTGCACCTGGAGGCCCCCGTGCAGCGCGTGACCGGTTTTGATACCGTCATGCCGTATTACAAGCTCGAGAACCACTACCTGCCCGAGACCCCGCGCATCAAGGAGGCCATCGAGCAGGTGCTCGCCTACTAGTCGCACACGCCCGAGCGCTCCAGCACGCTCGCTCCCACGACCGCAGACCCTCCGAGGATTCCCATGGCCGGCAAAGTTTCCAGCGATCCCAACATCTTCCTCCTCCCGGACATCGGCGAGGGCCTGCAAGAGGCCGAGGTCATCAAGTGGCTGGTCAAGGAGGGCGACACCGTCGAGGAGCAGCAGAGCCTCGCCGAGGTCGAGACCGACAAGGCCCTCACCGAGATCCCAAGCCCACGCGCGGGCGTCATCAAGACGCTGCACGGCAAGGACGGCGACGTGATGAAGGTCGGCGATCCCTTCGTCAGCTACGAGGGCGGCGCCGCCGCCCCGGCCAAGGCCGACAGCGACCCGCCAAGCCGCACCGAGCGCGCCGCCGAGGCCCCCGCCACGCCCGCCGCGCGCGAGGACGCCGGCACCGTCGTCGGCAAGATGTCGGGCGACATGCCCGGCATGACCCGCCAGGAGGGCAAGGCGCTCGCCACGCCGGTGGTCCGGCGCAAGGCCCGCGAGATGGGCATCGACATCAACCAGGTGCCCGGCTCGGGCATGGGCGGCCGCGTGCTGGAGAAGGACCTCAAGAAGTTCGCCGAGTCGGGCGGGGCTGCCGGCGGCTCACCGCAGAAGCCCGCCAGCCAGCCCCGGCAGGGCGGCACGCAGGACGCGGGCACCACGCGCAAGCCCATGCCGCGCCCGCAGGCGCAGCCGCAGCAGCAGTACCAGCAGCAGATGGGCTACGGCATGCCCCAGCAGATGGGGATGCCGTATGGCATGCCCATGATGATGATGCCCGTGCCCATGATGATGCCCTGGGGCATGCCGCCGATGATGCAAGGCGGACCCGGCTCCGGCGGGGTCCCCATGGCCCCCGGCTACGTGCCCGCCAGCCACCGGCCCATTCCCGATCCAGCCCAGCAGAGCAAGGCCGGTTCGGGCGACGCATCGACGGCCTTCCGCGGCGTGCGGCGCACGATCGCCAGCAAGCTGCGCGAGAGCGTCGACACCGCCGTGCACTTCACGGTGATGGACGAGGCGGACGTCACCGACCTCGATGCCCTCCGCCGCCAGTTCGCCGAGGCCGGCACCAAGCTGAGCTTCCTGCCCTTCGTCGCCGCGGCGGTATGCCGGGCCATCGCCCCGCGCGCGGGCGGTCGCTTCGGCGCGCTCAATGCTCGCGTCGAGGGAAGCGGCGACGACCAGACCATCGTCGAGCACCACGCCGTGCACCTGGGCATCGCCGCCGACACCGACGCGGGGCTCATGGTCCCCGTCGTGCGCGACGCCGATGCGCTCGACGTGCCAAGCCTGAGCGACACCATCGCCAGCGCCGCCGAGGGCGCCCGCAACCGCACCGCCGCCCGCGAGGACCTCTCGGGCAGCACGTTCACCATCTCCAACGTCGGCAGCCACGCGGGCATGTTCGCCACGCCGGTGATCAACGCCCCCGAGGTCGGCATCCTGGCGGTGGGCAAGGTCTACGACGCCGTCGTCGTGCGCGATGGCCAGGCGGTCGTCGGCAAGAAGATGCCCCTGAGCCTGGCCTGCGACCACCGCGTGGTCGACGGCGCGACGGCGGCGCTGTGCCTGGCCGAGATCGTCAAGCTCCTGCAGGAGCCCGGCTCGCTGTAAGCGGCGACGCTGGCCCGTTTACTCCGGCCCGTACCGCCCCGCCGCCATGCGCTCGCGGAGGTCGTCGCGCTGCTGCTCCAGGTTCTCGCGGCTCGTTTCGCTGGTTGCCATGGCGATCAGCCGATCCAGGGCCATGAGCTGCAGCGCCGGGCGGCCGGAGTTCGCCGCGCTCTGCAGGCCGCTGAGGATGGTCGTCGCCGTCGCGTCCAGATCACGCTCGACCCACTCGCGCGGCGTGGTGCGGCCGGGGTCTTCCAGCCACCGCTGGCGGTGCAGGTCGAGCACACCCAGGACCTCAACGCTGGCGTCCAGGCGGCGCCCGTGGTCGTGGCGGTAGGCGTGGGCCTTGATGATCTTCTGGCCCACGCCGAGGATGTCCGGCTCGCTGCGCAGGCGCTCGTCCTGCCAGATGGCCCGCAGCTCGCGCAGGTAGGCGACGCTGGGCGTGTCGTCGCCCTCGCTCTCGACGCGGTGCTGCTCGCGCCACTCGGCCAGCGTGCGGCGCAGGCTCAGCTCGCGTCGCGGCTCCATCGCGTCGGCCGCCCCCGGGGGCGGCGCGGCCTTGAGCAGGGCATCCAGGGCCTCCACCGCCGCGCCGAGCTCGCCCGCGCGGTGCTTGAGCTGCGCATCGCGCCACAGGTCGGTGCGGTGGTAGCGCCGGCCGTCTTGCATCGACAGCGGCGGGTGCTCGAGCAGGGCGTCGTTGGCCTGGCGGGCCTCGTCGATGCGGCCCATGCTCATCAGCAGGCCGGCGCGCTGGACCTGCACGCTGCGGTAGAGCAGCCCGCCCGTGCGCCCGGCGGCCTCGAGCAGTTCGGCGCTGCGGGTGAGGTCGGCCAGCTGGGCCTGGGCCGACCCCTCCTCCCCGGGCAGCATGACGCGGTACTGGCCGCGCAGGCGCAGGGCGTCGGCCAACTCGCGTGTGTTGGTGTGCTCGCCCCGCTGGAGCTTGCCCTCGCCGGCCACGACCAGCTCGGTCAGCAGGTCGACCGCCCGGCGATGGTCGCCCAGGCGCGCGAACCGGACCGCGGCCAGCTCGAGGGCCTGGTCGTCGCCGTCGCGGCGGGCGGCCTCCACGCGGGCCTCGAGCGTCGCCCGCGCCCGCTTTTCCTGCTGGGTGTCCTGCGACTGGCTGGCACCCGGCAACGCTGGCGGCTGGGCTGGCGGCTGGCCCGGCGGCTGGGCGGCGGCGCAGGCCGCGGCGGACAGGGCGAGCGCGGCGGGCAGGGCGAGAATCGCTGGCGTGCGCATGGCGGGCTCCTTCCGCGGGCATCGTACCACCGACCGGGGCGGCTTCGCCGACGCCGGTCGCGAGTCTTACGCCCCCGCCCTCGCCAGCCCGCACTCGGGGCACGCGCTCACGCCCTCGCCCAGCTCGTACCCGCACGCCGGGCACAACCCACGCCTCGCGCGGCGGTGGAGGGTGCGCCAGCGCAGCAGCACAAGGGGTGTCAGCACGAGGAGCGTATAGAACAGCACGTTGCCCAGCAGGCCGGGCCAGTGCGGCAGGTAAGGGATCGAGCACCGCTCGCCGCGCACGGTGGTGCGCCACATGCCCTTGCTGTACGCCTCGGCGTAGCCGCCGCGCCCGATCGCCTTGGCGCTGTGGAAGGGGAAGCCGGCGCGGTAGCTCTCGGCGGTGCGCACCTGCCCGTCGAAGATCGTGCGCACGTCGCGCGGGCGCGAGTCGTGCGCGACGCGTTGCATCCCCGGGAGGTTGAACTGGGGCGCCAGCACCGGCGTGTCGCTGATCGGCTCGCTGCCCGAGTTCCACCACGTTGCCAGCCCGAGCGTGTAGTCGTAGCGCCGCACGTACACCATGTGCCCCTCGCGCTCGAACCGCTCGACGAGGTCGTACACCCGGATGCGCGTCCGCGTGTGGGCGACGATCACCGCCGCCACCGGCACGCTCACAACAGCCAGCACAACCCCAACGACGAGCGACACGAGCACCAGCCGCCACGTGATCACGCGTGGCCTTCGCGGCGGCTTCGCTTCGCGGCGGGGGCGCATGGGGGACGGTAGCGGGCCGGGCCGTGGCGGGGTTTCGCCGACGGGCACGCGGCGGGTTCGTCAGGGCGCCGCCCGCGCCAGCCCGCACTCGGGGCACGCGTCGACGCCCTCGCCAAGCTCGTACCCGCACGCCACGCACAGGCCACGCTTCGTGCGGCGGCGGAGTTTCTGCCAGCGCCAGAAGATGATGGGCGTCAGCACGAGCAGCGTGTAGAACAGCGTGTTGCCCAGCAGGCCGGGCCAGAGGGGGAGATAGGGCACGACCCAGTCCTCGCCGAACAGCTGGAACATCCACAGGCCCGGCGGGCCGCCGCTGGCACTCGGCGGTGGCGTCCCTGGTTGAACTCCGCGGACAACCACGTGCAGATGGCCACGACTTGCGAGCAACGGCCAGCCGGCGCGAAAGTCCAGAACGCCACCGCCCTCGGCCTCTAGGATCGCGGCCACGTGGGGCGGGCGCGGATCCTCTTGGACAACGTTGGGGAACGCGGCCATGTACGCCTGCCGATCACGCACGACACCGAGTTCCAATACGTTCCAGTTCCGCATGGAAAAACCCAACGCCCTGTGCGACTCCGCCCTGATCTGCTGCTCGTCGGTGAAGTACGTGGCCGACGTCTGACGCGGAGTTGGCATCCAGGGCCGTCCGGCCAGCGCAGCGCCGACTCCGACGCTCACAACAGCCAGCACCACCCCAACCACCAGCGACACGAGCACCAGCCGCCACGTGATCACGCGTGGCCTTCGCGGCGGCTTCGCTTCGCGGCGGGGGCGCATGGGGGACGGTAGCCACGCGCGGGCGGGGGTCGGGCGCTCCGGTTGGTCCCGCCCGATCTTGCGTGGCCCCGTCGCAATCTTCCGAGAAACCGTCGCAACGTGCCGAGGGCCACGCGGCATCTTGCGTGGACCCCTCGCAACGTGCCGCGGGGCCCACGCAAGCTTGCCAGAAGCCCACGCAACGTGCCGCGGGGCCCACGCAAGCTTGCCAGAAGCCCACGCAGCGTGCCGCGGGGGCCACGCAAGGGCCGGATCGGGCAGCCCAAACGGGGGGCCGCCGGCCAAAAACGGGCGATGGGCCGCTGGGCGGCGATTTTTTGTCTCTGGTAAACTATTGCAGAACAATGACTTACAAAAAACTTTCCAGATCAACACAACTCGGACCAAAGTCGCCCTCCCAGACCGTCGATCCATGGTGTGGCCCGGGGCGTGTGGCTCCGGCAAGAACACAGCAGCCCGCCGGCGTGCCCCATGCGTCGGCCGGCAAGGAGCATCGACATGGGTACCAACTTGCCCTCCGATCGAGGGCCCGCCATCGACTGGATCAACGCGCACCTGAACCCCTGGGAGACCAACGCGGCGGCGATCGGATTGGATCCGACCGACCCGGTCACGCTGGCTTCCCTTGCGGGGGCGGCCGACGCCGCCCGCCTGGCCGCCCAGGCCGCCCGGAGCACCGCCAAGGCCAAGACCCAGGCGTGGCACGACGCCGCGGACGAGGCCATCGACTGGGCCCGCGAGCTGATCCTCAAGATCAAGGCCCAGGCCGCTGGCGACCCGCAGGTGTACGTGCTGGCGCAGATCAGCGCCCGCGCCACCCCCGGCGAGACGCCCGCGCCCGGCTCGCCCAGCCCCATCGACGCCACGCTCATCAAGGGCGGGCCCCTGCGGCTGGACTGGAAGTGCACCGGCCCCAGCGGGACGTTCTACATCGTCAAGCGCAAGCTGGACGGCGAGAACGCCTTCACCATCATCGCCACGGTCACCGACAAGGTGTTCACCGACAACACCCTGCCCAAGGGCATCGACCAGGTGACCTACCAGGTCGACGCCCAGCGGCAGGACAAGGTCACCGCCGGCGACGTGCTGCCGGTGCAGCTTGGCACCGGCAACGGGAACCAGTCGGGCCAGCAGGTCGCCTAGGCGCGGGCCCCGCGGCGGGGCCGGCAACGCATACCCACCACCGGGGGGCCGCGCGGCGATGCGCGGGCCCCGCTGGCCGTTGGTGGCCGGAACATAAGTTGGTTTTTCGAGCACGAGAAAAAAACCTTCGGGATGCACACAAAATCACGAAAGTCGCGATCGTGGGCCGCCGAAACAAGGACCATGGCCGCCGCCCGTGGTGGGCGGGGCCGAAGAACAGATACGGAGACAGCCATGAAGACACCGACCACGCGCACCGGCGCCCTGCGATTCCTCGAGGAGCGCGAGCCGCTCATCCGCCAGCACGCCGCCACGATGGGCCTGCCAGAAGAACGGGCCGAGGCGTTCACCGAGGCCACGCGCCGGGCCCGCGCCGCCTACGAGGCGTACCTCCAGGCCCGCCAGCGGGCCACCGAGGCCATGGAGGAATGGAACCGCACCGCCGACGCCTCGCTGAAGACCGGCCGCTGGACCCTGCACGAGGCCCGCGCCCTGGTGAAGGCCAGCAAGGACCCAGAGGCCCGGGCCGCCCTGGAATCGATGGAGGTGCCCACCGAGGGGCCCGCCGCCCGCAAGCCCCGCACGCCCGCCGGCCTGCGCGTCCACCGCGACCGCCGCGGGCGGACCCTGCTGCGATGGAAGGGCGCCACCGCGGGGGGCACGGTGTTCGTCGTGCACCGCCGGGTGACCGACGGGCGCGGCCGGGCGGGGGCGTGGGTCCCCATCGGCCAGGTGCAGGGGCTGAGCCTGATCGACGAGGATGCGCCCGCCCCCGCCCCGGGCGAGCCCCTGCGCGTGGCGTACCGCGTGCGGGCCGAGCGGCCCGGGGGCGTGAGCGTGTTCTGCGAGCCGGTGTGCATCATCGTGCCCCCCGCGTTCAAGCCCGAGACCAGCTTCGCCCACGCCAGCGCGGGCGCGACCATCGCCCGCATCGGGCCGCAGGGCGCCCGGGACCAGGCCCGCCCGGCCGGCGACCGCGG
>JBITAF010000010.1:0-14295 GCA_044440025.1 Phycisphaerales bacterium JB060 | reverse complement strand
CCATGTCGCTTGGCCTGAAAACGCCCTGGCCGCAGCCGCTGGCCGACGCGCTCGCCGGACACGCGACGAGCGTCCACGTGCTGTCGGTCGCCGGCCAGGCGCTGTACGCCTGGCTCATGGTGCTGGGCCTCATCGGTCTGTTCGAGTTCGCCCGTCGGCGCGAGCGTTTCGGAGTGCGATATCTCTCCGACGCGTCGTACTGGCTCTACGTCGCCACCTGCCGCTGGTGGTTGCCCTGCAGATCATGCTGCGCAACGTCGACCTGTCCGCGGCGATCAAGATGCCGCTCATCGTGCTCGTCGCCGTCGTTGGGCTACTCGTTGCGTACCAGTTCTGCGTGCGATACACGGCGATCGGTCGGATGCTCAACGGGCCACGGGTGCGGCCGCAACGGCTCGACCCCGACGGCGCGGCATAGGTTCGGTCCGCGACCCACGCGGGCCGTCACGCCCAAGCCCCCCACTTGTCCCACCTTGACACCCGCTGGCGTCCGAAAGCCGCGACGGGTCTGGGACTCTCTCTTCGCGGCTTCGGACGGCCCTCGTGGGCCCCTCGGGGACGACGCGGCCAGGGGTCGGCCGCGCCCTCTCTCTCCCGTTCGTGCGCTTCGAGCGTGCGCTTCGTCCGATGCCCTTGTCGGCCCGCGGCTCCGTGCAGCGTGAGCGGTTGGGGAAAATCATGGCACGCCTTGCCCACGTCGGGGATGCTCCCGGCAACGCCGGGCCGCCGCCCGCCGGTGCCCGTCGAGCCCCTCGATGGCCGCCAGCGCCGCCGCGTCGGTGCGCACGCCCTCGGCCACGGCGCCGTCGTCCATGCGCAGCCAGGTGCGGGCGCGCAGGAAGGTCAGCACGCTCAGCCCGGCCGCGAAGCGCGCCCCGCCCCCGGTGGGCAGGGTGTGGTTGGGGCCCGCGCCGTAGTCGCCAAAGACCTCGGCGCTCTGGGGGCCGATGAAGACGCCCCCGCCGTGATTCAATCTCGATGCGTCGGCCTCGGCGCTGCGCGTCAGCACCTCGACGTGCTCGGCGGCGATGGCGTCGGCAACACGCAGCGCCGCGTCGATCGAATCGACCACGCACGCGAAGCCGTTGGCGATGCCGCGCGCGGCGACGTCGCGGGTGGCCAGTTCGGGCAGTTGCGCTGCGAGTTGGGCATCGACCGCGTCGGCGAGCGCCGCGCTCGTGGTCACGAGCATGGCCGAGGCCCTGGGATCGTGCTCGGCCTGGGCCAAGAGGTCGGCGGCGATGAGCGATGCGTCGGCCGATTCGTCGGCGACCACCAGCAGCTCGCTCGGCCCGGCCAGCATGTCGATGCCAACACCGGGCGAGACCAGGTGCTTGGCGGCGGTGACCCAGGCGTTGCCCGGGCCGACGATGACGTCGACGGGCTCGAAGCCCTCGAAGCCGCAGGCGAGCGCCGCGATGGCGTGCGCGCCGCCGACGGCCAGGAACGCATCGGCCCCGGCGATCGCCGCCGCCGCGAGCATGACCGGCGACGACCCGGGCGAGGCAACGACGACCCGCTCGCACCCGGCGACCCGCGCAGGGATGGCGCCCATGAGCGCCGAGGACGGCAGCGGGTGCAGCCCCGCGGGCGTGTAGCAGCCCGCGGATCGGATCGGCACGAGCGTGTGCCCGGCTCGGCCGCCCTCGATGGCGATGTCGAGATCATCGATGGATGCGCGCTGCGCCCGGGCGAACGCCTCGATCCTTCCCGCCGTGCGCTCTAGCACGCCGCGGGTGTCGGGGTCAAGCGATACGAGCGACGCCTGCATCGCCAATCGATCCAGCACGAGCGGCGCTCCCTCGGCTCGCTCACCGAAGCGCTCGGCCTGCTCGCGCACCGCCGCCTCGCCGCGCTCGCGCACGTCCTGCACGATCTTGGCCGCATCGGCCAAGGCATCGGCGTCGATCGCGCCCCGCCGGCCGCGCCCCATCGCCTGGGCCTCGGTGATCCGTTCGAGCATCATGACGCGTTCCCCGTCTTCACTTTCGCGTTGCCCGGCCGGCGCGTGATGCGCAGGCCCCGGCGGTCCAGCTTGCGCTCGATGTCTTCCAGTGACGCCCCCCGCGCCCGCGCGGCGACGAGCGCGAAGTACGCGACGTCGGCCGCCTCGTGCGCGGCCGTTTCGGGCGATGACGCGTCGATCAGTTCCTCCGCTTCTTCGAGCAGCTTGGCCTTCAGCAGCGCCGGATCATCGAGCAGCCGGGCGGTGTATGACCCTGCCGGCGGGACCTGCAACCGCTGCTCGAGCGTTCGATCGAGGCTCGCCAGCCCTTGCGATTCACCGAAGCACGTGGTTGTCCCCGTGTGGCAGAACGGTCCGCGTTGCCGAACCGTGAACCGCAAGGCGTCGCGGTCGCAGTCGGCCGCGATGCCCAGGAGCTCCTGCGTATTGCCAGACGACTCGCCCTTGGCCCATAGCCCGCCCCGAGAGCGCGAGAAGTACACGCCCCGCCGCCGCTCGATCGACGCACGGACCGATTCGAGATTCGAGTACACCAGCCCGAGCGCCCGCCCGCCGGGGTCGGTCACGATCGTCGGCCAGAGCCCATCGGCCCGATCGCTCGTGAGCGATGCGCAGAAGCCTTCGGCCAGATCGAACGCGCCGGTGTAGAGCGCCATGCCGACCTGCGCATCGGCGCCCAGGCGATCGACCGCGGCGACGTCTTCGGGCGTCTTCACGCCACCTGCCACCGTCAAACGCGTCGGTCCGGCCAGCTCGACGAGCTGCGCGATCCGCTCGAGCTGGGGCTCGCTCCACCCGCCGAGCCCGCCCTCCTGCTCGACGAACGTGACGAGGAACCCGCCGACATAGTCGCGCAGCTCGGCGATGCGATCTTCGACGCGCCGGCCCGTGCCGCGCGTCCAGCCCTGGTCGACCACCTCGCCATCGCGGGCATCGAGCGCGGCGATCACCCGCTCGCGCGGCAACTCACGAAGGACTTCTGGCGTCGCCGCCGTCCCCAGGATCACACGCCGCGCACCAGCATCCAGCAACTCGACCGCGGTCCTCGCGTCGCGAATACCCCCGCCCACCCGGCACGGCACGCGCTGCACCAGGTCGAGCACGACATCGAGGTTCGAGCCCGTGCCCAGCGCCGCGTCCAGGTCGATCACCGCGACCTCGCCCACCAGGCCGAAGCGCTCGGCGATCGGCCCCGGGTTGCCCGCGTCGACGGCCAGCTCACGCCCACCAATCAACTGCACGGCGTTGCCGCCGCGAAGATCCACCGACGGAACCATCATCGCGCCACCTCCATTGTCCGCACCGGCACGCCCGCGGCGGCCAGTTCGCCCTTCAGTTCGCCCACGCTCGTCACGCCGTCGTGGAAGATCGACGCCGCCAGCACCGCGTCGGCGCCGGCCTTGAAGCCTTGGGCCATGTGCGCCGCCGTCGATGCGCCGCCCGAGGCGATGATCGAGACGTCCACCGCACCCGCGACCGCTCGAACGAGTTCGAGGTCGTACCCGTTGCCGCGGCCGTCCTGGTCGAAGCTGGTCAGCAGGATCTCGCCCGCGCCTGCCGCCACGCCATCCCGCGCCCACGCCACCGCGTCGATGCCCGTGCGCTGCGTGCCCGACCGGGTGACAACCTCCCACGAATCGCCCGCGCGGGCCGCGTCGATCGCCAGTACCACGCACTGCGCGCCCATCCGCTCGGCGATTTCGGTGAGAAGCTCTGGCCGATCGACGGCCGCCGAGTTTACGCCCACCTTGTCGGCCCCCGCTTCGAGCAACGCCCTTGCGTGCACGACCGTGCGCACGCCGCCGCCAACGGTCAGCGGGATCGAGATCGCCCGCCGAATCGCCTCGGCCGTGTGCAGCGCCGCCTCGCGACCATCGGGCGTCGCCGACACGTCAAGCACGACCAGCTCGTCGGCCCCCTGCGCCTCGTACGCCGCCGCCCGCTCGACCGGATCGCCCGCGTCGCGCAAATTGGCAAAGCTCGTGCCCTTGACGATGCGCCCGTCGCGGATGTCAAGGCACGGGATCACGCGCTTGGTCAGCATGCCGCCACCTCCATCGCCATCCATCGCCGCAACAGATCGAGCCCCCACGGGCCCGACAGCTCCGGGTGGAACTGGCACGCCACGACCGGCCCACGCTGCAACGCGCCGACGAATGGCGATTCCAGCACCGACATGGCGCACGCCCAGCCACCCGGCTGCTCACGCACGCCAAAGGAGTTGGCGTAGTACGCAAGGCCCTCCGTGATTACCTCGCACCCGGCCTCGGGCGCCACGCGGTTCCAGCCGAACCGCGGCCGGGCCGGCTGCGACAGCGCTCCGATCCTGGCATCGATCACGCCCAGCCCCGCGACGCCCGGCGATTCCTCGGACGAGGCGCACAAGAGCTGCATGCCTAGGCAGATCGCCAGCGTGGGCCCGCCCGCCTCGATTCGCACTCGCAAAGCGTCGACCAGGCCCGCCGCGTGCAATGCCCCCATGCCTGCGCCGAACGACCCCACGCCCGGCAGCACGAGCAACGACGCGGCCTCGACGTCCCCGGCCGTTGCCGCTCGCGTCGCCTCCACGCCGCAACGATCGAACGCCGCAACGACGGATGCCGTATTCGCCACGCCGGTTTGCACGATCGACACCATCACAGCACCCCCTTGGTCGATGGCACGCCCACCGGCCGCGGATCCATCGTGATCGCCCCGCGCAACGCGAGAGCGAAGGCCTTGAACGCCGCCTCGGCCCGGTGGTGGTCGTTCTCGCCCCGGAGCACATCGACGTGCAAGGCGCACCGCGCGGCCGTGGCGAACGAGACGAACCAGTGCGTGAGGTTCTCGCACGCCACGCCCCCGAGCATCTCACGCTTCAGACCAAGATCAATCGTCGCCGAGGGGCGGCCCGAGAGGTCGACGACCACCCTCGCCAGCGCCTCGTCCAGCGGCGCATACGCGTGGGCGAACCGCACGATGGCGGCCCGGTCGCCCAGGGCCTGATCGACCAGTTGCCCCATGACGATCGCCACGTCCTCGACCGTGTGGTGATCGTCGACGTCGAGGTCGCCCCGGCACGTCAAATCGAGGTCGACCCGGCCGTGCAGCGCGACAGCTCCCAGCATGTGATCCAGGAAGCCGATTCCCGAGTCGACCGCACCCTCGCCGATGCCGCCGAGGTCGATGGACGCTTCGATCTTCGTTTCCCGCGTCTGACGCTCGATGTTTGCCGTCCGTTTAACCATCGCACACCTCTTCCAACGCGCCCATCAATCGCGTAAATGCCGCGCCCTCGCCCGGCAGCGTGATCCGCGACCATCCAGCCGTTTCTCCACCAAACGCCCGCACAACGACTCCCAGATCTCCCAGCCGTTTCGCATCGACGCGTGCCAGCACGAAGTTCGCCTGCGAATCCAACGCCTCGACGTCCCGACCCCGCAACCAGTTGGTCAGTTCGTCGCGCTCCCGACGCACGCGTTCGACGTACGCCACATCGATCCCATCCCCAACCGCCTGCCCCGCCACCGCCAGGCCCGGAGCCGACACGGGGTACGGCCCCCCTACCGTCCGCAGCCACTCCGAGACATCCTCACGCGCAACCGCGTAGCCAACCCGAAGTCCCGCCAGGCCGAACGCCTTGGAAAACGTGCGCACCATCACCACATTGTCGAACGCGAGCAGCCGCTGCGTGGGATCCTCATCGGCGTATTCGACGTACGCCAGATCAACCAGCACAAGCGCCCCCACTGCCCGTGCGGCCAGGCACACGCGCACGACGTCATTGATCGCCACCACACCCCCCGTCGGGTTGTTGGGCGACACGATCGCAACCAGCCCCGTCCCAGGTGAAATCGCGGCCTCGAACGCCTCGATCGGGAAGCGTCCACCCATCCACGCCATGCCGCGAACATCACCACCCGCCAGCCGCGCCCCGCGCGTGATCATCTCAAACGTCGGCGTGTGCACGACAAGCGATCGCCCGGGCTCGAGCGTCAACCGGCTGACGCGGTCGATCGCGTCGTCACCCCCCGCGGTGACGACCACGCGATCTGCGTTGATACCGAGGCTTCGAGCAATAATCGATTCGAGCGCCCCGGCCTTCGGATACCGCTGCAAGGCCTCAGTTTTGATCGATCGCAGCCGCTCAAGCCAAGCGCAGGGCGCAGCCGGCCCCTCGTTGGCATTCAGCAGCAGCGCGTCTACTGTGCGCTCCGTACCGATGCCGTAGGGCTTGAGCCCTGCAAGCCGCGCAGCGGGCCGGAACGGCATGTTGTTGGTCGCGACACTCATGGCACAATCTGTTCCGGCCGCGTCACCACGATGTCGGTCCCGCCAAGCCGCTTTATCAGCGGCACGACCTCGGCCAGTTCCGATCGCCGCACCGCCGCCTTCACCGCGTATCCCGACTGAGAACGCAGCGCCGAGACCGTTGGCTCTCGCATGCATGGGAGCACCCCGACCACGACGTCCAACTTGTCGGCAGGCACGTTGATCTCGATCATCACCCGCTGGCGAGCCTCGAGCACCGATCGCACGATGAGCCCCACACGCTCGACCTGCTCGCGTTTGGCGGGCTCTTCCATTGCCGATCGGGAGGCGTACAGCCGCGTCGATGAGGTCATCAACTCGTCGATAATCACCAGTCCGTTGGCCGCCAGCGTCGCGCCCGTCGCCGTGTTGTCGATGATGCAGTCGGCGTCCTCGGGCGGCAACACCTCGGTAGCGCCATAGGACCGAAGCAGCATCGCGTTCAGGCCACGCTCGTTGATCCACGCCCGCGCAATGCGTTCATATTCGGACGCTACCACCAGCGCGCGCTCCGGCAGACGCCCAACTTCGAGCAGCCCTGCCGGCGCCGCCGCCACCAGCCGCACGCGATCGAGCCCTGTATCAACCACCTCGACCAGATCGGCCCCGGTCTCACGCACCCAGTCGGCCCCGGCAAAGCCAAGATCCCGCGATCCGGCGTCGAGCATTTCAACGATCGCCCGCGGCTTGAGCAGCTTCACCCCGAAACCCGCCAGCGGCATCGACGGCCGATAGCCACGCGCGGTCGATTGGATGTCGATCCCGCCATCGGCCAGCAGCCGACGCACGCCCTCGAACATCCTCCCCTTGGGTATGGCAAACTTGATCGTCGTCGCGGTCGCGACGGCATCTTCCAGCACGGTCATCGGTCGGCTCCGGTCCTGGCTCCGGCCGACGCTCCCGCACGAGAACCTTACCCGTGCACGAAAAACGCCGGCTCGGGGCCGGCGTTTGCGTCCTTGGGATCAACGATCCATCAGATCACACGCACATCCGGCTCCCTTTCGGGTGCTTCAGATGGGCATGATGATGGTGGAACGCAGCTCGTGTCATCGCACGAAAGATAGCGAGTCAAAACGATGGGTCAAGCCAGCCCACGCTCAGCCAGGCTCGATCCGGATGCCCCCGCCCAGAAGCGTGCCACGCACGGCCCCGGCCAACGACAGCGCCCCCGGCGTGTCGCCATGCACGCAAAGCGTGTCGAATCGACCGCTGCGGGCCAGTTCGAGGGCCTGGATCGCCGCGGCGGAGGCATCTTCCAGCACCGCTCCGGCCTCACCCCGCGGCAGCATCAAACCATCGGCCGAGTACGCTCGGTCGGCAAAACCCTCTCGCCGGACGGGAAGGTCCATCTCGGCCCATCGCTTCAGGCCGGCCGAATCCGGCAACCCGAAGAAGACCAGCGACGCGAACGGATCACCGGAGACCTCCGCCACCGCGTCGAGGCATCCACGCGCAACGGCCCCAGCGGCATCGGGGTCCATCATCGCACGGTGGTACAGCGCTCCGTGCGGCTTGGCGTGCACGAGCGACATCCCCACTTCCGCGGCCACACGCGCCAGCCGACCAACCTGCTCGCGACATAACGCGTAGATGGCATCGGGATCGTCCCCAAGCTCACGCCGACCGAATCCCTCCACGTCGCAATAGCTCGGATGCGCCCCGATCGCCACGCCCGCGTACGCCGCCCGATTCACCATCGCACGCATGAGTTCGACTGAGCCGGCGTGCCCGCCGCACGCGATGTTCACCGACGATACAAGGCCAAGCAACTCCAAGTCGCTCTCGAGCAGGGAATCGCGTTCGCCCGCGTCGGCGTTCAAGTCGATGGCGGGCCCAAGCAGGCTTGCGTTGTCCATCCCTTACTCTACGGGCGAGGTCGCCAGATCGAGCGTCGAGTGCTGGAGCGCAAGCAAGCCAGAGGCCAGCTGGCGATCGATAACTTCCAGCCGCACCCACTGCCCGGGCAAGAGCTGCCCCAGCGCCGGCAGGTCCGCCGCGATGACCGTGCCCACCGTGGCGTAGCCGCCCGTCGTCGGTCCATCAGATCCCAGCACCACAAGCTCGCCCGACGATGGTGCCTGGATCGTGCCGTGAAGCACGCCCCGGCTCGGCCCGGAGTCGATGGCCCGCCCACCGCCGACGCGCTCGAGACGTACGCCCACACGATCGCTGTTCGCCGAGGCACGCAGCAGCCCGGCGGGCAACTCCGCCTCCGCGCCATCGGTTACCACCCGCAGCACCCGGCGACGCACCGCGAACTCGACCATCGCCCGCACATGCGCCGGCACGTCGGCCGCCCGACCAGCATCGCCACCTACGGGCAGCACGTCGCCCGCCTCAAGCTGTCGGCCCTCATACCCACCGCATCCCGCGCTGCGGAGTGTCGACCGTGAGCCCAGAACCATGGGAACGTCAATGCCACCTGCCACGGCAATGTAGGTGCGGCACACGCCCTTGCCGGGCCCAAGCACAAGCCGTTCACCGCTCGCAAGGTTGATCGCTTCGAAGGCGTGCTCACCACCGCTGGCGACCACCACGCACCGCTCGTCGGCCTCGAGTTCGATCGAGCCCATCGCCAGTTCGATGACCGCAGCGTTGTCATGATTGCCAACCGCTCGATTCATGACTCGAAGCGAGAGTGTGTCGGCCGCGCCGCCCGGGGGTACTCCATGGTGCGCGTGCCCGGGACGTCCCAGGTCCTGCACCGTGGCCACGCCCCCAACCTCGACCACGCGAAGGCTCACGCCCCGAACTCACGCTCGGTCACGGCTCGGAATCGCACGACGTCGCCCGCGCGCAACAGGGTGGGCTCGGAACGTTCCACGCCGAACATGACCGCATTCGTGCGCCCGATGATGCGCCACCCGCCCGGGCCGGGCAGGCCGTACACCCCGCTGTACGGCCCGGCGACGCCCACGCTGCCGGCGGGCACGCGCGTGCGGGGCGATGCCAACCGTGGCACGTGCAACCGCTCGGGCAGGCCGGCAAGATAGCCGAACCCCGGCGCAAACCCGATGAAGGCGACGGAGAACTCCGTTCCCGTGTGCGTCTCGATCACCTCGCGTTCCGGCATCCCGGCATGGGACGCGACCTCGCCCAGATCGGGGGCGTGCTTGCCCTCGTAGCACACCGCGATCTCGTGCATCCGGGGCTCGGACCCGGCACGGCGCTGGCCTTCCACCAAACACCGCTGGATGGACCGTTCGATCGCCTCGCCCGGACCATCGAGCGTGACCCACACGGCGTGCTCGGTCGCCACCGCATCGCGCACGCCGGGCATTGGCCGCAATACGCCGGCCACGACGTGCGGAGGCGCGTCGGCACGCACGCACAAACTGCGTTCGCTGGTCCACTCGATGCGGGCTTGGTCGGCCGTGGCCATGGCGCAGGGTAGTAACCCAAACCCCCGGAACCTCGCCGCTAATGTGGCACGACGCCCTCGGGCAGGTAGGCCGGACGCGTGTCGGCTCGTCGGGGCACCGGCAGCACGCGGCGGTGCAGGCTTGGCCGCCCGGCCTTCTTCGGCGCAAGCTGGCCAAACCGCCGCAGCCGCTCGACCACCGCCTTGCCATCGAGCAGGCGGATCGAGCCGTCGAAGTCCTCGACCAGGGCGGTGCAACTCTCGACCCAGTCGCCGCAGTTGTAGTACATCATGCTGGCGTGACGATCATCGGGCCGGATCTCGGCCTTATGGATGTGCCCGCACACCACGCCGTCGTAGCCCTTGCTCTTGGCCTCCTCGATCAACGCATCCTCGAACTTGCTGACGTAGGTGCAGGCGCTCTTGACCTTGAGCTTCAGGAACTGGCTCAAGCTCCAGTAGTTGAGCCCGCACAGCCTGCGCATCATGTTGTACACGCGGTTGATCCGCAGCAGCATCTCGTAGCTAACCGACCCAAGCATCGACAGCACTCGGGCGTGCTTGACGACCATGTCGAACTGGTCACCGTGGCTGATGTACAGCCGCCGCCCATCGGCGGTGACATGTTCGGCGTCCAGCAGCAGTTCCACGCCGCCAAAGTTCAGGCCGGCGTACTGCCTGGCACCCTCGTCGTGGTTGCCGGGGATGTACACCACCCGGGTGCCCTTGCGGGCCATCTTCAGGATCCGGCTGATAACACGGTTGTGCTTGCCCGGCCAGTACCACTTGCTCTTGAGACGCCACATGTCGATGACGTCGCCGACCAGGTACAACGTGTCGCAACGCACGCACTTCAGGAACGCGCTGAGCTCGCGCGCCTGGCATCCGGTGCTGCCCAGGTGCAGGTCGCTTAGGAAGAGGGTGCGGTACCGCAGGTCGAGCCGCTCAACGCCGGTCCGCTCGTCGCGTACCACGCCCGGCTCGGTCCAGATGGCCTTCTCTGGGTCTATCTCGCGGGCCGTACTGGCTTCGAGGTTGTTCTCGTGTTCCTGCATACCATATTCTTCGGCATCTGTCCACGACTTTCCCCCGCGTGAAGTGCCATTTCACGTGAAAGTTTACTAAAGATAATCTTATGAACGTATTTTCAGGAGGCTGGCGATGCGTTCCGCGTCGGCCGTCCAGCCAGCCGCGTCGGGCAGGCGACCCGACGCCACCACCCCCTCACGCTCTTGGAGGAGGCGGTATATCGCGTTCTGGGCCACGTCGAGCCGTACCGCGAAGGGCGCCGAGTGCATCATTTCGACCAGCGAACCAATCGCCTGGAGCGCGTCAACGTCCCAGGGCGAATCCAGCAGACGCTCGCTCAGCCTCGCCAAAGCGGCTTCGGCAACGTAGGAGAGCGTCGACTCGTCCAGTTCCACGCCCGCCTGTTCTGCCTTCTGCAGGATTTGCCGGGCCCTGCCGACGTCCGGGTGCTCATCGCGGAGGATGCGCACCAGGTCTGCGTTGAGCACCAGCTCGACGGGGAAGTACAACGCCCGTGGCGCGGGGATCTTCAGCGCGTGCAGGAAGTGCAGCAGAGGCGCCTGATCGTCGTACATTCGCCGGTATGTCGCCTCGGCATTGTCCAGGGCGCCGTGCAGCACCTCCTCGGCCACACGGCGCTGCTCGTCCTTGAAGAGCGAAGCCAGTGAAAAGGTCGTGCTTCCGAAGTCCCGCTCGATGAGCCGAAGGAGTTTCCCGTACTGGGCCATGTCGAAGGCCTGCTGCGCCTCGCCGATGAACGCCCGCATCGCCTCATCGCTCACGTCCAGCCCCGCCCCGCCAGTGATGATGTGGTCGGCCAGGTGCAGCACGGCGTACGTTACCTGCTGGCTGTTGAGGCTGATCTGGCTTGTCAGCGTGGCTCGGCCTACGCGAAGCCGCGTGCGACCCGCGCTCATCTCGTGCCGCTCGTCGCTGCGAACGTCGTAGCAGTACACGCGGTTGGCCTCGGCAGTCTCCTCGAACAGCGAGATCACCGCGTAGTGCTCGGCCATCTTCAGTAGGTCGACCTTGGCAGGCCGGACCATCTTCAGGTACACCTGCCGCCCATCGCCGTGCTCGGGCAGGTTGCTCTGCGCCTTGCTCAATCGGTCGAGGAACGCTTCCTCGAATCCCTCTTCGAACAACCCTTCGGCAATCTGGATCACACGCCCCGCATACTGGAGCACCTGCACGGTCTCGATGCCGGTCAGCTCATCGAAGAACCACCCACAACTGGTGTACATCAGCATCGCGTTACGCTGCATCTCCAGCAGCCGGAGGATGCGTGTGTAGTCCAGCGGCCCTTCGTGCGGGCCGGCGTGCCGCTCGATAAACTCGATCACGTTCTCTCGTGATCGATCGAGTATGACGTCGATGTAGCCATCCCGCGCCGCCCACGGATCTATCAGCAGCGTCCCGGCCTCTCGCTCAAAACGCTCGGCGATCTGATCACGCAGCCAGTCGAGCGCGTCGCGTAGCGGGCCGCGCCACGCCTGATTCCAACTGGGCCGTCCGCCCGTATGACAGCCGCAGTCCTCGCGCCATCGTCCCACGCCGTGCACGCAGCTCCACGACGAATCCTCGATGATCTCGGCCTCCCACTCGGGCGGATGCAGCTCGAGGAACCGGCCATAGTTCACCAGCGTCGCCTCGTTGCCGGTCATGATCCGACGCACGGCGTACGACAGTGCCATATCGCCGTAGGGGTGATGGTGCCCATAGCTCTCGCCGTCGGTGGCGATGTGCACGAGTTGGGCTTCCTTCCGGCCCGCGTCGATACCACCCAGCAGCCGGCTGGCAAACTGCTCGCCGTTGGCCAGCAGCCGCTCGAACGCCACGGCCTGCGAAAGTGGCCCGTCGTAAAAGAACAGCGTGATGCTCCGGCCGTCCTCAAGCCGGCACAGGTAGGGCCGTCTGGGGTCGATGCCAAGCTCTCTCGCGTCGATCCAATGATCGCTGCCAATCTTTCGATACCGCAGCGCCTGCCTGGGCGCCAGGATCGTGAAGGCGATGCGTTGCCGGGCGAGTTCATCGAGCGAGGCGCTGTTGGCCGCCGTCTCGGGCAGCCACATGCCCTCGGGCCGGCGGCCGAAGCGGTGCTCGAAGTCCTTGATGCCCCAGAGCACTTGTGTCCTCCGGTCGCGGTCGCTTGCAAGCGGCATGATCATATGGTTGTATGCCTGCGCAATAGCCGACCCGTGCCCGCCGTTGAGCTCGATGCTCTGCCGATCGGCGTCCAGGATGGCCTGGTACGCCTCGGACGCGTGCTCCTGCATCCATGACAGCAGCGTGGGCCCGAAGTTGAAGCTGATATGTGCGTAGTTGTTGTTGATGCGTTCGATCCAGCCCTGCGCGTCGAGGATGCGCGCCTGCCCGTTTGGCTGGTAGCACTCGGCAGTGATGCGCTCGTTCCAGTCGTGGTAGGGGTAGGCCGAGTCCTGCACCTCGACGGCCTCGAGCCAGGGGTTCTCGCGCGGCGGCTGGTAGAAGTGGCCGTGGATGCACACGTAAGGATTCATGAGGCCTCCGCTCCCGTTCGCCGCCCGATACCGCTGGCCCATCCGCGCAGCCGGGCGGCGATGCTATCGTCACCCATCAGCTCTTCAAGCGTGCACCGCATCGTCCGACGCCAGCACGGGTAGCCTTCGCTGACGCCGGGAATGTTCTGCGGCTCGGTCTCGCCCCACAAGTCCTCCAGCGACACCATCACCACCGGCGCCGGCGAGTTGCACAGCCGCTCGACGAGCGCGTCGAACATACGCGAATCTTCCTCTTCACCCAGTTGTCCTCGTAGACGCTCCGCGGCCGCGGACCGCAGGCGATGGTCGAACGCCGCGCCCGACGCATCGAGCAGCCGCAGCGAGCGGCGCAGATCGATATCGCGGCCCGCCAGATACCCCGTGAACGTGGGCATGTCGTGCGTGTTGGGGGCGGCGATGAGTTCGGGCTTGGCCGCACCGGGCGACATCGCCTGGTCGCCCCCGTCGTACTGCGCCGCCGTCATGCCCAGCAGCCCGCGATCGATCATCGCCGCATCGACCTCGGGCGGCACGGTGCCAAGATTTTCGCCGATGAATAACGCCTCGTGCTCGTGCGATAGGTCCGCCAGCGCATCGAGCGCGCCGGCGGCGTCGTAGCGCACGTAGACACCATCGTCGGCGCCGTGGCCCTCGGGCACCCAGTACAGACGCCACAGGCCCATCACGTGGTCGAGCCGCAGCGTGCTGGCGTATCGCAGGTGCCGACGCGTTGCTTCGATCAGTTCGGCGTGCCCGCTCAGCCGGGCTTTCTCAGGCAATACCGGCGGGAAGCCCCACACCTGGCCCTCGGGAAAATATGCGTCGGGCGGTGCGCCCACGGCGATGCCCCTGGCGTACAGGTCGGGCTGGCGGTGCACGTCAAACCCGCCGGCAACCACGCCCACGGGCAGGTCGAGGTACAGTCCACACCCGGCCGCGGCGGCGCGCTCGCGCACCGTCAGCAACTGATCGTGCAGCAGCATTTGCGCATAGCCGTAAAGCAGGCATGCCGAGGCATCCCCGTCCTCCTGGGCTCGCCACTGGGTGTAATGCGCGATCAAAGGGTCGTCTGCCAGAAATGCCTCGACCCGGGCCGCATCGGCCGCCTCCGCCTCCCGCGCGAGGAC
>JBITAF010000009.1:0-9039 GCA_044440025.1 Phycisphaerales bacterium JB060 | reverse complement strand
TTCCTCGCGCTGGGTGGCCAGCTCGATGGCCTCGGAAATCTCATCCAGCCGGGCGCTCTGCGCCGACAGGGCCCGCTCGACCTTCTCGTGGCCCTTGAACTGATTGGCCTTCAACTCGTCGATCGAGGCGAGCATGGTATCGATTCGCTCGCGGATCTCGGGCAGGGCCGCGGCCGATTCGCGGATGTGGTCGAGCACACCCATGGCCTGGTCGAAGCGACCGCCCTGGGCGTCGACGTGGGTCCGCAGCTTCTCGATCAGGTCGACCACCTCGCCGATCTCCGGGCCCTTGGAGCCGCTGGAGTCGGACCGTTTCTCGATGGCGGCGGCCTCGTCCGAGGAAGCCTCCCGGGCGTTGCTCTGCCCCTTGGCGGGAGCCTCATCCCGGTCCGAGTCGGCGGGATGGATCAGGCCCAGGGTCGAATCATCCATGTCGTCCAGCAGCGAGCCGTTCCCGAAGTCGGCGTTGCCCTGGGCGGCCGCCTGGGGCTCGGGCTTGTCGCCCTTGCCGGTCTGGCTTGCCGGGCGATCTGGAGAGAAGACCTCCACGGGCTTGGAGGGTGTGGTGGGCATGCCGGACTTGTCGCTCGGGCGTTCGGCTACGGCGGTGGCGCCGGTGGCGTTGGAAGCGGCCCGCATGGCGGTGTCCCTCGAGGGCGGATGGGGCTTGCCGGCGGCCTTCATCTGTGGCGCCTTTGGCTTGCTCACCGGCTTCGCGGCGTTGCGGGCGGCCCTTGGGGCCTTTGCCTTCTTGGCGGGCATGGGCTTGCCGGAGTGCTGCGGATGGGTCAGAACGCGCATGAATCGTTGGAACAGGGTCAACTCGTCGCTCCCTCGGTGGACCTGCGATCATCACCGGCGTGACTCCCACGCCGTCCCCTTTTGTAGCATCGACTGGCGGCCAGCGAGTCCGCCAGACTTCTGAAAAGGCCCGATTTCCCGGCCTTTGGGACCTATTGACCGCTGACGGCGGTGCCCACGGTGGTCGAGCTGATGCGGCTCTCGCCCTCGAACTGGATCTCGATGCGGCCCTGCCGCAGGCTCTGGCCCTCGCCCACGCCCTGGCCGGTAGCCCGCAGCGCGAATCGGATAGGGGTTACCTCACCCGCTGGAACGGGGTGGTCAAAGCGGTAGACGCGGTAGTCGGTGGCTCGCTCGCTGGTGGTGAAGGGCGGCTCGACGGCGTCGACGCTGAAGCCCTCAAGGTATCCGGTCTCGATCGTGATCGCCGAGAGCGTGCGATCGGTCGGGCCGTCGTTCCGCACACGCACGGTGAGCTCGATGGAATCCCCTACTGCCACGCTCTGTGGCGCCTCGGCACTGACGTGGATGCCCTCGGGCGTCCAGATGAGGTAGGGACCCAGGAACCACACCGCCAGGCCCCACATGGCCAGGGACGCCAGCGCGACCATGGCGCCCACCACGAGAATGACCTGGATCGCT
Organism: Phycisphaerales bacterium JB060; assembly: GCA_044440025.1. Classification (GTDB taxonomy): domain Bacteria; phylum Planctomycetota; class Phycisphaerae; order Phycisphaerales; family UBA1924; genus JAHCJI01. The sequence continues at coordinate 7,596 of JBITAF010000009.1, read as the reverse complement.
CGCTTCATGCCTTACGCGATGGTGACGCTGCCGTCGAGGTACACGTCTTGGATGGCGTGCAGCAGGTCGACGCCTTCCTTCATGGGACGCTGGAAGGCCTTGCGTCCCGAGATCAGGCCCATGCCGCCGGCACGCTTGTTGATGACGGCGGTGCGAACCGCGTCCTGCAGGTCGCTCTCGCCCTTGCTCTCGCCGCCGCTGTTGATCAGCGGCACGCGGCCCATGTAGCAGTTGGCCAGTTGGTATCGCACCAACTCGATCGGGTGCCCGCCCTGGCCGTTCTCGTCGCCGCCGGCGAGCTTCGTGTAAATCTTCGTGTTGAACTTGCCGTAGCTGCTGTCGCCGGTGTTGAGCGCCGCGTAGCCGCCGTTCTTGGTGGCCATCTTCTGCTTGACGATGTCGGCCTGGATGGTCGCGCCCAGGTGGTTGGCCTGGCCGGTCAGGTCGGCCGCGTCGTGGTAGTCGGTCTTCTTGCCATCGGGGCCGGTGGCCTTGAAGGCATCGTTGCGCGTGTAGCACCAGAGCACGGTGACCATGCCCAGGGCGTGGGCGTGGGCGAACATCTCGCTGACGTACTGGATCTGGTTGCGAGAGTCCTCGCTGCCGAAGTAGATCGTCGCCCCCACCGCCACGGCCCCTATCTCGTAGCACTGCTGGATGGTGCCGTACAAGGTCTGGCTGTGGACGTTGGGATAGGTCAGCAGCTCGTTGTGGTTGAACTTGACCAGGAAGGGGATCTTGTGCGCATACTTGCGGGCGACCGAACCGAGAACGCCGAAGGTCGACGCCACGGCGTTGCAGCCGCCCTCGATGGCGAGCTTGACGATGTTCTCTGGATCAAAATACTGCGGATTGGGCGCGAAGCTCGCACCGGCCGAGTGCTCCACGCCCTGGTCGACGGGCAGGATGCTCACGTAGCCCGTGCCGCCCAGGCGCCCGTGGTTGAGCATGGTCTGGTAGTTTCGCAGTACCGGCACGGGCCGGTCGCTCTGGGCGACCACGCGGTCGATGAAGTCCGGGCCGGGCAGGTAGAGGCTGCTCTTGTCGAAGCCGGTGGCCGAGTAGCCCAGCAGGCTGTCGGCGTCGGAACCCAGGATCGAAGCGATATCACGGCTCGAAGACGGCTTGTTCGACTGGTGGGCGGTCATGGTGGTCACGGCGGCGGGCTCCACGGAAGCGGTTTCGGTGTGCAATGGCCATCGTAGGGCCCACCCGGACGCGGGGCTCTAGCATTCGGGCGCTGGACGGGCCGGAGTCGGTCCATGTTTGCCGGCGGCGCGGGGGGGCTCTTGGGGGTGTCGCCGGCCGTGGGCGGAGGATGACATCATGGAACTGTTTCTCTCGCTGTGGCTGCCGATCCTCGTGTGCGGCGTGGTGCTGTTCTTCGCCAGCTTCGTGGCGTGGGCCCTCTCGCCGCACCACAAGCCCGACGTGAGGTTCCTGCCCGACGAGGACGCGCTGTTCGCGGTCATCAAGTCGCAGAACCTCACGCCCGGCCAGTACATGTTCCCAAAGTGCGAGCACGCGGACATGAAGAACCCCGAGGCGGTCGCACGATACAAGGCCGGACCGTGGGGCTTATTGCGCGTGTGGCCCAGCGCCGTGACCATGCCCAAGAACCTCGCCGCAACGTTCACGATGTTCCTGATCGTGTCGGCGGTCATCGGCTACCTCGCCAGCGTCGCCTTCCCGCGTGGCGCGGCGTTCGGCGACGTGTTCGCCTTCACGGCCATCGCCGGCGTCATGGCGCACACGGCCGGCGGCATCCTGGGCGAGATCTGGTTCACCAAGCCGCTGCGGGCCAAGGTGATGGACTTCATCGACGGCGTGGTGTACGGCCTATTGACCGGGCTCATCTTCGCCCTGCTGTGGCCCGGGCTGCCGGCCGTGGCCTGACGCGGCCTCGTCCCGCAGCGCCCGCATCGCGATACCCACCGCCGCATCGGTTGCCGCCGGGCCGCCGGGCCGCCCCGGCCGGCCGCGTTGGCGGCGCTGAGCAGGGCGATGTCGGCGTCCGGGGCCACCCAGATGGTCGCGAACCACATCGTGTTGCTGCCATTGTGGGTCAGCACGACGCCGTCGGCCGGCGATCCCTGGGCCCGCGGCCCGCCCCTGGCCCAGCCGCGCCGTGCCACACGCCATCGGGCGGCGGAGCCCCGACGGGCCGGTGCAGCTCGGCGTCGTCCCATCGCACGCCGTGGGCGGCCAGGGCGGGCACGCCATGCCGGGACCGGATGGCCTCGATCCGCTCGAGCGGCGTGGCCTCCTGCCCAGCGCCGGGGCGGTCAGGACCAGCGGGGCGCTCAGGGCCACGATGGGGGTCAGGATGGGGGTCAGGATGGGGCGGCTTGGGGTCGTCCCCAAGGCTATCCGGCCCGGCGGGCGCGGCTCGACCTCCAGGGGGAGCGACAAAAGATCCATCGGGAGCGGCTCTTCCTCCATCGGGAGCCGCAAAAGTTCCATCCGGAGCGATTCCCCCTGTATCGGGAGCCGCAAAAGTTCCATCGGGAGCGACGCCCCATGGATCGGGAGCGGCAAGAGTTCCATCCGGAGCGATTCCCCTTGTATCGGGAGCGGCAAAAGTTCCATCGGGAGCGATTCCCCCTCTATCGGGAGCGACAAAAGATCCATCGGGAATGGCTCCCGGTCCATGGGGAATCGCAACTTCTTGAAGGTCAACCTTGACAATATCAAGAAAACTTCTATATTGTTCAACGTGACCTCAATCAATCACAAGTCTGGCGACCAGATCAGCGAAAAGCCGGGTTTACCCGCCTCGCCCAGGGAACTGGCCGCCTCGCCCCTGGGCCAACTGCCCGCCGACGACCTGGCCCTCATCGTCCAGTTCGTCCTGCGTTCGGGCTCGCTGAAGGACCTGGCCAAGGACGTGGGCGTGAGCTACCCGACCATCCGCGCGCGGCTGGATGGCGTCATCGGGCGGCTGCGGTGGGCGGTCGAGGATCGGCCGAGGGACCCGCTGGCCGAGGCTCTGGCAGAACTGGTGCAACGAGGGGAACTGACCGCTTCCGGGGCCCGGCGCGTGCTGGCGGCCGCGGAAGAGCGTGGCACTTCACACGACACATCGAAAGGGGGCTCGTGATGGATCCGTGGTTTTCTGAGCAGGCGGCGGGGATGATCGGGGCGGCCATCGGCGTGGGCCTGGGGGCCGGATTCGGGGGCCTTGGCGGCGGCATCGGCGGGCCCCTGGCGGCGGCGGGCAAGGCGCGCGGGCTCGTGCTGGGCATCTTCGGGCTCGGTCTGGTGCTGGGCGTCGGGCTGATGCTGACCGGGCTGGCAGCGCTGATCCTGGGCCAGCCGTGGTACGTGTGGTTCGTGTTCCTGCTGCCCGGCCTGGTGGCCTCGGTCATCTTCGGGGGCCTGCTGCCCATCATCCGCGCGCAGTACGAGCGAGCCGAGCAGCGAAAGATGGACGCGGCGGCAATCCGAAGCGCGTGAGGAAAATGGGCAGATGGGCAAATGGGCAGATGGGCAAATCGGAGGGACGTGGGCCTCTCCGACCCTGATTTGCCCATCTATCGCTTCGCCCATCCGCCCATTTCCACCGCAGCGAATATCATCGCCCGCATGACCACATCAGCCAACGACACGTACACGAGCCCGCTCGCCTCCCGCAACGCCAGCCCGGAAATGCTCCGCATCTGGAGCCCCAGGCACAAGTTCAACACCTGGCGGCGGATCTGGCTGGCGGTGGCCCAGGCCCAGCACGAGGTGACGAAATCCTGGGACCAGCCCTTGGTCTCGCAGGAGCAACTCGACGAACTCCGAGCCGTCGTCGAGCGCGGCATCACCGACGAGGAGATCGCCCGCGCGGGGGAGCTCGAACGCGACCTGCGCCACGACGTGATGGCCCACGTGCATTGCCTGGGCGAGCAGTGCCCGAAGGCAAAGGGGATCATTCATCTGGGGTGTACGAGCCAGGATGTGGTGTGTAATGCGGATTTGATCAATATCAAGTGGGCGCTCGGCAAGATCCACGGCAAGATCGAATTCGCCATGATCTGCCTTGGGCAAACCGCTGGAAACTGGCGGGATCTGCCAACCCTTGCGTTTACTCACTATCAGTCCGCACAACCAATGACCGTTGGCCGACGCCTCGCGGGTTATGCGTACGACTTGTCGCTCTGTGCCGAACGGGTTGGCGAAGATTTCGACTCGCTGCAGCCTCGTGGCTTCAAGGGTGCCACCGGAACGCAGGCGTCCTTCCTCCAGTTGTTTGGCCAGCAACGCGCGAAGGTCGATGCGTTCGAAGAGCGGGCTCTGGACTGGGAGACCATCGGCGCTCCCGAGCCGTTCTTCCATCCGCATGATCTCACCGGTCAGACGTATCCGCGCGTCGTCGACACGTTCGTTCTCGCCGACCTCGCCTCGATCGCCGCCGTCCTCCACAAGATCGCCACCGACATCCGCCTCTTGAGCAACCGCAAGGAGATCGACGAGCCCTTCGGCGCCAAGCAGATCGGCTCGTCGGTCATGCCCTACAAGCGCAACCCGATGAAGTGCGAGCGCATCTGCGGGCTCACGCGGTTCGTCATGAACCTTGTGGGCAACGCCTACGACACGGCCGCCACGCAGTGGCTGGAGCGCACGCTCGATGATTCGAGCAATCGAAGGCTGTCTCTGCCAGAAGCGTTCCTGGCCCTCGACGGCGCGCTCGACCTCATGCACCAGGTCGCGTCGGGATTGGTTGTTCATGAAGCCATGGTGCGCAAGAACCTGATGGCCGAGCTGCCCTTCCTGGCCACCGAGAACATCCTGATGGAGGCCGTCAAGGCCGGCGGCGATCGGCAGGAGCTGCACGAGAAGATCCGCGTGCACGCCCAGGCGGCGGGCATGAAGGTGAAGCAGGAGGGGCTGGAGAACGACCTCATCGAACGCCTGCGGGCGGACGAGGCCTTCGCGCCCGTGCATCACCTGCTGACCGAGGATCAGTTGCTGGACCCGATGAAGTACGTCGGCCGCTCGGTCGAGCAGACCGAAAGGTTTCTCAAGGAAGTCGTCGAGCCGCTCAGGGAGCGGTATGGGGATGAGCTCGAGAAGCTTGGGGGGAGCGATCGGGGGGTGTAGATTGTCTTGATCGCCGGCCGCGTTTGTGTTACAAATGACTGGACGCGTTCGAACCCTGGATCACCGAGAGCGGAGGGCGACAGATGAGAGTGCAACGCATGCGGGCCGTTGCGACGGCGTGGGTAGTCGCCGCAACGAGCACGCTGGCGAACGGCCAGGCGGGGTGCGAGGGTCGGAGCGAGGTGCTCGAGAGCTTTCGCCCCCGTTCGGGGCCAGCCGTGTTCACGCTCGAGGGCCGGGTCTACATGACCGGCGGCGGTGGAACCAGCGATTCGGCCGTGTGGGTGCTGGGCGATGATGGCCGATGGAGCCGGACCGGCAGCCAGCCGGCGCCGTCGACCCGGCTCTGCGCAGTGGAGCATCGAGCCGAGGGGCTGGTGTACGCCGCGACCGATACGGGCGGCACGTACACCTGGGACGGACAGACCTGGACCCTGATCTCTGCGGGCGCCCCCGACGATCCCGGTTCGCTCATGTATGACAGCCTGCGCGAGCGGATTCTGCTGAGCGCCGAGGGGTACTTCGGAGGCGGCGGCCTGTTTGCGTTCGAGGATGGACGGTGGGTCATGCTCGGCGACGATGTTCCGGGCGTAGCGAGCGTTCAGGCGGTGTACGACGCGCAGCGTGACGTGGTGGTGCTGTTCGGTGGGCTCAGGGAAGACTTCTACTGCGACGACAGTTCGCTCGCTGGCCTCTGGGAGTTCGCGTTCGATTCTGGACGCTGGGAACAGGTCATCGAAGCGGGTGACTGGCCAGCACGACGGGCCGGCCATGGCATGTACTTCGACGACCAGGCCGGCGTGACCGTGGTGACGTCCGGGGAACACAGGTTCGACCAGTGCCACGCGTGCGCCGTGCAGTATTACCCGCGGCCGGACGTCTGGGAGTGGGACGGGGTCGCCTGGCATCGGGCGGGATCGGCGCCAGGAAACGTTGGCAACTCGGTCGTGTACGACTACGCGCATGAGCGAGGCATCCTGGTCGGTGGCGGACAGTTCCGCCTGTCATCGCCAGATTGCGGGTGGATGGAGTGGTACTTTGATCACAGCAAGCAACGCACGCGAGGCTCGTGGACCGACCTGGCGCCGACCGTGCGCCCGGCGAGATATGACAAGCACCGGATGGCGTTCCACCCTGGTCGCGATGGAGTGATCTCGCACGGTGGTTCTTACTACGACGACACGTACCAGTACACCGAGACGGTCGACAACTCCTACCTTTACGATCGCCAGGGTCGTTTTGAGTACGTTGCGGACGGCTACTGGGCATCGGCGGTTGGATTGGCGTACGACCAGATGCGTATGAAGATGGTCGGCTTCGGCGGACTCGAGGAAGACTCCATCCGCAAGTCTGGCACCTACACACTGGACGCCAGCGGCGATTGGACGCGTCGCAGCGTGCCGACCGAGCCCCCGCCGCGTGCGGACCAGGCGATGGCCTGGCACCCGGGCCTTGAGCGTGTCGTGATGTATGGCGGCACCCACTCCTCCGTCGATGATCGGCACGCGTGGCTTTGGGATGGCACCGACTGGACCGAGCACCCGGCATCCGGCCCCACCGACAGGTTCAGCGCTTCGATGGCCTACGACGCGCAGCTGGATTTGCTCGTCACGCTCGTCAACGGCGGCGAAACATGGCTCTTCGACCCAACCGCGAGCGGAGGACCCGGAGATCCGGCCTGGATCGATGCGGGCGCGCAACTGCCTGTTGGCAAGGCAAACATCATCGAGATCCCGGGGTTTGGAATCCTGGGGGGAGCCCGCGACAACACCCTGGATGCGCTCTACCGCTGGAACTCGCGCAGCATGATCTGGGAACCGATTGGCAGCCGCGAGCCCGGGTTCGTTGCCGACTTCGCGTACGACCCCGTGCTCGGAGCCGTCGTCTTCTCAAGCGAACGCGAGTGGAAGGTCGCTCATTGGTTCCCTCCGTGCAAAGTAGACCTCGACTGCGACGGCACGACGACCATCTTCGACTTCCTGGCATTCCAGACGGCGTTCGATGCCGCCGACCCGAGAGCTGATTTCGACGAGGACGGCCAGTTCACAATCTTTGACTTTCTGGCCTTCGTCGATCAGTTCGAAGACGGGTGTTCGTAGTCTCGGTGTACTGGGGCCTCCGCGAGTGTCGGGAGCGTATAGACCGAGTGCGCCGGCACCGATGGCGTTGGCGCAACTTGCTGGCCCCTGATGAACGGGATCAGCGGCACATCGGGCTTGCAGGCCGAGAGCGCCCCGAAGATGCCCAGCACCGAAACCGTGGCGATGACGCGGTTACGTGTTCTCTGACGCATGGAAACCTCCTGAGCCACTTCATCTCGGCGGTTGGCCCGCCCCTCCGCCAGAATTGCCCGCCGGCCGGCCAGAACTCGCCGCCCGCATCACGCGGTTGATCGCCCGCCGCGTGCGCACGGCCCGGTAGAAGCCCAGACAAGCGGTAGCGGCTCCGGCGAGCAGGAAGGCGCCGCCGAGCGCGTTGGTCAGGCCACCATCGAAGAATTTAAGCAGCGAG
>JBITAF010000008.1:0-8243 GCA_044440025.1 Phycisphaerales bacterium JB060 | reverse complement strand
TCTGGATCGGGCGTGCGGAGGGCACAAGGCGCCGGTCCGCCTCTCGGCGGATGGGCACGGCTCTGTCGTGGGCCGCTGTGGGCTTACTCGCCCGATTCCTCGCCGGCCGAGCGGGCCAGCATATCGCGGAGGTAGCGGTTCTCGCGGCGGGTGGCCTCGAGATCGAACACGAGGTACTTGACGCTGAGGCGGAGGTAGTCCAGGGAATCCTGCATCTCGCCGATGGCCTTCTTCACGCGGTCGTGGCGGGTCCTGGTCTCGTCTGCCAGCTTGCGGAGTCGGTCGCGCTCGCCCTCGGGCATGTCGTTGATCTTGGTAAGCAGTTCGCCGAGGCGGGTGTGGAAGTCGCGATCGTTCATGGGTGTCCTCCGTCGTGTCTGATCTATGGCTTGTTGTCCGCCCCCGCGGCCCATGCCAAGACCAGATACAACCGCCGCGCCGCCGTGCCAGCGGGCGGGCATGATCTGCGCCAGGTCCAATAAAAACCGCCCTGGTTCGCTGCTAGGGCGGTTCTCGGTCTACTTGTGCCGGTCTGGCAATCTGGGGCCGTCTGGCCGGGCATCCGGGCTGTTGAGCGCGGTCAACGCCGGACGTTGCGTCCGCGCAACACGTCCTGCGCCTCGTTGGGCATGGACAACGCGATCCGGCGGAACTCGGTCTCGTTCTCGCGCTTCATCTGCCGCCCAAGATCACGGAGGTGCTCCTCCAGCGTGCGGCGGAAGCGAGCGAAGGAGTCCTCGATCTCGTGCCTGGGCAGCTCCGATAACGGATCGACCAGCCCCGTCTGCATCGCGGCCCAGTCGATGAGCGAGCCGCCGCGGCCGTTGAAGCGGAACATGGCTCCGGTTTCCCTGAAGCGGTCGGGCAGCGGGCGGAGGGCGTCACGGAGGGACTCGGGCAGGGCGACCATCCGGGCCTGGAGGGCCGCGGGCTGGAGGTTGACCGGGCCGTCCTCGGTGGCCGACAGGGCGGGCGAATCGATGACCTCCCGCACGCCGGCCCGCGCGAAGCGGATGCGGACCTTGCGGGTGGGCTCGCTGTCGATCACGGTCGAGATGACCGACAGCACCTCGCCGTGGCCCCACTCGGGCCGCGTCGCGAGTTGGACCCGGTCGCCCTTCTTTACTTCTGCCACGCTGGTCGACACCCCTTGCCCTCCTCGCATCGGGCCGCGCCCTGGCTCTGGGGGTCGATGGTAGCTCCCCCGGCTGGCGTCGGGCGGGCCTAGTATTGGCCTTAGCGTATACGACACCCAGCACCATCCGGCGATCCGGGTGCGTGCTGCCCGTGCGTCATCGGGAGCCCCCAACTGCCATGATCGAAGCCCTCAAGAGCAACGAGATCGCCTCCAAGGTCGGCGGCCGATTCAAGCTGACCGTGCTCATCCAGCGCCGCCTCGTCGAACTGCTCGACGGCTCGCGCCCGCTGGTGGACCGCAACGGCCGCAGTGACCTCGAAGTCGTGATCGAAGAGATCATGCAGGACAAGATCACCCTCGAGTTTGCCGAGCCCGAGGTGGCCGAGGCCCTGCCCCCCGCCCCCACGCGCTCGCAGGAAGCGTTGCTCTAACGCGTTCTGGCGATGACCAGCCAGCCCACTGCTGACCTGACCGGCCGCTGCGTGCTTATCGGCGTGACCGGGGGCATCGCCGCGTACAAGACGGCAACGGTCGTCAGCCGCCTGAGCCAGCGCGGCTGCGACGTGCGCGTGGCCATGACCGAGGCGGCTACCAGGTTCGTTACGCCGCTGACGTTCGAAGCGCTCAGCGGGCACCCGGTCGTGACCGGCGTGTGGGACCACCACGACCCGGGCGACGTGCAGCACGTAAACCTGGCCGACCGCATCGACCTGGCGCTCGTCGCCCCCTGCACGATGGACTGCCTGGCGCGGCTCGCGCACGGCCAGACCAGCGACCCCATCACGCTCATCCTCAGCGCCATCGATCGAGCCAAGAGACCGGTGCTGCTGTCGCCCTCGATGAACAGCGTGATGCTGGCGCAGCCCAGCACGCAACGCAACATCGCCCAGCTCCGCGAAGACGGCTACCAGATCCTCGACGCCGAGAGTGGCTGGCAGGCATGCCGGCACGTCGGGCCGGGGCGGATGCCGGAGGCGGAGACTTTGATTGAGGTTGTGGTGGAGGCGTTGGCGAAGCCTTAGATATGTATCGGTTCCGCCGGGTGGCGGCCGGTGAGCACGTCGAGCAATAACCTTTCCAACCCTTGTGGAAAGAACGTCTCGCTCGAACGCTCGATCTCTTCGTGTGACCACCAACGCATTTCCATGATGGGCTCATCGGTCCGGTTGTGCAGCCGCTCTGGTGTTTGGACCTTCGATACGAAGTACCGCTCGTGGAAGTGCTTGAGCTCGCCCCGGTGCATGAGCTGGTGGTCGCGAGTCCAGATCCACGGGAGTGCGTCGACGGGAATCCGCATGCCGGTCTCTTCCTCGATCTCACGGGCAATGGCGGCCTCGAAGGTCTCGCCTTCCATCACGCCGCCGCCGGGCGGCACCCAGAACGACATCGGCCCCGTGAGCTTGGGATCTGCCGGTACGAGTTCTTCGTACCGCATGAGGAGCACTCGCTCCTGATCGTCGATGAGCATGACTCGTGCAGTATTTCGAATGCGCATGGCGGCATCATTGTTGCCGCGCGTCTGGGCTGAGCCGATGAGGAATCGCATGTACCTTGCCTCCGAGAGCCCGCATCTCACTCTGGTCGCCCTCTCGGGCGTACGGGTGCGTGAGGCCGAACTGGCCGAGATGGGCATGAGCCTGCCCGGGCTGGGGCCGCGGGGCTGGGCGATCGCGGCATTGCCGCCGCTGGGTGTGCTGACCTTGGCGGGTTTGACGCCGGACAACTGGGGCGTCTCGCTGCACGAGCCGGCGGAGGTCGATGAGACGCTGGTGCAACGCATCGTGGCCGAGCAACCGACGCTGGTGGGTATCTCGGCGCTGACGGCATCGATCCTGGAGGCGTACATCCTGGCGGACGCGTTGCGGCGTGAGGGTGTGTGTGTCGTTCTCGGGGGGCTTCATGTTACGGCCTGTCCCACAGAGGCCATACAGCACGCCGACGCGGTGGTGGTGGGCGACGGTGAACCCGTGTGGCCCAGCGTGCTGGAGGACGCGAGGCGTGGCACGCTTCAACCCTTGTACAAGGCCGACCGGCCCTTCGACATGCGTACCGCCCCGCTGCCGCGATATGACCTGCTAGGGAACGCCAAGCGGCAGCGGTTCACGATGCAGGCCTCTCGGGGCTGCCCATTCTCGTGCGACTTCTGCGCCGCGAGCCGGCTGCTCGGGCCATTCCGTCAGAAGCCGGCCGACCGCCTCCGCGATGAGCTTCGTGCGATCACCGCGATCGATCCGAGGCCCTCCATCGAGTTGGCCGACGACAACACGTTCGCACTGGGTGGGCCGCACGACGACCTGCTCGACACGCTTGGCGAGAGCAACGCGCGGTGGTTCACCGAGGCGGATTGGCGACTTGGTGAGAATCCGGCGGTGCTCGATCGACTGGCCAAAGCCGGGTGCGTGCAGGTGCTAGTGGGGCTGGAGTCCCTCGTACACCAGCACGCCGGCATGGGCGCGAAGAAGACCGAGATGCCGCGGATGCTCGACGCGGTGCGGGCGATCCAGGCCGCGGGCGTGGCGGTGATCGGGTGCTACATTGTCGGCAGCGATGGTGAAAACGAGGCCTCGCTCGATCGGCTGATCGAGTTCCTTCATCACGACCCCTGCGCTGATGCGCAGGTAACGCTGCAAACCCCCTTCCCCGGCACGGCCCTGCGCCGCCGGCTGGAGCACGAAGGGCGTCTGCTACCGGACACCGACTGGTCGCACTGCACGCTCTTCGACGTGACATATCAGCCCGACCACATGACACCCGAGTCGTTGCGGGCCGGTTATGCCCGAGTCCTCGCCAGCGCGTTCGATGAATCCTCCCACCGCCGCCGCAGTGCCATCCGCCGCGAGACGTGGCGGAACAACCCGAGGATGCGAGCATGAAGGCCTCGACGCTGCCGATGTACCTGATCGGGAATCGCCGGGCAATCCTGAACGTGGCGAGGTCGCCGTGGTCGGTGCTGATCGGCGTGCTGTTCGTATTGTCCGCCGGGCTGGCGCGAGAGTACGACGGTGAGTACCTGGTGCTCGAGCCCTGGCATGCGCTGCGGCCATTCGGGGCGTCGTTGGCATCGGGCACGCTGCTGTTCATCATCGTGCATATCGCGGCGATGATCGGGGGCAACTCGGCCGGCTCAAACGAGCGGCCGCCCTTCTTCAAAGAATACTTCTCGTGGATGGGCCTGTTCTGGATGACAGCGCCCATGGCATGGCTATACGCCATTCCCTACGAGCGATGGATGTCACCCGAGGCGGCGATCTCGTGCAACCTGTGGACGCTCGCGTTCGTCGCGGCCTGGCGTGTCGTGCTGATGACGCGTGTGATCACGGTCGTCTACGGCGTGAGCCCGGTGCCGGCGTTCTTCCTGGTGATGCTGTTCGCCGACGCGGTGGTGATCGCCGTGATGGGGCTCGCGCCGCTGCCGGTGATCGACATCATGGGCGGGGTGCGTGGGCCAGCGCGGGAGGCACTGCTGGCGTCGGTCGCCTTCAACGTGGGCGCACTGGCGATCCTGAGTTTACCGCTTTGGGCACTGGGAGCGCTCATCAGCCTGATCGGGTTCAAGCCCATGTGGCCGGTGGTGACACACCCGCAGCCGACACCGTCACGCGGCTTGCTGATCACCGCGGGCATCTCGATCGTGGCGTTCGCACCGCTGCTGCTCTGGGCCCAGCCAGAGCAGGCGCTGCGGCATCGCGTCGAGAAACTGCTGCTGTCGGGCCGGATCGACGAGGGGCTCGCGGAAATGTCGGCACATCCACAGGCGCGATTCCCACCCGATTACGACCCGCCGCCGAGGCTCGGGTATCGCCAGACGCAGCCCGACCTGAACGCCGTGCGAGCGGCGATGCGCAAGCGGTGGCCGGCGGAGTGGGTGGCCGAGTTGTACCTCTACAAGACGCGGCGTGAGATCGGGCGTCGGTATTTTTCCGATCCCACCGAGGTACCCATCGCCCACTTCTTCCTCGATACTGAGAGTGAATGGGCGCTCGAGCAGGCGAATGAGATGCGTGACGAGTTCGAGTTCCTCTTAGAACACGATCCATCAATGCCCGAGGCCAACCGCGAGGCGATCCGGCGACTGCTCGAAGCCGCCGACGCTCAGGAATCTTCCTCCGACGCGTCCACCGGTCCCACATAAACCACGATATCCCCACGCCCCTCATCCTCGTCGGCCAGTTCCTCGCTCCATGTCGGAACCATCACGATGCTCAGCACGTCGGCGCCGGGCCGCATGCGTTCGAGGTAGTAGCGAGTGGCGCCGTCGAACTCGACGTGGAAGCGGCCGACGACCAGGGCGACGGGTTCGTGGCCGGCCTGGAGCGCCGTGGCGACGCTATCGGCCATGGTGGCGTCCCAGACCAGTTGCGAGCGGAGGAAGTCGAGCGGACCCGAGCCGCCGTGGCTGACGTCCATGCCGCCCATGGCCTCGACGAAGCGATCGCGGTACGCTGACGGTCCCTGCTCGTCGCGCGGCAGCACGAACGTGGTGCGCTGGGCGGGGCTCATGGCGCGAAGGGCGTCGTAGCCATCTGTGCGCGCCAGGCGGACGTAGCGGCGAGGGGCGTTCGCGGCGATCACCACGCCGCCGGCATCCCGGGTCGCGTTAAACATCGCCTGGTGGGCATCAGGGAAGTTCGAGGCGCTGCGGCCGGATTTCTTGATGAAGTCTTCCTCTTCGATCATGCCACCGAGGTATTCGTCGATGGCGAGCTGCTGGTCGCGCTCGAAGAACTCGAGGAGGAGGGCGGGCGTCTCGTCGCGGTCGCGGACGCTCAGCATGTCCTTCCAGATTGCGGCGGCGACTGGGAGCCCAACCGGATGGCCGTGCAACTCGCCGAACAAGACGGCGTCGGCCTTCTTCACTTGATCAAAGATGGCCAGGTCATTGAGTTTCTCGCCGGTCCGACCATCGAAGAACTCGGCCTGCGGATGGTCGATCATCTGGGTCCTGATCGAGTCAGGCGTACGGGGCTGAACCAGCGGCCCAAACACGCCGCATCCAGAAACAGCCAGCGACACCGCAACGAGCGACAGAATTAGGGTTTTCTGCGGCATGTGATCTCCTGCGCTTGAGACTCGGTAACGGCCGCCCCTGTTCTATGCTCTCGCCGTCGTCCTCGCCTCCCAGTTGCCGGAGCCCCCACCCTTGGACCCCACCACCTACGCCGGCTTCGCCGCCGGGCTGGCGACAAGCCTGCTTTGGGCCTTGACCAGCCTGTGCTTTGCCGCAGGCGGGCGGCGGATCGGACCCACGCTGGTCAATGGGCTGCGGCTGTACGTGGCCATCGTGCTGCTGACGGGCATGGCGTGGCTGACCACGGGGGACTTCATCCCCGCCCTGAACGACCGGCAGTTCATCCTGCTGGCCGCGTCGGCGCTGGTGGGCATCGTGATCGGCGATCAGGCGCTGTTCACCGCGTTCGTGGACATCGGCCCGCGGCTGAGCCTGCTGATGATGAGTACCGCCCCGATCTGGGCTGCCGTGCTGGGGTGGATGGTGCTGGGCGAGGCCCTGGCCTGGCCGGCGGTGCTGGGTATCTCGGTGACCATCGCGGGGGTTGCCTGGGTCATCCTGGAGCGCCCGACCATGAAGGCCGACGAGCGGGAGCACCCCCACCGCGTGCGGGGCATTATTCTGGCGCTGGTGGGCTCCATGTGCCAGGGCGGCGGGCTGCTCATCAGCAAGGCGGGCATGGGCCACGGCTGGATGGAGCCCGACCAGCACCTGGGCCCGCTGCCGGCCACGCAGGTGCGCATCGCGGTGGCGATCGTGTGCATGACGCCGGTGCTCATCGCGCGCTGGCGGTTCCAGGCCCGGCGCAACGCCCTGCCGATCCCGCCTCGCACATTAAAACTCGGCTTGATTTTCACGGCGATTGGCGCGTTCGTGGGGCCATTCCTTGGCATGTGGATGAGCCTGGTGACGGCCGACCTGACGCCGGTGGCGGTGGCCCAGACGCTGTGCTCGCTGGCGCCGGTGATGATCCTTCCCATGGTCGCGCTGCAGGGCGAGCGGGTGTCGACCAGGGCGATCTTCGGGGCGTGCGTGGCGGTGGGCGGTGTCGCGTTGCTGGCCCTGCTGCCGGCGATTCTGCCCGAGAACTGGACCAGGGGCAGAGAGAAAGATGGGGCAGCGCGTGAGTGGGAGGTCTCGCCCGCGCTGCAGTGAGCATGGGAACCCTCGTGCCCCATCGCATCACGCCGCGCGCCCCGCATGTTCGGGACACCGAACACGCGGGGAAACGCCGACCAGCGGCTTACTATCCCCCGGAGCAACGATTCCGGGGGGAGCCGACCATGGTTCAGGATCAGCCCAAACGGGATGGCCGGGGCGACAACGCCGTCGACCCATGCGAGGAACTGCTGGCCCGCGCGATCAAGGGAGATCGTGGGGCGCTGGTCGATCTTCTGGAGCACTGTGCACCGATGCTGCGGGCCCGGCTGGAGGGCAAGATCCCCCAGTCGCTGAGCGTGACCGTCGAGGCCGACGACGTGCTCCAGGTAACCTATGTCGAGGTCGTGGGGCGGATCGGGCAGTTCAAGACCGGGGGCATGAGCGGCTTCCGCGCCTGGGTGACTCGGGTTGCCGAGAACAACCTGCTGGACGCCATCCGGGCGGCCCAGGCGGCCAAGCGGCCCAACCCGGCCAAGCGTGCCCATACGCCTCGCAGCGCCGACGACTCGGCAGCCACGCTCATCGAGGTGCTCGCGGGCGACAGCAAGGCCACGCCCTCACGTTTCGTGGCGCGCGGCGAGGCGGTGATGGCCATGGAGCGCATGCTGGCGACGCTGCCGGCCGACTACGCAAGGGTCATCCGGTTGTACGACCTGGCAGGGCATAGCGTCGAAGAAGTCGCCAAGGAGATGGGGCGGTCGACCGGCGCCGTCTTCATGCTTCGCGCCCGCGCGCACGATCGGCTTCGCGACGCGATGGGCGATCCGGGCCAGTACTTCTCTCGCGCTGGCAACTGACGCCACAGCCTCTCGGACAGAGCCGCATGGACGACACGCCAAACCAGGAGAGCGACCGGGGGCCAGACACCCCCGCCGGCGATGAGGCCTCGCGACAAGGGGCGAGCACCGAGCGCAAGCTGATCGAGGCCGCGATCGA
>JBITAF010000007.1:0-40963 GCA_044440025.1 Phycisphaerales bacterium JB060 | reverse complement strand
GCCTCCGGGGCGGGCGCGGGCGTGCCGGGGGCCAACGGCGGCCCCGCCCGCGGGGGATGTATCGATCGTCCGGTCGGCGGGCTTGATCCTGGAACACCAGGAATCGGGAAACCACGCACGCCCGGCCCCGAAATGCGGCCTGTGAGGCTGTCAGGACGTTTCGGGTTCGGTTGGAGCCCCCAAAGAAGTCCGAGAACGGCCGACGGGAACGGCCGACGACGGCCCGTCGGTCGCTAACGACCGCCCGTGAGCGGCTGACGACCGCCCGTCGATGGCCGACGACCGCCCGTCGATGACCGCCGACCGCCCGTCGGTCGCTCTCGACCGCCCGTGAGCCACTGACGACCGCCCGTCGGTGGCCGACGACCGCCCGTGAGCGATCGACGACCGCCCGTCGGCGGCCGACGACGGCTCGCGAGCGACCGATGGACGGTCGCGAGCCGCTCGGCCGCGGCTGCGGTCGTGTTCCGGGCCGGCTTATGCGGTCGTGGGGGCGGGGCGCTCGGGCCCATCGGCCTCGGCGCGGCGGCGGTAGAACCGCGTGGCGGCCGAGAGAGCGACGAGCAGCAGCACCGCGAGCACCGCAATGCCGATCACGATGGCTCGAATGAGGTCGTCGGTGATGGTCGCGATGCCCAGGAAGCCGTTGGGCAGCGCGGGCATGGAGCTCGGCTCGACCCAGGCGGCGAAGAAGTCCGGGTGGGTGTCGGGGTGCCGGCCCTGTTCGAGGCGGGCCATGATGTACTGGGTGCGGGCGGCGTGCCAGGCGTCGGCCTCGGCGCGGGCTTGCGTATAGAAGGCCTCGACGGCCGCCTGCTGGCGCTCGTCGATGGACCGGACATGGTCGTCGGGGTCGAAGGTCGACAGGTCGGCCCCCGCGTGCAGGCTGCGGCCGCCCGCATCGGCGATCTCCTTGGCCCGCAGCCTGGCCAGGTGGGCCAGGGAGTTGTGGGCGTGGCTGTTCAGGGCCAGGCCCAGCGAGAAAAAGACATCGAAGCTGTTCCACGCGTTGCCCAGGGCCACCAGCCCGGCCACGCCCTCGGGGCCGTCGGCCCGCTGGCCAAGGTCGGTCAGGTGCAGGATGTAGAAGCCCTCGGTTTGGTCGGGCCGTATGTACGCCAGGTCGCCCTCGGGCGTTGGGTCTTGCGGCAGCTCGAGGATCCACTCGAGCACGGCCAGCTGGAAGTGCTCGCGGCCGAAGTGGGCGTCGGGATTCAGCTCGATGGCCTGGGCGATCAGGTCGCGGGCGCGCTCGATGTCGGCCATGTCGGAGCGGTCCGCGCCGGCGGCGATCCAGCGGTGGGCGTGGAAGGTGCCGAGGTTGGCCAGGTAGCGGTACTCGTGCTCGGCCTTGGCTTCGGAGTCGGCGAGCGCATCGAGCGAGACACGCTTGCGTGCCATCCAGGCGATGGCCTCGTCGTGGCGGCCCAGGCGGTCGCACGCGACGCCGGCGTCGTCGTAGGCGGCGAGGTTGCGCAGGTGGTCCGCCGGATCGGTCGCGAGCTCTTTCGTGACACGATCCAGCCGCATCTCGTAGTAGAGCGGCGGGTAGCGGTCGAAGCGGCCGACGATCGTCTCGACCATGCCCGGCGCGCCCGATGCCTCGGTCCGCAGGGTGTCGCTGTCCCAGAGGCAGCCGTTGGTGCTGGAGCCGCCCGCGAGGAACAGGAGGGCGGCGGTGGCCAGAGCGACGAGCGTGGTGAGGATCGTGCGTGCCATGCCTGACCATACGGGTTTGCCGGGGCGCGGTTCTGGCATGTGCGGCGTGTATCGTTGGGGCCCGGAGGAATCGCGCTCTATGCCCACGCTGCTGACCGCCCGCGAGCTGACCAAGGTGTACCCGTCCAAGACGCTGTTCGAGGGCGTGTCGGTGCACGTGGAGGACGGCGAGCGGATCGGGCTGATCGGCCCCAACGGGGCGGGCAAGTCGACGCTGATGAAGATCCTGGCCGGCCGGCAGCCCCCCGACGCGGGCGAGGTGACGCGGCGGCGGGGGCTGCGGGCGGTGTACATCGACCAGGACGACCGCTTCGAGGCGGGCGCGACGCCGCTGTCGGTGGTGCGGGGCAGCCTGGAGGGCGAGGACGATGGTGGGGGGCACGGGACCGATGCGACAACCCGGGCGTCGATCGCGCTCACGAAGCTAGGGTTCGTCGATCTCGAGCAGCCCGTGGCGACGCTCTCGGGCGGGTGGCGCAAGCGGCTGTCGATCGCGCGGGCGCTCGCGGGCGACCCGGAGCTGTTGCTGCTGGACGAGCCGACGAACCACCTCGATCTGGAAGGCGTGGTGTGGCTGGAGGGCTTCGTGCGCTCCTCGCCCATCGCGATGGTGTTCGTGACGCACGACCGGCGCTTCCTCGAGAACACCGCCACCCGGATCATCGAGCTCTCGGCGGCCTATCCGGGCGGGGCGTTCGAGGCGCAGGGCAACTACAGCACGTTCGTGCGTCGCAAGGAGGCGTTCCTTGAAGCGCAGGCGGCGGCGCAGTCGGCCATCGCGGGCAAGGTCCGGCGCGACACGGCCTGGCTGCACCAGGGGGTCAAGGGCCGCGGCACCCGCAACAAGAGCCAGGTGACCGCGGCGGCCGAGCGCAGGCAGGAGCTTAAGGAGACCAGGGACCGCAACCTCGCGCCGACGAAGACCACGACAATCGCCTTCAACGCGACCGAGCGGCAGACCAACAAGCTGCTGGCGATGCACAATGTCTCCAAGACGCTTGGGACGAAGAAGCTCTTCGAGGGGCTGGACCTGACGCTGACCCCCGGCCAGCGGATCGGGCTGATGGGCGTCAACGGCTCGGGCAAGACGACCCTGATGCGGCTCATGTCGGGCGACCTGGAGCCAGACTCGGGCACGATCAAGCGGGCCGACGAGCTCAGGGTCGTCACGTTCAGCCAGCACCGCGACGCGCTCGACCAGCAGCAGAGCCTGCGCGACGCGTTCAGGCCCGTGGGCGACTTCGTGCACTACCAGGACTCGAGGGTGCACATCACCGGGTGGGCCAAGCGGTTCCTCTTCGAGCCCGAGCAGCTGCCCATGCAGCTCAAGGACCTCTCCGGCGGCGAGCAGGCCCGCGTCTTGATCGCCAATCTTATGTTGACGCCCGCCGACGTGCTGCTGCTCGACGAGCCGACGAACGATCTTGATATCCCGTCGCTGGAAGTGCTTGAGCAGGCGCTCATGGAGTTCCCCGGCGCCATCGTGCTGGTCAGCCACGACCGCTTCCTGCTGGAACGCATCGCGACCGAGTACGTGGCCTTGGACGGCAAGGGCAACGCCAAGTGGTTCGCGTCGATGGAGCAGTGGCAGGCGGCGGTGCTGAAGGCCGAGAAGGCCCGGGCCGAAGCGGCGAAGCCCGAGCAGGCCGCCGCGGCCCCAGCCAATCCCAGCACCCCCAAGCCCGGCAAGCACTACAAAAAGCTCCAGCGCGAGTAAGACGGCATGGAGGAGGCGATCCAGGAAGCCCAGGCCCAGCAGGAGCAAAGGCAGGCCGAGGCGGCCGATCCCGCGCTGACCAATGACCACGAGAAGGCGGCGAAGGTCTACGAGCGGCTCGGCGCCAGCCAGCAGAAGGTGCAGGCGTTGTACGCGCGGTGGGCGGAGCTCGATGCGATGCGGGGCGGGTAAGCGAAACGGCCGCCGGCGTCGTTGGACGCCATGGCGGCCGGGCGTGGCGACGACGTCGGTGGCTACTCGATGGTGTGGTTGCCGCCGGTGGTGGTAATGGTGACCGTCGTGACGTTGTCGGCCGAGACGGTGATCTTTTCCTTGGTGGGGTCGTAGCTGGCGGTGATGCCCGGCAGGCCGTTGAGCCAGTCGGCCAGGTCGTTGCCGGTGTCTTCTTCGCTGGTGTCGCCCTTGTAGGTTGCCTTGCGGGTGTGGGTGGTCTTGGAGCCGTCGGGGTTGGTGATGACGACGACGACCTTCTGCGTGTCGCCGCGCTGGGCGTGGCCGCTGACCATCCAGCAGTGGGGCACGCCGGTCTTGACCGTCTCTGTCGAGAGGTCCACGTCGGCGAAGATCGACAGAGCCCCAAGCCGCATGGCGTCGGCCTTGACGTTAAAGGCTGCCAGGGTCATGTCGTCGAAGACGTCGCTGGTGAAGGGCACGGGGTCGGCCACTTCGCCGATGGCCACGACGACCGCGTCGCCGCTGCCCACGCCCTCGGTCTCGGGCACGCGGACGCGCAGCTCGGTGGGCGAGACGCGCAGGACCTGTGCCTCAACGCCGCCCCGGCCGGCGTCGTCGGCGCCGAGCATCACGCGGATCTCCTCGGGCGACTCGCCGAAGCCCGTGCCGAAGATGCTCAGCTCCTGTCCCGGCCGGGCCTCGTCGGGCTCGACGGCGTCGATGGCGATGGCCGCGCCCGGGCAGCCGGCGTCGAAGGCGTTCTGGAAGGCGAGGAAGTCGAACAGCGTGAGCTGGCCGTCGCCGTCCAGGTCCGGGTAGCAGCCTGTTTCTTCGTAGCCGAGCACCTGGACGCCCAGGCTCAGGCCGAAGCCCAGGTCGCGGATGTCGACGGGCTCTTCGATGTCGCAGGCAGCCGAGGAGAAGTAGCTGGGCGTGGGCTGGTCGAGCGTGTTGCCGCCGATGAAGAAGCGTCCGCCCAGGGCGGTGCCGGGGTCGGCCGGGCTCGAGCCGTCGTCGGACTGGACCTCCATGACCAGCGTCGCGCCGGCGGGCAGGCGGGCGCTGATGGGCAAGCTGATGGTCGAGAGTTCCATGTCGTCGGCGGCCACGCCCGCGGCGGCGAGCAGCTCGAGGTCGTCGATGCCCGGGGCCCCGCCGTCGCGGTCGAGGTAGAGCCTGACGGTAACGGCCTGGGTGCCGTCGGGATGGGCGGCCGCCTCGATGGGGATGATGGCCTCGGTGGCGACGAAGTTGCCGAGCACCCCCATGTCGGCCAGCGGGAAGCTGCGCCACCAGCTCGTGGGGGCGGTGGTGAACGGCTCGCTGCCGGTGTAGCCGCAGGCCACGCTGGCGAAGGGCTCGATGAAGGCCGGGTCGGTGGCCGGCGAGAGCACGTAGTCGCCGGTGCGCGTGGGCGGGTCGGCGGCGACGGTGATGGCCAGGTGGCCCTCCTTCTCGTGGCCGGTGAGCGTCCCGTTGGTGTGGTCGTTGGAGGTCAGGTGGTCGCCGTCCTCGGTGGTGTACAGGGCGGTCTTGTGGGTGTTCTTGCGGCCCCACTCGTAGTCGGCGCCCTCGCCGCTGTTGTCGATGGTGAGCTTGATGGTGGTCTTGCCGGTGGGGATCTCGCCGTCGGGCGAGTAGACGTTGACCTTGCCGTTGCGCACGTCGACGACCCAGCCGTCCAGCGTCTCGCCGTCCTCGTTCTTAACCTCGACCTCAAGGTCCTCGAAGTTCTCTGGCAGGGCGCCCTTGGCAAAGTGGAGGTCGCGCACGGGCGTGTCCAGCTCGCTGTCGCGGTCGACGGTGAAGGTCAGGCACTGCTTCATCTTCTTGTCGACCTCGCCGGTGACCTTGGTGTCGGCCATCGAGAGCGTCGACCCAGCCAGCAGCGTCATCGCGGCGATGCGTGTCGCGTGGCGAACGGTCCAGGCGTTGAACGGGCGGGGTTGCATGGTGCACCTTCCTTCCGATTGGCGCGTCGCCGGAGTTTCGCGCGGCCCCGGCCCCGTTGCCGGCGGCCGTGGAAGACGGTCGCGCGCCGACTGGGAGGGGGGAGCGTGAACGGCGCGGCGCACTCACGCGTTGCGGAGAGGTCATGTCGCGTTGCCGCCAGCGGCGGCGATGGCCGGTACAATCGGGGGATGGACACCCCGGCGGACGAGCGTGGAAGGGCGTGCGGCCCGCGAGGGTCTCGCGTGGGTCGGGTGCTGGGGGGCGTGCGATGCCCGGGCGCCGTGCTGGCGTCGGCCGTGCTGGCGGCACTGCTCGTGGCCGGGCTGGCGCTGTTCGAGGGATTGGCGGTGCCCGCGTGGGGGGCGTCGCAGTCGAAGGCCTCGCTCAGCACCCACCTGGCCGACTGGTGGAACCTCCAGGGCCAGGCGTATGAGCACCTGCGTCTGGACGTCGAACGCACCGCCAGCGGGCCGCTCGAGGACGGCGCGACGTGGGAGCTTACGCTCTACCGCGGCGGTCAGCCGGGCCGCGGGTCGAGGGAATGGACCGGAGCACAACTGGTGGCCGAGCCCGACGCCGCGATGCTCGAGCGGGCCCTGGGCTTCATCAGCGGCACCAGCGGCGGCGGCGGCACGATGGTGATGTCCGCGCATCCCCACGGCTCACTGACCGCCGAGCACGAGGTCGTGAAGGACATGCTGGCCAACGGCCAGACGCGTCGCGTCGAGTACGACCCCGTGAAGCGATGGCTCAACATCGCGCGGCCCATTGCGCCCTCCATCCTCGTGGCGCTCACGCTGCACCTGGTGCTCGTCGGGGCGTGGGGGCTGTGGCGGTGGGCCAGCGGCCGCACGCCGCGGGCGATGCGGGGCTGGCGGATCGCTATCGCGGTGAGCAGCGTGGTGCTGCCGGGGGCGGCGCTGGTGCTGTGGATCGATCGGACGAAGTTATCCCAGCCCTGGTGGGCGTATGTGATCATGCCCGTGGCCGTGTGGGTCGTGGTGCTGGCGATCAGCCTGATCGCGATGGCGTGCAAGCGCCGCCGCGCGGGGCGGGCTCGGTTCCTGCTGTGCCCGCGGTGCCTGTACGACCTGCGCGACCTGCCGGGCGAGGGCGCGTGCCCCGAGTGTGGCCGGGGGTACGAGCGCGACGCGACGATCGCGATGTGGCGGGGATAGGTTGGGGTTGGTTTGGCGCCTCGGCGACGGGGCCGGGCCCTCCGGGGTTGCGCTGCGTGGCGAGCGTTTCCTTCGCGCCCCCAACGTGCAACGGGCCACCGTTGGCCGCATCCCCATGCGCGCCCGGCGACTTCCGTTGCGTCGATTGTCTTGTCGCCTCGGCGGCGGGCCCACGCCCTTCGGGCTTGCGCCGCGGGCGGCGCGACTCGGGCGCCCGCATCGCGGGCGCACGGCCCCGCCGGCGAGGCTGCCAATCAGCCCGCGTCCTTCTGGTCTTCGCCCTTGACCGGCTCGATGCTGCCGGCCTTCTGGGTCGAACTGGCTTGGTTGCCCTGGCTGCCAAAGGGCACCGTCCGCGTGACGCTCCAGCCGCTCTGGGGGCCGGTGCTCAGGCGGGCAGCCACGCGGTAGCCCACGCTCCGCACGCCCTCGGGCACGGCGTTGTCGACGAAGGTCTTGTCGTCCTCGGCGAAGCCCAGGAAGACGTAGGGCGACTCGAGGCCCTCGGTGCTCGTCGTGCGGCGCTGCACCAGGTAGGTCGCCCCGCCGCCGGTGGTCGCCTTGAAGCTCAGGGTGATCGAGCCGTCGGTGTCGACCACCGTGCGCAGGTCGGTGGGCGCGGGCGGGGCGGTGCGCTCGCTGGGGGTCTTGGGCGCGGGGATGCCGGCCTTGGGGTAGACGCTCGGATCGCCCGTGGTGGTCGCGAAGGCGTCGATGCGCGCCAGGTCGGCGCTGGCCTCGGCCCGCAGGGCGGCGAAGGTGGCGTTCTTGAGGGCCGTGGCGTCGCGTGCCTCCTGGCGTGCCACGAGCATGGCGGCGTACGCGGCCTCGGCGGCGACCGTTTTTTCCTCAAATGAGACCAAGGCGGCCGAATCCAACCCGATCACCGGTGGCGTCTGCCCGCCGCTCCAGATGTCCGAGTGGATGCGTGCCCAGTCGATGAAGGTGGCGTCGTCGGTGGGGATCCGTCCGTTTGTCATAATGAGACTCTCCGATGCGGGGCCGCCCTGGAAGGCGGTGCCCCTGTTTGCTCGCGTCGGCCGCCGGCTTCGTGCCGGTGTTGCCGCCGCTGAGGGATGTATCGAGCGGATCGGAGGGCGACTTCAGTTGGTGAGGGGGAAAATGTGAAAATCGTCCGGAATCGGCCCTGGGAGGCCGTGGAGAGGGTCTGGCGTGTCGAAGGGGCCCCAGAATCTGGGCTTGGCTCGATTCAGTGCGTCGGATCGGCCGGGATGAACGCCGACGCGCTCGCCAGGCCGAGGGCTCGTCGCTTGCACTCGGCCTTGTCCGCCTGGGGGTCGGTTCCATCCATCGGCCAGCCGACGATGTTGGCGTGCCGGGGCGGGTCGTCGTTTGCGTCGAGGCGTAGATCGTTCTCGCGGACGACGCGGGCCCTCACCATCGCCGCCCCATGGAGCGTCTGCGTGTCCCGCGAGGGGGCGAGCGCCCACAACGCTTCCCGGGGCGTCGGGCCGTGACGCATGACCGAGGTCTCGCCGTTCTTCGGGTTGGGCATGAACGCCGCGGGCCTTACGCCCCCGTCGGCACGGACCAGCTTCGATGCATACAGGAACCGCGCCAGGTCCTCATCGTCGCCCACGACGCCGGGCAGCCCCGATGGCAGCGTCCCGCTCACCCCTGGGTGATCTCGTGGATCAGGGTCAGGATCTTCGCGGGAATCCGCTCGCCGTCGAAGCGCTCGACCATGTGCCCGCGATTCGAGCCGTTGAGCCAGGCGACAGCCAGCCTGCCGTTGGGGCTCGCGCTGACCGACAGGACGCGGTGCGGGGACACGATCCAGTCCAGCGAGATGTGGCCATCGGGCTCGGGCGTGACCTCGGGCATCGCGACATCGTTTGGAAGGGCACGGATGATCTGCTCGGCGACACGCACGGAGGCCCGATCGATCGCCGCCGCGCCGTAGCCGTCCCAGTCGGGCTTCTCGCACTCGCCGGCGATGGACCACAACTCGGAGATCACGCTCGCCTTGTTCCCCATGAGCGCGACCGACTGCTCGAACGCCTCCCTGGCGTGCTCTGCTTCCCTGGCCATGGCGCGGGGTTCTTCCGAATAAGCCGTCTCCCGTGGTGAGGGGAGCGTGCCAAGCGTGAGGCCGGCTGCGATAAACGTGTTCGCAACAAACGTGGTCAATTGAACAACTCCCGTGTCGTTTGCTTGATGGAGCCCTCAAAGACTCGGTTCCTCAGGCTGCGAAGCTGGGTGATCTGGTCCTTGATCTCACTCCATTGATCAACGTCGATGTTCCGCTGGCGGATCGCTTCGATGTCCAGAACCATCGGCAGGTGCTCGGTGGTGGGGGGTTGCGGAGCCAGGCGAACGTTCGCAAAGCACTTCGTGGCGCTCTCGATGACGACGAACTGGATCAGGAACTGGCCCACGCTGAACTCGTTGCCTCCAGGCAGGCGTGGCCCGATGGTGAAGTAGTCATCGAAGTCGAGGCTGCCACTGGCCAATGGCAGTTGGATGCGATTGATACAGCGAAGGCGGATTGACTTGATCTCGATCGGAGAAACAAGATCGCGATAGGTGCTCCACGTGCGTTCGATCTCCGGGAGCAGGTCGTCCAGGCTCTTGTACGGCTGGAGGCGATTGAACGTAAACCCGTCCGCACGGACCTGCACGATCTGATCCTTGTCCTCGTTGAAGCACTGGAACGCCTGGATCCCGCTCCGCACCGATTGAGCGGGTGGCCCGCCGGGCGTGGGCGTGAACGTGTACTGCTCCATGTGCCTGGTCTGGGCGATGGGGTACCGGTCTTTGAAAGCCGCGGCCGTTGCCTCCTCAATTTCGGGCAACTTGAACGCAGCCGGCAGGTCGCAGTCGATATCCACCACCGCCTCGATGATTGGAGGGTTGCGATACTGCGCGAAGGATGACGTCTGCTCGCCCATGCTCGGCTCTGCTCCTCGTACGGTCCCCGCCCCGGACGTGGTCAGTCCCATATCGGGCTTCCGCGTGGGGGGTATCCAGCCCGTGGCCGCCGTTTGTATGGTGGCCGGGCCCAGCGGGTTCGCGCGAGCGGGCCGCGCCCGGCTCTGGCTGCCTCACCGGGGCCGATCGTACCCTGCTGGAGCCCGTGGGCGACCGCGCGGTCGAGAGCGTCCGCCCCTCACCCCGCGTCCTTGCGCTCGTCCTTCTTGATGGCCCCCACGCCCCCCGCCGACCCCGCGCCCTCATCCCCACCCGCACCCGCCCCCACACCCCCCGCCGCCGCGGGCCTCTGGCTGCCGAAGGGCACCGTCGCCGGCACGCTCCACGGGCTGACCGCCCCGGTGTTGAGGCGGGCGGCCACGCGGTAGCCGACGCTCTTGAGGCCGATGGGCACGGCCCGGTCGGTGTAGGTCTTGTTCTTCTCGGCGAAGCCGAGGAACTCGTAGGGGGTGGCGACGCCGTCGGGCCCCGTCGTCGTGCGCTGCACGAGGTAGGTGGCGCCGCCGCCGGTGGTGACTTTGAATGACAGGACGATCGAGCCGTCGGTGTCGACGCGGGTGCGAAGGTCCCGCGGCTCGGGCGGGGCGGGGCGCTCGCTTGGGGTTTTGGGGGCGCGCACGCCCGCGCGGGCGTGGGTCTTGTCGTCGCCGGTGGTGGCGGCGTGGGCGTCGATGCGGGCCAGATCGCCGCTCGCTTCGCGGCGGAGCGCGGCGAACGTCGTGTCCTTGAGCGCGGTCGCGTCCAATGCCTTCCGGCGTGCGGCGAGCATGGCCGCGTGCGCCGCCTCGGCCGCGGCGCACCGGGCCAGGAACCTCGCGCGCTCGGCCTCATCCAGGCCGATCGCCGGCGGCTGGCCCGATGCGGGCGACCACAGATCGGCGTGGGTGCGGGCCCAGGCGAGGAAGGCCGCGTCGTCGCTGGGGATGCGTCCCATGGGGCGGCCTCCGGGGCGGGCGTGGGCATGCCGGGGGCCAACGGCGGCGCCGCCCGCGGGGGATGTATCGATCGTCCGGTCGGCGGGCTTGATCCTGGAACACCCAAGATCGGGGAACCACGTACGCTCGGCCCCAAAAAGCGGCCTGGGAGGCCGTCAGGGCGGTTCGGGTCCGGATGGAGGCCCCAGAGAAGTCCGAGAACGGCCGACGGGAACGGCTGATGAGCGCTCATCGGCGGCCGACGACGGCTCGTCGATGGCTCATGAGCGCTCGTCGGTGGCCGACGACGGCTCGCGAGCGACCCATGAGCGCTCGTCGATGGGTGAGGACGGCCCGTCGCTGGCCGATGACCGCTCGTCGGTGGCCGACGACCGCCCGTGAGCGATTGCCGACCGCCCATGAGCCACGGACGACCGCCCGTCGGTGGCCGACGACCGCTCGTCGATGGGCGATGACGGCCCGTCGGCGACCCACGAGCGCTCGTCGGTGGCCGGCGACGGGCCGAGGGTGGGCCAAATGGGCTCTTCGCTCTGCCGCCGGTTCGATCGCCATCGCCCGCCGATGTGCGGCCCCCCTTCGGACGCGGCTACCTTCCCACCGATGCCACGCTTTCCGTCGATCTTCCGGCCCCGGTTCGGGCGGGGCCCATCGTTCCCCAAGCGCGTTGAGTCGCCGGCGCTGGGGACGCTTTCGTTGCACACGCTCCCCATCACGCGAAGGAAGCTCCATCGGCACTACGAGCCCCCCGGGCCGGTGCCCATTCGCAGCGAGCGTGTGGCGGTGCGCGATGGGGGCGTGACGCTCGTCGTCTGGGTGCCCAAGTCTGGCATCGGCGACCCCGGGGCGTTCGTCGCCACCGTCGAACGGCGGTGGCGGACGCTGGCCGGCGGCATCGACGCCATCATCGAGTCGGCCATGCCCATCATCGAGGCGTCGGTGGAGGACTTCTGGGGGCCCGGTGACGAGCGACCGCCGCTGGCCGCGACGATCCTCGACGACGGCAAGCTGTTCCAGATCAATATGAACGCCGGGGACGGGGAGCACGTGGTCTTGATCAATGACGCGGGCGACCACATCGGCTGCCACGACCTGCTGATCACGCTGGACAACGCGTTCGTCCCTGAGTACGCGCACTTTGACGGGTGAGCCGGCCGTGCGGGCCGCTCAAGACCGCTGGCGAACGGCTTGGACGCGGGGCTGACGATGCCCGGCGGGCGGCGATCGGGCTGTCGGCGTGGCGGCCTCGCCCGCGTGGCCGGGGGTAGAGTCGCCCGGATGGACGAACCGCCCTTGCCCCCGCCGCCCGTGCCACACCCGGCCCCCGGGCCGCCGCCCGTGCCCCGGGGGCGGGCGCATCCGGTCGCGCTGGCTCCGTGGGCGTGCCGGTGGCGGGTGATGGTCGCCTCGGCCATCGTGCTGGCGGTGGCCCTGGGGGTGGTGGGCTCCGTGGAGTTCGTGCTGCTGCGTTCGCAGCTCGCCGGGCCAGGCCGGTCGGGGATCATCACGGGCCAGAGCCCGACCATCGCGTCGTGGGAGCACACTGGCTCGCCGTGGCCCGACTGGACCATCGTGATGCCCATGGAGCGCACGCGGCACGGGCCGCTGTGGGACACGACGCGCTGGGAGCTGGCCTTCATGCACAAGGGCTCGGCGGTGGCCTCGCCCGACGTCGCGGTCCGGGCGGACGCGTTGGCGGTTGTGCGGCAGGGGCTCGGAAACCAGTGGACGCCGTCGGGCTCGGGCGTGGGGCTCGGCGAGGAACTGGAGGTCGCCCAGGCCATGCTGCTGGCGGGCGAGCTGGTGCGCGTCGACGTCGACGGGCGGCTGCGGGCGTGGAACATCGCCTGGCACGCGGCCCTGGCGGTGGCCGTGGTGCTGGCGGCCCACCTGCTGGCGGCGGCGGTGCTGCGGTGGCACCATCATCGAACCGGCGGGGCGGGCGTGCCGCGGGCGCTCGCCGGGCCGATGCTGGCGCTGCTGGTGGCCGTGAGCGTGCTGCCCCCGCTGGCGGTGGCGCTGTGGTTGGTGGGCTCGGTGTGGGTGTACCCATCGTGGACGCTGGCCGTCTGGCCGCTGGGCGTGCTGGTCCTCGTGCTGGCTGTGGCCGTGCCGCTGGGGACGGCACGCGTGCGGCGGGCCCGGGCGATGGAGTACGCCGCGTGCACCCGCTGCCTGTACGACCTGCGGGACTCGCCCGGGGCGGGGGCCTGCCCCGAGTGCGGGCTGGCCTACGACCGGGCCCGGACGGTGGCGATGTGGCGGGGGACGCCGGGGTCGTTGGGGTAGGCGAGCGCGGGCAGCCTAGTGCTCGAAGCCGCCCACCCAGACCCGATCGACGGGGTTGGCCCCGAAGGTGTGGGCGAGCTCGCGTTCGTTGGTGTGGGTGAGAAGGATGGCGTCGGCCCTGGAACCCGGGGTGAGGGTGCCGCGGGTGGTGAGGCCGAGCATGCGGGCGGGGGTGCGGGTGGTGGCGGCGATGGCCTCTTCGGGGGTGACGGCGGGGGAGCCGGGGGCGGCGCTAAAGCGGCAGGCCAGGGCGATGGCCATGGGGATGCTGGGGCACGGGGCGCTGCCGGGGTTCATGTTTGTTGCGATGCAGAGGTTGGCGCCGTGGTCGAGCAGCGTTCTCGCGTCGGCGTAGCGGCGATCGACGTGGAAGCCGCTGCATGGGAGGACGACGGCGTGGGTGTGGCTCTTCGCGACGCGTTGGAGGAGGTCGGGGCTGCTGGCCTCGAGGTGGTCGACGCTCAGGAAGTCGCGTTCGAGGGCGGCCTCGACCATGCCCATGCTGGTGAACTGGTCGGCGTGGACGCGGCAGGAGTGGCCGGCTTGTTGGGCCTTGTCAAAGAGTTCCACGCATTCAGACACATGCCAGGCCGCGGGCTCGGCGTAGGCGTCGATGGCGAGGCTGGGGAACTCGGCCGTGACGGCGGGCAATGTTTCGTCGATGGTGATGCGGATGAAGCGTTCGCGGGGCACGTCGGGGTCGAGGGCGTGGCCGATGCAGGCGGTGGCGATCACCGTGCCGGGGAAGCGGTCGGCGGCGTCGCGGATGGCGCGGAGCATCTTGAGCTCGTCGGGGGTGCGCAGGCCGTAGCCGGACTTCACTTCGACAACCGTTGTGCCGTGGGCGAGCATGGCGAGCAGGCGTTCGAGCAGCAGGTCGGCGAGTTGTTGTTGCGAAGCGGCGCGCACGGCGCGGACGGTGCTCTTGATGCCGCCGCCGGCCTTGAGGAGGTCTATATAGGAAGCCCCGGCGAGGCGGGCGGCCCACTCGTCGACGCGGTCGCCGGCCCAGCAGGCGTGGGTGTGGCAATCGGTGACGGCGGGCATGAGGGCCTTGCCCTTGGCGTCGAGCGCGTCGACGCCGGCGGGCGGGTCGCCAGCGCGAACTTCGTCGACGCGGCCGTTCTTGAAGCGGATCCAGCCGCGCTCGATAAGGCCCAAGGGGCCTTCGCCGATGGATGGGTCGAGCGTGAGGATGCGGGCGTTGGCGATGGTGGTCATGGTGTGCCGAGCTTGATGAACTGCAACGCGCGGAGGAAGAGGTGGGCGGCCAGTTGTGCCGTGCGGTCGTTGACGTCGTGGGGCGGGCTGAGCTCCATGATGTCCAGGCAGCGGAGGTGGGGCGAGGCCACCGTCTGGCTGAGCCAGTGGGCCGCGGCGTAGGGCGGTTCGCCGCAGGGGTTGGCCGCGCTCACGCCCGGGGCGTACGAGGCGTCGATGGCGTCCAGGTCCAGGCTCGCGAAGTAGGGACGCTGGGGCGGATCGTCATACCCGAGCGGGCGGGAGCGTCGCCCGCCGTGCGCCTTGAACCACTCGTAGTGCTCGGCGGTGTTCGCGATCGGGCTGAAGCCGCTGATGTTCAGCGACGTCACGCCGCAGTCCTCGATCAGCCGGCGGAACGGCATGCCCGAGCCCTTCGTCTCGCGGACGTCCAGGTGCGGATCGAGATAGTGGCCGGCACGGGGCTTGTCGTCCTCGGGTAGCCCGTCGATCACGCCGCGGACGAACGCGAACGTCAGGTCGTGCCCGCCGCCCAGGCCGATGGGCAGGAAGCCGGCTCTTGCGAGCGCGGCCGAGGCCTCGCTCACGCGGCGATGCGTCTCGTCCAGGTCGTCACCCGTGGGAAGCACGTCGCCCGCGTCGTAGACCAGTGGCCACGGGCGCTTCGCGGGCGTGTCGACGCCCATCCTCGCCAGCGCTCGCCGGATGGCGGCAGGCCCCTCCTTTGCCCCGGGCCGGCCATTGTTCATCTTCACGCCCGTGTCATCGGGCATGCCGAGGATCGCCACGGCGCGCCGCCCATCCGGATCGGGCTGGTACTCACTGATCGGCCTCACCGTGCTGGAAAACCGGCCGGCGTGCGGCACGATCGGCGTCTGCGGCGGCGTCGCGTAGGGCACTTCCATTGGCTGACCTCAGGGCGTGAAGTGCGTGGGCGCGCCAGGGCCGACGGGGAAGCCGAAGCCGAACACCCAGACGTAGAACAGGATCATCCAGCCGATGAGGAACGCGATCGAGTAGGGCAGCATCGTGGCGATCATCGTGCCGATGCCCAGCTTCTTGTCGTAGCGGGCGGCGACGGCCAGGATCAGCCCGAAGTAGCTCATCATGGGCGTGATGATGTTGGTCGTGCTGTCGCCGATGCGGTAGGCCGCCTGGATGACCTCGGGCGAGTAGCCCACGCCCATGAGCATGGGCACGAAGATGGGGGCGGTGGCCGCCCACTGGGCGCTCGCGCTGCCGAGCATCAGGTTGATGAAGCAGCACATGAGGATGAAGGGGATGAAGACTATTGGAGAGTCGATGCCCAGGGCCCGGATGCCATCGGCCCCGACGACCGCGAGCATGCGGCCCAGCCCCGAGTAGTTGAACATCGCCACGAACTGGGCGGCGAAGAAGACCAGCACGATGTACAGCCCCAGCGTGCTCATGCCGTGGGCCATGGCGTCGATGATGTCGCGGTCGTTCTTCATCGTGCCCACGGCCCGGCCGTAGACGAACCCGGGGATGATGAAGAAGACGAAGATCATCGCGACGACGCCGCCGGTGAAGGGGCTTGGCAGCAGGCCGCCGGTGTCGGGATTGCGCAGCACGCCGTAGGCCGGCAGGCGGCGGACCACGCCGTTGAAGGCGCTGTCGGTGGGGACGGCCAGCCGCGTGGGCTTGGCCAGGTCGAGGGCCTCGGCTTCCCAGGCCTCCTGCTGGGCAGCGTCGGCGGCGCGGTACTGCTCGATGGTCACCGCGTCGGGCACGCTCGCCTCGCGGGTGGTCATGGGGCCGGCGACGTAGGCGAAGGCCAGGGCGCACAGCAGGGCGGCGATGCCGGCGCGCTTGAGCCCTCGTTTCTCGTGGGCGGAGATCTTCTCGAGCTTGGGATCGTCCTCGATGGTCTCGTCGGCGTTCGAGGGGTCGTACGTGCCCAGCCTCGGCTCGACGATGTAGGTCGTGACGGCCCAGCCGATGGGCACGATCATGAAGACGCTGACGATCATGAAGTACCAGTTGACGGCGGCGTGGACCTCGTAGCCCGGCGCCACGATGCGGGCGGTCTCCTGGGTGATGCCCGCGAGCAGGGGGTCGATCGTTCCAAGGAGCAGGTTGGCGCTGTAGCCGCCCGAGACCCCCGCGAACGCCGCGGCGAGCCCGGCGAAGGGGTGGCGTCCCAGGGCGTGGAAAACGCCCATCGCCAGCGGGATGAGCACCACGTAGCCCATCTCGCTGGCGATGTTGCTCTGCACGCCGGCGAAGACCGTGACCAGCGTCACCAGGCGGGGCGGGGCCGAGAGGATCATGAACCGGACGGCGGCGCCCAGCAGCCCGCTGCGCTCGGCCACCGCCACGCCCAGCAGCGCCACCAATACGGTGCCCAGGGGGGTGAAGCCGGCGAAGTTGTCCACGAGGTTGTCCACCAACCATCGGAAGCCATCGCCGCTGAGGATGCTCTGGGCGACGTACCGCTCCTCGACGAAGCCCCCGCCGGGCAGGGGTTTCTGGAAGACCACCTCCCACCCGGCCCACGCCGCGATGCCGCTGACCAGGGCCACGAGCAGCGCGAGCAGGGCGAAAAGGGTGACCGGATGGGGCAGGCAGTTGCCCAACCACTCGACGATGCGGAGGAACGTGGCGAACGCCCGGCCGGGGGCGGCCAGCAGGTTCCTGGGGCGTCCGTTCCGGCTGGCGGGTGGTTCGGGCATGCCCGCAGGGTACGCCGGGAGGATCGGCGGGCGAATAAACTCCTGCCAGCGCAGCGTCTTGATTCGTAGAACCCCGGAGTCGTGTATGCCCAGCGAGCGTCGGCCCGTCGATCAGCCATCCGCCCAGAGCATGGACCGCGTGAGCGAGATCCTGCACGCCGCCGCCGATCTGGCCGCCGAGTACCTGCGTCGCAGCGACGACGCCCGGACGCCGGTGACGCTGAACCCCCCGCCCAGCGCGATCCACCAGCGTGTGCCGCTGAAGCTCGACGGGCCGGCGGTGGCGGTGGACGAGCTGATGGAGCAGGCCCGCGACCTGATGGAACTGTCGGTCCGCACGGGCAGCGCCAACTTCTCGAACCAGCTCTTCAGCGGGTTCGACCCGGTCGCGATCGTGGGTGAGTGGCTGACGGCGGTGATGAACGCCTCGATGTACACCTATGAGGTGGCGCCGGCGATGACGCTCGTGGAGCGCGAGGTGATCGCACGGATGGGCAAGGCCGCGGGGTGGACCGGCTGCGAGGGGCTGTTCACGCCCGGCGGGAGCCTCTCGAACCTCATGGCCATGCTGATGGCTCGCCAGCGGGCGCTTCCGAAGGTCAAGAGCCGGGGCTTGCAGGACAGCAAGCTCGTCGTGTTTACGTCGGCCGAGGCGCATTACTCGGTCGAGCGTGCGGCGGTGATCCTGGGGCTTGGCACCGACGGCGTCGTGCAGATCGGCCAGGACCGCTACGGCCGGATGCGGCCCGATGCATTGGCGTACGAGGTGAAGAAGGCCCGGGCCGAGGGCCGCCAGCCGATGATGGTGGTGGCGACGGCCGGCTCGACGGTGCTGGGCACTTTCGACCCGATCGCGGACGTCGCCGAGATCGCCGAGCGTGAGGGGCTGTGGCTGCACGTGGATGGGGCCTACGGCGGCAGTGCGCTGCTGAGCGAGAAGCGGCGGGGATTGCTCGAGGGCGTGGCGCGTGCGGATTCCCTGACGTGGTGCGCGCACAAGATGCTGAACGTGCCGCTGAGCGCCTCGGTGATCATCGTGCGCGAGCCCGGGCTGCTGCACCAGTGCAACGCGGTGCACGCGGAGTACCTGTACCACGCCGACAACGACGCGCCCGACCTAGACACGGGCGAGATGAGCATCCAGTGTGGTCGGCGTGTCGACGCGCTGAAGGTCTGGCTGGCGTGGAAGGCGCGCGGCGACGCGGGCATGGCCCAGATCGTGGACCGCAAGTTCGAGCTTGCCACAACGATGCGCGAGCTGGTGCGCGAGCGCGAGCGGTTCGAGTTGCTCAGCGATCCCGACGAGGTCGGTGGCGGCTGCAATACCTGCTTCGTCTATCACGCGCCGTCGCTCGATGGGCTGCCCCCCGAGAAGAAGCTGCGGGCGCTGGATGCCAGCACGCACGTGCTGCGTGAGCGTGTTCGGCTGCGTGGGCGGGTGCTGACCAACTATGCGCCGGTGTTCGGCGTTCGGGCGTTCCGGCACGTTTCGGCCAATGATCGGGCCACTGAGGCCGAGCTGGCGTTGATCCTCGACGAGATCGAGGCGGTGGGGCAGGATCTCGACCTGCGGCCGCTGGCCGACGCTGAGACCCGGTCAGCACCCTGATATCGGGGTTGGATTGCCGTCGATCGTGCGATAACCGCCCGAAATGGTGTTGCGGCCTGTTGCGCCGCCGTCGTTGCTGCTGTATGCTGGGATGCGGACGCGAGGGTTTCCCGCGTTCGCCGCAGCGTGCGATACCGATCTGGACGAGAGCAGAGGAGATGAGCTGATGCCCAGCACGACGACCGCGCCGATGGCGCGCCCGTGGAAGTTGTTCCTTGCCGCCGGCATGGCGCTCGGCCTTGCGGCCGGCGCGGCGACGGCGACACCTGAGTGCCCGCCGGACATTGACGGCGATGGCGATCTGACGATCTTTGATTTTCTGGAGTTTCAGAACCTGTTTGATGCGGGCGATCTGCAAGCCGATTTTGATGGCGATGGCGATCTGACGATCTTCGACTTCCTGGAGTTCCAGAACCAGTTCGATGCGGGCTGCCCGGTTGGCGGCGTGATGGAGACCGAACTGGCCGCGACGATCGTGGGCGGCTACCCGTTCTCGAGCCACGTCGACGCGTACAACACCGGCACGACGGTGAACATCGCGATCGATCCGGGCCTGTTCCCAAGCGTTGAGGGTCAGACGGCCGACGTCTACGTGGTGGCCAACAAGAGCCGGGCCGAGTGGGACGGCGACCCGAGCCTTGTCGATGTGCGCGGGAGCGCCCAATCGGTTGGCTTCGTGGCGGGCACGATCCAGGACAACACGTTCGCGCTCGATGGCTCTACCACGCTGGCCGGGCCGGCGGGCGACGACATCGCGGGCATCTACGACCTGGTCGTTGATCTGGATGGCGACGGGATGCTGGGTGATGGTGACCTGATCGATGGGCGCGGCGATCTGGGCGGGTTTGCGATCTTTAAGAACCTGACCGAACTGGGCCCCTACGCCACGGCGCCCGGGCTCGACTACGCGGTGACCTGGCCGGGGATTGTCTCGAGCCGCAACCGGCAGCTCACGGTGTATCCGGAGAATATCGCCGACCTGCCGCCGCTGCCGCTGGTTGTCATCAGCCACGGCAACGGGCACGACTACCGGTGGTACGACTTCCTGCAGCAGCAGTTGGCCAGCCACGGTTTCGTGGTGATGGCCAACCAGAATGACACGGTGCCGGGCATCGAGACTGCCAGCACCACGACGTACCTGCACACCGACGCGTTCCTGGGCTCGCTTGACACCATCGGGGGCGGCGTCTTGCAGGGGCAGATCGACACCAGCCGCATCATGTGGATCGGCCATAGCCGCGGCGGCGAGGGCGTGGCCCGCGCGTTCACCCGCGTACGCGATGGCCTGGTGACGACGCAGAACTACGACGCGGACGACATCACGCTGGTTTCGAGCATCGCGCCCAACAACTCATTGGGCGCGGGTAGCACCGAGCCGGGGTTTGTGAACTTCCACCTGCTGTGGGGCTCGGCCGACGGCGACATCTCGGGTGCGCCTTCCGCGGGTGTGAGTTCGTTCGCGATCCACGATCGCGCCGAGGGCAACCGCTACAGCACCTATCTGCATGGTGCCGACCACAACGACTTCAACTGCTGCGGGTTCAACGACTTTTCGGGGCCGGCGGGCACCGAGATCGGCCGCGAAGAGGCCCAACGCGTGCAGATGGCGGTATACCTGGTGCTCGCCAAGCTGCACGCCGAGGAGAGCATCGGCGGACGGATGGCCACTGAGTACCTCTGGCGGCAGGCCGAGAGCTTGGAGAGCCTGAGTGTGAGCCAGAGCACGACGGTGGTTCGCGAGTACCGCGAGACGCTCGATGGCGATGACTTCTACATCGACGACTTCCAGACCAACGAGGCCATCGACCAGAGCAGCTCGGGCGGGTCGGTCATGCTGACGGTCAGCAACGCCGCCGAGGTGCTCCAGAGCGACTCGGACGGCTCGTATAGCTGGACGGGCAGCCAGCCCAGCAATGGCATGACGCGTGCGACCGGCGGGGACGACTCGCGCGGGCTGGTCTTCGATTGGGCCAGCGACAGCTTCATTGAGTTCGCGATCCTCCCCAGCGAGCGCGACTGGACGGACGACTTCTTCTTCAGCTTCCGGGCGACCCAGGGCACGCGGCACCCGCAGACCGTTGCCGAGCTTGGCGACCTGACCTTCACCGTGAGCCTGCGTGACACAGACGGCAACACCAGCTCGATCCAGACCGGTGTTTACGGTGGGGGCGTCGAGGAGCCCTACCAACGCGGCGGTGCAGGTTCGGGCGCCGGCTGGCAGAACGAGTACGAGACCACCCGAATCCGTCTGGACGATTTCCTGGTCAACGGCAGCGGGCTGGATCTCTCGAACATCGAGGCCGTCCGCTTTGACTTCGGGCCGAGCTTCGGCTCGGCGCAGGGCCGGCTCGGGCTCGATGACATCTACGTGAACAACAACCGGGCGCCGCTGGGCATCGACTTTGACATCGAGACCGTGCTGCCCGACATCGTGGCGCCCGGCGAGGCGGTCACGTTCGAGGTGGAGATCAAGGCCAAGGACGGCGAGGCTCTGGTCGGCGGCTCGGAGGTCCTGCGGTATCGCCTGAGCGGCGGCTCATTCATCGATGCCCCGCTGGTGAGCCTGGGGGATGATTTGTACGAGGCCACGGTTCCGGCGGCGGCCTGTGGCGACAACCCCGAGTTCTTTCTGGCGGCCGAGGGTACGGTGAGCGGCGAGGTGGTCTTCCCGCCGGCCGGGCCGGACGACGCCTTCAGTTACCAGGTGGCCAATCAGACGTTCATCGTCGATCTTGACTTCGAGACGGCGGTGGGCTGGACGGTGGAGAACATCGAGCTGACCGACGGCCAGTGGGACCGCGGCGTGCCGGCGGCCGGTGGTCGTGGCGACCCCTTCGCCGACTTCGATGGCTCGGGCCAGTGCTGGGTGACCGACAATGTCGCGGGCAACAGCGATGTGGACGGCGGGCCGACGATCCTGATCTCGCCCGTGTACGACCTGAGCGCCACGCCCGATGCGCAGCTTAGTTACGCCCGGTGGTTCACCAACGATGACCTGGATGTCGACACCATGGACGTGCAGGTCTCGAACAATGGTGGGCTTGATTGGGTGACCATCGAGAGCACTGGCGACGCCGCCGGCTGGGTCAAGAAGATCTGGACGATTGGCGATTTTGTGCCGGTGACCAGCCAGATGCGGTTCCGGTTCCTGGCTACCGATAACCCCAATGACTCGGTGACCGAGGCGGGGCTGGACGCGTTCCAGATCTTCACGGTGAGCTGCCCGTAAGAGCGACGACCGGAACCGAACCTCAGCGGGGCTCGCGTACGGCGCGGGCCCCGCTTTTTCGTTTTTCAGATGGCGTTGACGACGATGGCCGACACGCCCAGTGTCCGGCGTGCGCGTTCGGCGTCGCCCTGGGTTCGGAATCGGCCGACATGGACCAGGTACAGCATCCGGCCGTCGCGAGTGGCCACCTCGATGCGTGGTTCGCCCACCCCGCCGGTGCGTGTGGCCGAGCTGACCTCGGTGATGCGCTGGGTGGCCCGGCTTCGGGTGCTGTACGCGCCCAGTTGGATGGTGTACCCGCCGGCTGCGTAGGAAGGATCGCTGGCGCTGGTGACCTCGTACATGCCCGCCGCTCGCCGCCGCATGCGTTGAGCGTCCGAGTCTCGGCCAGCGCGGTCGTAGGCCTCGGCGGCGACCCTCGCGGCTTCCCTGGCGTCGAAGCCGGTGAGGCCTCCGCTGGCGGCCTCGAGTTGTCGGGCGGCTCGCAGCGGGTCCCCAGTGCGCAGCTCGATGAGTGCCAGGCCGGCCTGGGCACGGGGGGCGAGGTCTCCCGATCCGCGGGCGATGGGCTCGAGCCAGGCGCGGGCGGTGGCGTCGTCGCGCATGGCTTCGGCCGAGAGGCCGGCGACCAGGGCGGCCTCGGAAGTGCCGCCCGGTTGTCCGGCCGTGGCGCGAGCCTTGGCAAGGGCCGTTTGGTACTGGCCGGCCTCGTAGTACTCCCGATATCCCCCCCGGGTTCCACCGCTGGCGCACCCGTGCAGCATGAGGGCGGCCAGACCCAGTACCAGCGTCAGGAGGCCGCGATGCGGTTGTGGAAGAGTTAGTGGTCGGTCTACCATACCCGGATCCTTCGCGTCTCGCGCGGGCCGGGACGGAAACCGGCGTTCGCGATGGCGAAACAGGGAAACACGCCTTGAGTATCCAATGGTCGCTTCTGCGGAGCCTGATCCGTCATGGGCGCAAAACACTGGTGGTCGATGATCGCAAGAGCTACACGGGCATCGAGATCCTGTGCGCGAGCCTGTTTGTCGCTTCGGAGATCGAACGCCGCTGCAAGACCGACACGGTGGGCGTCATGCTGCCTACCAGCGGCGGGTTTCCCATCGCGGCTCTGGCGGGGTGGATGCTGGGCAAGACGGTCGTGCCCCTCAACTACCTGCTGAAGCCAGATGAACTCCAGTACGTCATCGATCATTGCGGCTGCGACACGATTGTGTCCGTGGGGGCGATGCTCGAGCATCTTGGCTACGAGCCAAGGTGCGAGCACCTGATCAGGCTCGAACAGGTGAACTTCAAGGGTGTGCCCGAGATGCGATGGCCGGTGCGGTCCGGCAGGGACGATCTGGCCGTGCTGCTCTACACCTCGGGCACGAGCGGGCGCCCCAAGGGGGTGATGCTGACCCACGACAACCTGCTGAGCAATGTGCGGCAGATCGACCGGTTCGTACAGTTCACGCGGGATAACCACACGTTCCTCAGCGTGCTGCCCCAGTTCCATAGCTTCGGGCTGACAGTGATGACGCTGCTGCCACTGCTGCTGGGCCAGAAGGTGGTCTACACGGCGCGCTTCGTGCCCCAGTTGGTCGTTCGGTTGTTCCGCCAGCACGATCCCACGGTATTCGTCGCGATTCCCTCGATGTATGGCGCGCTGCTGTCGGTGAAGTCGGCAAAGGCCGAGGATTTCGCGAAGATCCGGTACGCGGTCTCTGGCGGCGAGCCGCTGCCTGCCGACATCTTCCAACGGTTCCAGGAACGGTTCGGGGTTGCCATTCATGAGGGGTACGGCCTGACCGAGACCAGCCCTGTGTCGCATTGGTGCCGGCCTTCGGAGTTCCGGCCCCACTGCGTGGGGCTGCCGCTACCGGAGGTTGAGCAGCGGATCACCTGCGTGGACAACGGCCATCAACTACCGCGGGGGTGTGACGGCGAGATCCGCGTGCGCGGACCCAACGTGATGCGAGGCTACTTCAAGCAGCCGCAGGAGACGGCCGAGGTGTTCGACGCGGACGGCTTCTTCCGCACCGGTGACATCGGACACGCGGACGAGCAGGGGCGGCTGCTCATCACCGGGCGTTTGAAGGAGATGATGATCGTCGGTGGCGAGAACGTCTTCCCACGCGAGATCGAGGAGGTGCTCAACCATCACCCCGACGTGGCCGCATCGGGAGTCACCAGCCGCACCTGCCCCAACCGTGGCGAGGAGATCGTGGCGTTCGTCGAGCCCGAGGAGCAAGCTTCGCCCAACGTGCAGGCCCTGCGGGGCTGGTGCAAGGACCGGCTGGCGGGGTACAAGGTGCCGCGCGAGATCCGGGTGATCGAGGCCCTGCCCCGCAACCCCACCGGCAAGATCATGCGGCGGGATCTCAAGGCCATGCTCGAGCGCGAGGCCGAGGCTACGGTTTCGTCCTGATCTGGTCGTGACCCCGGGCTCGCGCCCGGGGCTTGTTTTTCAGATTATTTTATTATCATTCAAGGAACTGTCAGCGTGGAACTTTATATCGACACGGCCAACCTCGATCAGATCCGCCAGGCCCACGACATGGGCGTGCTCGACGGCGTGACCACCAACCCCACGCTTATTGCCAAGGAGGGTGTGGACTACGGGCAGCGGCTCAAGGAGATCTGCGAGGTGGTCAGCGGCCCGGTGTCGGCCGAGGTCATCGCCACGAAGTTCGAGGAGATGCTGGCCGAGGGCAAGGACCGCGCGAGCATCGCGGACAACATCGTGGTGAAGCTGCCTAGCACGGTCGACGGGTTGCGCGCGTGCAAGGCGCTCAGCGACGAGGGCGTCCGCACGAACATGACGTTGTGCTTCCAGTCTCTCCAGGCGCTCATGGTCGCCAAGGCGGGCGCATATCTGGTAAGCCCGTTCATCGGCCGCATCGACGACATCGGCGAGGACGGCATGGAGCTGATCGTTAAGATCCGCCAGATCTACGACAACTACGGGCTGGCCACCAAAATTCTGGCGGCGTCCATTCGCCACCCCAACCACCTGCTCCAGTGCGCCATGGTGGGGGCCGACGTGGCGACCGTGCCCTTCGATGTCATCGGCAAGGTCATGAACCACCCGCTGACCGACTCGGGGCTCGAGCGATTCCTGGCCGACTACAAGAAGGCGTTTGGCTAAACAGCATCGCGCAAGCGTGCGAGCATCTCGACCTCGACGGGTGACGCAAGCGGCAGCGACGAGCAGCCCACCGCCGCCCGGGCGTGGCGGCCGGTGTCGCCGAAGACCTCCTGCATGAGCTCGCTGGCGCCGTTGCCCACCTTGGGGTGATCGGTAAAGTCCGGGCCGCAGGCGACGAAGATGCCCAGGCGCACGATGCCGGCAATGTTGTCCAGCCCGCCTGCGTATTCGTGGAGGGCGGCCAGCGCGTTGATGGCGCAGGTACGGGCGAGGGCCTGGGCCTGCTCGACCCCGATATCCACGCCCACCAGCCCGGTCTGGGGCAGCTTGCCCTCCACGAAGGGGAGCTGACCGCTGACGTAGGCCAGCGAGCCTTCGACGCGGACGGGGACGTAGGAGGCGACGGCGGGCGGTGGTTCGGGAAGGTGGATGCCGAGGGCTTTGAGAGTTTGGATTATGTTGGTATTTTGGGGCATTCTGGAGTTCCGTTAGGCTTACGGATGGGTTAAAATGACTCGATATTCACGGAAATCATGGTCGAACGCAACCGATTGACTTGACTGGCGAATCGATTCCAGTAATCTGTACGCGCCACGCGTGGCAGGAAGGGGCTAAAGCGGGTATACGCAACTCCGTTCTGATGGGACGACATCGCTCGCCCACTTTCATCAGCACCCGCTTCAGGCACTCTTCCGACATCTTGACGATCGCTCCGGCTGGCCCCACGGGGCCCCACATCAGGCCGCTAGCGATCAGCCCCGCCCAGGTGTCGCGTTCTCGCGGCGCTCCTGGCACAGCCGAGACCGGGTCGGCGGGTGCACGGATCTTCGCTCGGCTCCGCTTGGTCCGCACGGTATTGCGGATCGCTGATGATGACCGATCGCGTTGTGCTTCGATGCACGGCCGATCGGGATAAGTTTGGAGCACGTTCCATGAAGACGATCAAGAACCGCAAGGGATTCACGCTGATCGAGCTGCTGGTGGTCATCGCGATCATCGCCCTGCTCATCGGCATCCTGCTGCCGGCCCTGGGCAAGGCTCGCGCCACCGCCCGCCAGCTGAAGGACTCGACCCAGGTCCGTGGCATTGTTCAGGCCATGGCCATCTGGGCCCAGAACAACCAGGAGCAGTACCCCATCCCCAGCCGTGTCGACCGCAACGGCGACACCCTGGGTGGTCCCTCCACCTCGCCCGACTTCACCAAGGACACCACGGGCAACGCCCTGTCGCTGCTGATCTTCAACGGCTACTTCCCCGTTGAGCTCTCGGTGAGCCCGGCCGAGGCCGGCGACGTCGAGCAGAAGGAAGGCTACCAGAGCGCCAACCCCCAGGGCGCCCAGACGCCCGAGTCGGCCCTGTGGGACCCGAGCTTCAAGGGCACGCCCTTCGATGACCAGCCCGTCCAGGGCGGCTACCCGCCGGAGTACGCCGGCCTGAGCAACAACTCGTACGCTCAGATTCCCTACTTCGGTGCTCGCAACCGCATCTGGAGCAACACGTTCAGCTCGACCGACGCCATCCTGGGCAACCGTGGCCCGGCGTACGAGCTCGAGGGTGGCGAGACCTGGCGCCTGGTCGAAGGCGACCTGGGCACCCAGTCGAAGACGCTGCTGATCCACGGCTCCAAGACCGCTTGGGCCGGCAACATCGGCTTCAACGACCAGCACGTGGACTTCCACACCCGTCCCGACCCCGAGTCGCTGACCTTCACGTTCGAGCCCAGCTCGGGTGATGCCGAGACCCGCCCGGACAACATGTTCGTGTCGGAGAACGACCAGACCGGTCAGGTGGCCGGCAGCGTGCCCAGCAGCAGCCCGCACCAAATTAGTTCGACGAGCACGGGTGGCCAGCAGGCCCTGGACATGACCAACGTGTATCTGCGTCCTGTAGGCACGGTTCAGCGTTCGGGCATCACCTACCAAGTGGAAGTCTGGATCGACTAACCTGACTCGTCGTCAGCGTCCGTTTTTCTCAAACGGGCGCTTGGGCCGGATTCTTGGCCTGACAACTGAGTTTCTGACGCCGCGGGCCTTTGGGCCCGCGGCGTTTTTTGTGGGTCCGTGCCTTCCCGACCGGAACCTTGACGGACGGATGACGTAAAACTCATGTAGGGGGCTACCCGTTATGCGAGCAATACTTATGGCACGTCGACGGAAGCATCGGGCGTTCACGCTCATCGAGTTGCTGGTGGTCATCGCCGTGATCGCCCTGCTCATCGGCATCCTGCTGCCGGCGCTGGGCCAGGCCCGACTGGTGGCCCGGCAGGTCAAGGATGCCACGCAGATCCGCGGCATCGCCCAAGGCATGGCCATGTGGGCACAGTCTCATGACGAGACATACCCGCGTCCGAGCGAGGTCGACCGGGCCGACGCGACGGTGGCCGCCAGCGAGCCGGAGATCAAGGACAACACGGGCAACATCCTCTCGTTGATGGTCTTCAACGGGTTGGTGCCTGTGGAGCTGCTGGTGAGCCCGGCCGAGGTGAGCGACCGGATCCAGGTGGATCGCGGCTACCAGGATAAGTACCCCGAGGCCGCGGTGGACCCGGGGATGGCGGTGTTCGATCCGGGCTTTGCCGGTGTGCCCAGCGAGCGTGTGGGCAGCGCGGGCGGTCCGGTACGACGGCTCGACGGGCAGATCGGCTTCACGTCGTACGCCCATTCGGCGCCGTTTGGCGATCGCGAGAAGATCTGGGCGTCGACCAATGAGTCTGGACAGGCGATCATCGGCAACCGCGGCCCGACCTATGGCGGCGAGCCTGGCGACTGGTACCTGGCACCGGGCCTGTTCGGCCGGGAGAGCAAGACCCTGAAGATCCACGGGCGCAAGAACGAGTGGGCGGGCAATATCGCCTACAACGACATGCGGGTGGTGTATGAGCTTCGGCCCGACCCGCAGACGCTGACGTTCGTGTTCCGCGACTACGACAAGCCGACGCAGGCGGACAACCTGTTCGTCAACGAGGACGACGTGCGCGGCAGCCCGGCGCAGCCCGACCAGCGGGTGGGTGTTGGCAAGAACGCCTTCCTGAGAGCGTACAAGAACGTGCGTCGCGAGGGCTCGCAGTTCGTGGTCGATCCCTTCTGGGACTGATCCCGGTCAGCCTTCGATCTTAAAGGCTTTCAGGGCTCGCTGGCGGGCCTGTTGGTGGTCGACGATGCGCTCTGGGTAGTTTGCCTCGGAGAGCAGGCCGTCGTGCTCCCATGGCGTGTGGATGTCGTCGTCGTCCACGCCGGCGAGTTCATCGACGAACGTGCGTATGTATTTGCCGTCGGGGTCGAACTTCTTGCTCTGGCTGATGGGGTTGAAGATGCGGAAGTAGGGCGCCGCATCGGTGCCGGTGGCGGCCGACCATTGCCAGCCTCCGTTGTTGCTGGCCAGGTCACCGTCGACCAGGTGCTGCATGAAGTACCGCTCTCCCCATCGCCAGTCGATGAGCAGGTCCTTGGTGAGGAACATGGCCACGGCCATGCGCACGCGGTTGTGCATCCAGCCGGTCTGGTTGAGCTGACGCATGGCGGCGTCGACGATGGGGTAGCCGGTCTTGCCTTCACACCAGGCGTCGAACTCTTCCTTCGCCTTCTTGTCGGTGCGCCACTCGATGTCGTACTTGGGGTTGAAGGCCTGGTGTCGGCATACCCGCGGGAAGGCGAGCAGGATCTGGCGGTAGAACTCGCGCCAGATCACCTCGCTCATCCAGTGCACCGGGCCCTTACCGCCGGTGTCGAGCTTGCCGTTATTGGCGTCCAGGGCGGCCTCGATGCACTGGCGGGGCGAGATGGCGCCGATGGCAAGGTAGGGGCTGATGGTGCTGGTGCCGTTGATGGCGGGGTAGTCGCGGTCTTCCTTATACGGTTCGAGGCGGCCCTCGATAAAGCTGCTCAGCCGCGCGCGGGCGTGGTCCTCGCCGGCCTTCCGCAGGTCGGGTCGGCCTGCGTCGGGGTCGTAGTCGCCGAACTCCTCGGGGATGGCGTCGGGCGTGGCGATCATCTCGGGTTGCTTCTTCGCGAGGCCCTGGGCCTTAACGGCGTTGCCGTCGTTGTAGTGCGCATACCACTTGCGCTTGAATGGGGAGTAGACGGTATACGGCTTGTCCTCTTGCGTGCGCAGCTCGCCGGGGGGAATGACGCACTGGTCGTGGAAGCTGCGGATGCTCAGGCCGGCCTTGGCGAATGCGGCGGCGACTCTGGCATCCCGGGCGCGCTCGTTGACCTCGTACTCCTCATTGAAAAAGAGGGCGGTGCAGTCGTGCTCATTCGCGAGTTTGAGCAGGTCGGCCTCGACGCCGTCGAAGGTGTCGCGTTCGA
This sequence comes from Phycisphaerales bacterium JB060, assembly GCA_044440025.1. Taxonomy (GTDB): domain Bacteria; phylum Planctomycetota; class Phycisphaerae; order Phycisphaerales; family UBA1924; genus JAHCJI01. The sequence continues at coordinate 11,839 of JBITAF010000007.1, read as the reverse complement.
TGATCTTCAGGGCGACATTGCGCCCCTCGAGGCTCTTGGAGAGATCGATCAGGTTGCGTCTGAGGAAGCCCACGCGCGGGTCGCCCCAGTCGTGCTCGCGCCACTGCTTGGGGCAGATGGTGAAGACCGCGAGCACACCCTTGGAGGCGGCGGCGCAGGCGGCGCTCAGGGCGGTGTTGTCGCGGGTGCGCAGGTCGGCGCGGAACCACATCAGGGGTCGCATGCAGTGATCCTCTCAAGAGTCGATGTCGCCGATGCCCATCTTTTGGCGCACGGAGGCGGCGCTGACGCGGATGGAGATCTTTTCTTCCTTCGGCATGTTTTTGACGTTCTTCATGATCAGCGCCATGCGATTGTTGCCGGCGAAGCGGTCCTCGTTGCGGATGAGAAAGTCCCAGTAGAACGTGTTGAACGGGCAGGCCTTGCCCTTGTCGGTCTCGCTAGTGCGGGCTTTGTGGTCGTAGGGGCACTTCTTGCAGTAGTTGGACATCTTGTTGATGTAGTTCGCGCTGCCGGCGTAGGGCTTGGTAGCCACGATGGGGCCAGCGTCGTCCGTGCCGTCGGCGTACATGGCCATGCCGATGGTGTTGGGCGTCGTGACCCAGTCGACGCTGTCGGCGTACATGCCGAAGTACCAGTCGCCGATCTTGCGCGGGTGGACGCCGGCGATAAGGGCGAAGTTGCCCGTCACCATGAGCCGGGGGATGTGGTGCATCCAGGCGTAGTCGAGGACGGGGTCGATGCACTCCTTGAGGCACCGCATGTCGGTGTCGCCGGTCCAGTAGAACTCGGGCAGGTCGCCGTGCTGGTCGAGGTAGTTGCGATCTCTGTAGTTGGGGCCCTCGCGCCAGTAGACGCCTCGGATGTACTCGCGCCAGCCGATGAGCTGGCGGATGAAGCCCTCGACGGAGTTGAGCGGGGCGCTGCCCTTTTCGTAAGCCTTGATGGCCGCGTCGATGCACTTGGTGGGGTCGAGCAGCTTCAGGTTCAGCGGCACGCTGAGGTGGCTGTGGTAGAGCCACGGTCGGCCCGTCCACATCGCGTCTTCGTAGGGGCCGAACTCGCGCAGGCGGTACGTGATGAAGTGGTCCAGGGCCTTCCTGGCGTCCGAGCCCGTGACGGGCCATCCGAAGTCCTCGAGATTTCCCGGGGCGTCGGAATATCGCCTGTTGACCAGTTCGATGACTTCCTTGGTGACATCATCGGGATCGAATCGAAGCGGCGGGGGCGCGTCGGGCCCGCCCTTGCCGAAGGACTTGCGGTTGTCGTGGTCGTAGTTCCATTGCCCGCCTTCGGGCTTGCCGTCGCCGTCGACGAGGATGCCAAGGGCCCTGCGACGCTCGCGATAGAAGTACTCCATCGTGAGTTCCTTGCGGCCGTCGGCCCACTCGTTGAAGTCTTCGAGCGTGCAGGTAAAGTGCGAATCGTCCAGTATCTCGGTCTCCACGCCAGTGGCGTCCTCCCACCTTTCGGCTTCCTGGTACACACGCCAGTCGCCGGGGTGGACGACCACGATGCGGTCGGGCTTGAGGGCCCTGGCCGCCCGCTCGACCTCGCCGGTGAGGCTGTGCGTGTTGCCGCGCTGGTCGATGGGCGTGTAGCGCATGCGGTAGCCCGTCTCTCGCAGTTCGAGGGCGAAGTGGCGCATGGCCGAGAAAAACACGGCCGTCCGCTGCCGGTGGCTGGGGCCGAGGGTGGCCTCCTCATCGACCTCCATTATGAGGACGGCGTCTGCGTCCTTGTCGAGTGCGCGCAGGGCCGGGCTGCGGCTGTCGAGTTGGTCGCCGAGCACCACCGCCAGGGTGCCCACCGGGCCGCGCACGTCGCCCGGCTGGAGATCGAATGCCCGCTTGCCCATTGGCCAGCGTATGGAGTTTCACGAAGGTGTGTTCGGGCGCTGTGCGATCGGCTCGGGCAATCGACTGTCGCCGCCGGGGCACCCCCAATGCCATGCCCGCGCCATACGCTGGATGCATGGACACCGGCACCCAGGCGAAGCAACCCGAACTGGCCATCACCGCGTCGCGTCACCTCATCGAGTGGATGGCGAACCTGGGCATCAGCCTCGGCCTGAGTACATACCAGGCGGGCAAGCTCTTCCTCGTGGGCGTGCAACCCAATGGCCGCCTGAGCGTGTACGAGCGGACGTTCAACCGGTGCATGGGCCTGCACGCGTCGGCCGATGGGCAGACGCTGTGGATGGCCTCGCTCTACCAGCTCTGGCGGCTGGAGAACTACGTGCCCAAGGGGCAGGCCACGCCCGACGGCTACGACGCGTTGTACGTTCCCACCGTTGGCTACACCACGGGCGACGTGGACGTGCACGACATCGTGGTGCCAAGTGGCCGTCCGCCGATTTTCTGCGTGACGGCGTTCAATTGTCTGGGAACGGTGAGCCAGACGCACAGCTTCAAGCCCGTGTGGACGCCGCCGTTTATTAGCGCGCCATTGGAGGCGCCGGTGGGCGAGGACCGCTGCCACCTCAACGGATTGGCGGCCGATCCTGCGACGGGCGAGCCGCTGTTTGTCACGGCGGTCAGCAAGAGCGACGTGGCCGACGGCTGGCGCGATCGGCGCGATGGCGGGGGCGTGCTGATCGATGTCCGGACGAATGAGATCGTGGCCGAGGGGCTGAGCATGCCCCACTCGCCGCGCGTGCATCCCGATCACCCCGGCAAGGTGTGGCTGGTGAACGCCGGCACGGGCTTCCTGGGGTTCGTCGATCTGTCCAGCGGGAAGTTCGAGGAGGTCGCCTTCTGCCCGGGCTTTGCGCGCGGCATGACGTTCGTCGGCAACCACGCCATCGTCGGCCTCTCGGCGGCGCGCGAGAACCGGACGTTCGAGGGGCTGCCGCTCCAGGAGAACCTCAAGGCCAAGGACGCCGAGGCGCGGTGCGCCCTGCACATGATTAACCTCGACACCGGCACCACCGACCACTGGCTGCGGCTGGAGGGCGTGGTACGCGAGCTGTACGACGCCATCGCGCTGCCCGGCGTTCGCCGGCCGATGCTGCTGGGCTTCAAGACCGACGAGATCCGGCGGATGCTGCGGATCGAAGCGCCTTAACAGCCCGCGTCGAAGGCGTTCTGGAACGCCAGGAAGTCGAAGATGGTCAGGTCGCCATCGCCGTCGAAGTCGGCGATGGGGTCGCCGGCGTCGAAGAGGTTCTGGAAGGCCAGGAAGTCGAAGATGGTCAGCTCGCCATCGGCGTCCAGGTCGGCCGGGCAACCACCGCCGCGGCCGAAAATGACGAAGTTGGACGCGGCGTCTGCGCGGCCGAGCGGGTCGGCAAACTCGGCCGAGACCACCACGTCGGCGCGCCCGTCGGCGTTGAGGTCGGCGATCGCCGCGCTGCGGCCGAACCTGTCGCGCTCGACGAGACCTGGAATCGTCACGCCCGTCGAACCATCGAGGCTGGCCAGTTCGATCGAAGCCGGGAAGGGCGTGCCGCGACCGAAGACGAGGTACGCCTCGCCCGCATTGGCGCGTCCACCTGGATCGGCATCGACCGCACCGATGATCACGTCATCGATGCCGTCGCCGTTCGCGTCACCAGCGCCGGCGACGCTCACGCCGGCACCGTCGTCGCGCTCGATGCCGCCCAATCGGAACCCGTTCGTACCATCGAGGGTTGAGAGCGGGAGCGACGCCGGGAAGCCGCCCGAGTCCCTGCCGAAGACGACGTAGGCGGCGCCCGTCTGCACACGACCATCCGAGTCACGACCATTGACCGCGCCGATGGCGAGGTCGTCCACGCCGTCGGCGTTGACATCTCCGGCCGCGGCGAGATCCCACCCACAGTCATCGCCAAACGCGACGCCCTCGGCACGGAAGCCGGCCGTGCCGTCAAGGTCCGCGAGATCGATCACATCGGGGAACGGCGACAAGCCGTCGCGGCCAAACACGACGTAGGCCGCTCCCGCGAGGGTGCGGCCGGCCGGCGTGGCCCGTGGTGAACCGATGCCCAGGTCGCCGAGGCCATCGCCGTTGACGTCGCCGATGCGGTCAACCGAGAATCCGCTCAGGTCGCCGTCGGACTCGCCGTCGATCCAGAAGCCCAGCCCGCCGCGCACGCGGTCGAGTGGCAGCACGGCCGGGAACGGATCTGCCCCGCCGGCGATATCGCGGCCGTAGACCACGTAGGTGCGACCTCGGTCGTACGCGGACTGGTAGCCATACGCCCCGATGGCGAGGTCGTCCACGCCGTCACCGTTCAGGTCCCCGACGCCGGCGACGACCGATGCCCGCTCGCCGTTGCGCGTGCCATCCAGGCGCAGCCCATTGGTGCCGTCCAGGTCGGCAACCGAGAGCGTCGCCGGAAAGCCGCCCGTGCGGCCGAATACCACGTACGCCGCGCCGGTCTGGAAGAACGTGCCCCGGTCGATCCCAAGAGCGCCCACGATCAGGTCGTCGATGCCGTCACCATTCACGTCGCCCGCCGCCGACACGCTGGAACCGACCAGCCCGGTCTCGCTGACGCCGTCCAGACGGAAGCCGTTGGTCCCGTCGATGCTTTGCAAGTCAAACGCGGGATCGCGCGGCTCTGCGGACCCAAAGACGACGAACGCGGCACCCGTGCCTTCGATCCCACCGGCGTCGAACCCGGGCGCCCCGATGATGAGGTCGTCGATCCCGTCGCCATTCACGTCTCCGGCGCTGGCGATCGAGCGGCCGCTGCGATCGTTCTCGGCCGCCCCATCGATGCGGAAGCCCAGGCCGCCGTCGAGATCGGCCAGCTCGAGCACGGCGGGGAAGGGCTCGGTCAGCGGGCCCTGAGCCAGGGCCGACGGCGCGAGCCCCAGAGCGATGCCAAGCGGCGCCGCCATCGGCAGGCCCGCAACAACAAGAAGCGCGGCCCGCCGGCCGTGCCCGGTGCCCTGTGTCACACGCATCTCGACCTCCCCTGCCCCGGCGGCGCGCCGGGACGGGCCCAAGATACCGGAAACGAGCGGGCGTGTCAAGAACGATGGGCCGGGGATGGGTGGATTCGGCGGCAATCGGCGGGCGGGCCGCGGGCGGCGGGGTTCTGGGGCCACCGGCGTCCGGCCCCTCCCCCCGGCGTTCCCCGGGACGGTTCCGAAGGCTCGTGGGCCTCGCCCGGAAGCTCGCAAGCCCCTTCCCAACGCTCGGGGAAGGCTCCCGAACGCTCGGAAGCCTGTTCCGAACGCATGGACGCCTCTCCCGGACGCTCGGGAATGGTTTCCAAACGCTCGGAGGCCTGTTCCGAACGCTCGGGGATGGTCTCCGAACGCTCGGAGTTCAAGTCCGAGCGAATAGCCGCGACACGCGAACCGCCCTCAGGCCGCGCCAGGGCGGTTTTTTAGGGTTCTCACGGTCGGGATGTGGTTTGTGAGGGTTTATCCGGACATTTGGGTTCTGAAAGGGCCAGCGGGGCGGCCCGATGTGGCGGGTTTCCTAGCAGCCCGCGTCGAATTCGTTCTGGAAGGCCAGGAAGTCGAAGATCGTGAGTGAGCCGTCCTCGTCGAAGTCGGCGATGGGGTCGCCCGCGTCGAACGCGTTCTGGAACGCGAGGAAGTCGAAGATGGTGAGCTCGCCGTCGCCGTCGAAGTCGGCCCGGCAGTCGCTAACGGGGCCTCGAAACGCACGGATGTCCGATCCGACGCCGGCGATGACCAGCGTGCCGTCGGCGCCGATGGCCGGGCCGCCGATGTTGACGTTGCGGACGGCCACGCTCCAGCGTTCTTCCAGGCCGGCGTCGAAGCTGAACACGCGGCCGGTGGCGAACTCGCCATTGACGACGTAGAGGTTGCCGTCGCGATCGCTGGCCATGCGGGCCCCGCCCGCGCCGCCGTCCAGGGGCGGGCTGGTGCTCAGCACGTCGCCGGTGGCCGGGTCGAGCCGCATGATGGCGTAATCGCGATCGATGGCGTACACGCTGCCGTCGGGGCCAATCGTGAACTCGCTGGAGGTCGTCCAGCCCGCCTCGACGCTCCAGCGGATGGAGATGTCGCTGCCGTTGTCGTCCAGGGCGTAGAAGAAGTCGACGGTTGGGTTGTTCTGCGTGCGCTGGACGTAGATGGTGCCGTCGGGGCCGATCATGGGCGTGGTCTGCACCGTGAAGCCTTCCATGAGCTCGCTCTGCACCTCGAAGGCGCCGCTGGCCAGGTCGAACCGCTTGACGCGGTGCCCGCCCGCGGCCGCGTCGATGACGTAGACCTTGCCGCCATAGATCGCCCCGCCGCAGGTGCCGCTGACCGAGCAGGAGCGATCGGCGCTCCAGACGAGCGCGCCGGTTTCGGCGTCGAAGCGCTTGATGGTGCGGAAGTCGGCGGCGATCAGGTCGCCATCGTCTGCGAACACCGCGCCGTCGTAGAAGCCGATGGTGGTTTCTTCGGTCGAGACCCACAGCGTGTCGCCGGTCTCGGCGTCGAGCGCATAGACCGGGGCCGAGACGCTCGAGCCGTTGCCCGCGCGCGTGGCGAACACGCGGCCGTCCATCACGCCCAGCACCGCGGTGGTCCAGTCATCGGGATCGGCGGGGATGTTGCGAAACCAGAGTTCGTCGCCCGTGTCCAGGTCCATCGCGACGACCGGGCTGCGGTCGCTCTCGGGCGGGAAGGCCGACTGGCGCACCATGAACACGCGCCGGCCCTCGATCACCGGCTGCCACGCGATGATGCTGGTGCGGCCGCCGTCCCACAGGATATCGGGCGAGGACGGACCAACTTCCGAGGTCTGGCCGTTCCGCTGGGCGTTGCCGCCCGAGTTGGACCAGTCCTGGGCGAGGGCGGGCATCGCCAGGCCGCAGGCCAGCGTGATCGACAGGGGCGCAAGGATAACTCGGGGCATCGTGATCTCCTCCGGCGTGCGATACGCGTCGTGCAGGTTGCGGTTGCTCATGGTAACCCGTGGCCCAGAACGTGCAATGATGTGGCTGGGCCAGTCGGGCGGAGGTGTCGCGATGCGAGTTGGACTCTGGCGGATCGTGTGGGTTTGGGCCCTGCTTGGGGTCGCGGCCGGGGCGTATGCCCAGACGCCGCTGTCCGAGCAGGTGTCGCAGCGCCTGAATGAGATCCGCGCGGGCGTACCCAACGCGCTGGCCGACGAAGAGCTGCATGCCAAGACGATGGGCGACCTGGACGCGCTGCTGGCCGCCATAGCGGTGGGGGGAACCAGGCGCGACGAGGGAGTGCTGGTCGACGTTGCCGCAACCCGGCGGATCGCCAGGTTGGCCGCGGCCGCACCGGCGGGCGAGCGTGCCGAGTGGTGGGCGTACCTCACCAACGGCGATGGGCCGGGCCGGACGCTGGCGTTTGCGCTGGCCGATAGTGACGAGCCCGGCGGCGTGCTTCGGGTCCTGGGTGAACTACGGCAGCGCTTCGGAGACGAGAAGGTTGCTCGATATCCATCGCTCGTCACCGCCCTCTGCGTCGTGCATGACGGCGAGGAGCCCTTCTCCCGCCGCGTCAACGAGAACCGGGCGACCTCGCCCGGGCCTGCGGCGCTCTTCGAGTACTACACGAGCAACGAGCGGCAGATGCTCTTTGGCGTGCGCAGCGTGCCCCCCGAGCTGCTGGTGTTCGTGGTCGACGCGGCGGCGAGCATCGACGAGCTCGAGTGGGCGCTCGACAAGCACCGCGGCGATCGCGCGGTGGGCCAGCGGTTCTTCGACATCAGCTACGACCGCGAGCACGCGCGCAGCGGGCGGCCAAAGCGCGTGACCGAGAAGGGCTTTACCATCCAGAACATCAGCAGGTACGGCGGCGTGTGTGCCGACCAGTGCCACTACGCCGTCACGGTGGGCAAGGCCATCGGCGTGCCCACGGCCTACGTCACCGGCCGCGGCGGCGAGGTGGGCCACGCCTGGGTTGGGTACCTGGAAGCCAAGGGCCGCGGCGCCGCGTGGAACTTCGACGTCGGCCGGTACGAGGAGTACCAGGGCGTCCGCGGTGATCTGCTGGACCCCCAGACTATGGAGACCATCGGCGACGACGAGCTGGGGCTGCTGGGAAAGCTGACCACGGTCAGCGAGCGGCAGCGTTTCGCCGCCGCGGCGTGGATCGACGCGGCCGGGGCGCTCAAGGCCGGCGTGCGGCCCGCGCCGGTGGACCCGCCCCGCCGCGGCGCCGAGCGAGCGGGGCGAGAGGGCGTGCTGGACCTGGCCGAGCTCGCCCTGCGGCAGAACCCGGCCGACCGGCGCGGCTGGGCGCTCGTGCGCGACGCCGTGACCGATCCGGCGATGACCATGGGCGAGCGGGTGCGCTGGTCGCGGGTCATTATCCGTTTGTGCGAGGACGCCAACGCCGAGCACTTCATGGTGGGCGTGCTCGGGCCGATGATCGCGTCGATGGACAACGCGCTGGACCGAATCGCCGCGTGGGAGCGCGTGCTCGACCGCGTGAAGACCAAGAAGGACCTGCGGGCCCGCATCCGCATGACCCAGGCGGCCGACGCCATCGAACGCGGCGACAGGCACGGGGCGTACCTGGCCTACCAGGACGTGATCGACACGTCGCTCAACGACACCCGCGTGTCGCGGCACGCCGTGGCCGGGGCGGTGAAGATGCTCGAGGACGCCGGCAAGCACCGCGAGGCCGCCGAGCTGCTGGGGGGCGTGCTGCGGCGGGTGGACAAGCCCGGCGCCGCGGCGGTGTTCTCCAGCAGCAGCAACTACAACGCCATCCGGGCGATGGCCCAGGCGTATTCGGCCAAGCACGGGGTGGCGGTGGCGGGGCTCTAGGGCGGTTGGTCTGGCTCTGGGCTCCTATCCTGCCCGAGACTTTGAGCAGGAGAGCCGCCCATGACCACGACGACTAGCACGACCAAGAGCGCCCGCCCCTTCAACGCCCGCACCGACGACATCCTCGCCAGCCTCGAACAGGGCGGCCAGTACAAGCACCTCCAGATGCTCACCGGCCCCATGGGGCCCACGGTGATGCTGCGCGATTCGTCCGGCCCCCACGCTGGCAAGAGCCGTGAAGTCATCTGCATGTGCTCGAACAACTACCTGGGCCTGGCCAACCACCCCGAGGTGGTCGAGGCGGGCATCGAGGGCCTGCGCACCTACGGCGCCGGTACGGCCAGCGTCCGGTTCATCTGCGGCACGTTCGACTGCCACGAGACGATCGAGCGCACGATCGCGAAGTACATGGGGACCGAGAGCAGCTACACGTTCGTGAGCTGCTGGACGGCCAACGAGGCGCTCTACCCCACCTTCGCCGAGCCGGGCGACATGCTGCTCTCGGACGAGTTGAACCACGCGTGCATCATCGACGGCATCCGCCTGGCGGCGGTGATCAAGAAGGGTGTCGTCAAGGGCGTTTACAAGCACAACGACCTGGAGAGCCTGCGCGAGAAGCTCGAGGCGGCGCGGAGCAACCCGGACGTCACCGGCCAGATCTGGGTCGTCACCGACGGCGTCTTCAGCATGGAGGGCGACATCGCCGACCTGCCGGCGCTCCGCAAGCTCTGCGACGAGTTCGACGCGATGCTGGTGGTCGACGACAGCCACGCCCACGGCGTGATGGGGGCCACCGGCCGGGGTACCCATGAGCATTACAACATGTGCCCGGGGGCGGATGGCCACGACGCGAGCCTGGGCGAGGTCGACTTCTTCACCGGCACGCTGGGCAAGGGCCTGGGCGGCGGGGCGGGCGGCTTCATCGCCGGCAGCAAGCGTGGGACGGAGCTCATCGTCCAGCGCGGCCGGCCCACGCTGTTCAGCAACGCCCTGCCGTGCACGATCGCCTGCAGTGCCAACAAGGCCATCGAGATCGTCCTGCGCGAGCCCGAGCGTGTGAAGGCCCTGCGCGACATCACCGCCTACGCCCGCAAGCAGATCGGTGGCGCCGGCTTCGAGGTCGTCGATTCGCCTACCGCCATCTGCCCCATCATCGTGGGCGAGACGTCCAAGGCCATCGCCATGAGCAAGCGGCTTCTCGAGCTTGGCGTCTTCGTGATCGGCTTTGGCTACCCCGTCGTGCCCGAGGGCGCCGCGAGACTGCGGTTGCAGTTGTCGGCGGCGCACACGAAGGGGCACGTCGATCAGGTGGTCGATGCGCTCAAGAAGCTGTGAGCGAGCCCCCGCCCGAAAGCCCGCCCGAAGCCGCGCCCGAAGCCACACCACGCTTCTTCCCGCACGGGTTCGCCTGCCCGTCGTGCGCGTACGACATGTCGCACGCGACCAACCCGCAGTGCCCCGAGTGCGGCATGGTGCTCGTCGAGCACGCGGCGGTCGGCCTCGTGCGCGAGATGACCGAGGCCGAGCGGGCGTTCGCGAGGACCGCCATTGGCCGCATCGGCCGGCGTGACCTCCTGCTGGCGATGCACACGCAGGTGTGGCGCCGCTTTGGCATCCTCGTGCTGGTGGCCGGCGTGCCGGCGTTGCTCTACGCGATGTTCCAGATGGGCAACCACAACGCGAGCTTCCCGGGCCAGTTGCTCGTCGGGGCCGCGTGGAGCTACGCCGGGTTGCTGCTGGTCTACGTCGGCCTGATGGCCTGGACGTTCGCCGGTTTCCATCGCACCGTGCGGCGGCTCAGGCAACAGCAGGACGCCGATCTGGAGCGCGGCATCGTCGAGGAGTGGTGGATGGAAACCAGCCACGTGCTGACCATCGACGGCCACTCGCCCATCCGCCACTACCTGCGCGGCAGCGACGGGCGGGTGATGGGCGTGCGGGCCGACGCCAGCGCGTGGATCTCACCGCAGATGGGCGGACGGATCGGCCTGGCGATGCTGCCGCGCACGCGCGTGTCGGTCGGCTTGCGGGCCGATGGCCCGCCGATGGCCGCCGTCGTGCGATCGCTGGGCGAGGGCGTCGTGCCGCGCCGCGACGCCACGAGCTGGTGCACGCCCATCGTGTTCTTCAAGAACGAGGCCGAGGCCCTGCGCGGCGCCAACCCGTTCGCGGGGGCCAGCGTGCCGGCAGGAGCTTGCACGCCGGGCCCGCAACCCAAACCCGGCGGTTGAATCGCGCGAGCGGCTTTCGCGAACATCCGAGCAGGACCCCGGCCATCGCGGCATTCACCCCGCCTGGCGATCCTTCGGCCCCCGCACCGGCACCGCGCGCTTCGCCACGCCCCCCGCCACGCCCCCCGCCTCTTCGCCGGCAAGGCTCGCCTTCTGGCTGCCAAAGGGCACCTCGCACGTCACGCTCCAGTCGCTCAAGGGCCCGGTGGTCAGCCGCACGGCCACGCGGTAGCCCACGCTCTTGAGACCCTCGGGCACGGCGTCGTCGGTGAAGGCCTTGTCGTCGCCGGCGAAGCCCACGATCTCGTAGGGGCTGCTCGGGCCCTCCAGTGGCGTCGTCACCCGCTGGACCAGGTACAGCGCCCCGCCGCCCGAGGCGACCTTGAACGTCAGATCGATCGAGCCGTCGGTGTCGACGCTGGCCCGCAGGTCGGTCGGGGCGGGCGGCGCCGTGCGCTCGGCGGCGTCCCTGGGCGCGGGGATCTGGGCCCGCTCCCACACGCCGGGGTCCTTGGTCGCCTTGGCGTGGGCGTCGATGATGCTCACGTCGGCGCCCATGGCCGCGCGCAGCTCGGCCAGGGCGGTGTCCTTTGCGTGCGTGGCCGCCTTGGCCGCGCTGCGCGCCCTGCGCATGGCGGTGTACGCCGCCTCGGCCTTGGCGCACGCGGCCAGCGTCGCGAGCAGCTGCGCCTCATCGATCCCCACGTCCGGCGGCGGTCCCCCGCCCGGCGGGCCGCTGGTCCACAGGTCGGCGTGCAGGCGGGACCACTTGATGAAGGCCGCCTCGGGTTTGGGGGCTCGAGCCATGGGGTCGCTCCGCGCGGGGCCCGCGACGGCCTCGTGCCGATGGCGCCGCCCGCACGGGATGTATCGAACCAGCCGCGGGGCGACTTGAGCGAAGCTCGCC
>JBITAF010000006.1:0-3509 GCA_044440025.1 Phycisphaerales bacterium JB060 | reverse complement strand
ATCGCACGCACGAGCAGCGCCTTGAGCATGCACGCCGCGCGGGGCTGGACATCGATGTCGTGGACGCGTTCCAGCGCTACCTCGAGGGCGGCGAGCCGATCGAGAAGGCGGAGCCAGAACCCGTCGAGGCCGACGCCGAACCGGCCGAGGCTCAAGAAGCCCAGCCCGAGCAATAAGTCCTACTTGCTCGTGGCCATCGCCTCGACGAACGCGTCGAAGAGGTAGTCGCTCTCGTGCGGCCCGGGGCTCGCCTCGGGGTGGTGCTGCACGGCGAACACCGGCCTGTCTTTCAGCCGGAACCCCGCGACGGTCCTGTCGTTCAGGTGCGTGTGCGTGACCTCGCCGCCCACGGCCGCGAGCGACTCGGCGTCCACCGCGAACCCGTGGTTCTGGCTGGTGATCTCCACGTGTCCGGTGACCGAGTGGAACACCGGCTGGTTCGCGCCGCGATGCCCGAACTTCAGCTTGTAGGTCTTGGCGCCCGCTGCGAGGGCGAGGAGCTGGTTGCCCAGGCAGATGCCGAAGGTCGGCAGCGTTTGGCGCTGCTCGAGCACGGCCTTGAGCGCGGCGATCGTGGCTTCCACCGCCGCCGGGTCGCCCGGCCCGTTGCTGATGAACAGCCCGTCGGCCTTCTCGTCCTCCAGGATCTTGAGCAGCGCGTCGGCGGGCGTGTCGAAGGGCACCGCCACGACCTCGCACCCCCGGCTGAGGAGTTGGTCGTAGATCGCCCGCTTCGCGCCGCAATCGAGGGCGACGACCTTGTGCGTTTTGCCGCGGGTGTCGATGGGCTTCAGCCGCCACAGCCGATGCCCCGGCTCGACACGCACCGTCGCCCGCGGACTGACGTCGGCCGCCAGGTTCTGCCCGGCCATCGAGCCAACACCGCGTGCCATCCTGACCAACTCGGCGTCGCCGATCGACGCGTCGGCCGTCATCGCAGCTCCCATCGCACCCCCAGCGCGGATGCGCCGTGTCAGGGCCCTGGTATCGACGCCCGCGATGCCCAGCACGCCGTGTTCTTCGAGGAACGCGCTCAGTGTCTTGGTCGCCCGGTAGTTGCTGTGCAGCCGCGCCAGCTCGCGGACGACCAGCCCCGCCGCCTGGATGCGCGGGCTCTCCATGTCGTACGCGTTGGCCCCGGTGTTACCGATCAGCGGAAAGGTCTGGACCAAGATCTGCCCGCGGTAACTCGGGTCGGTCAGGCTCTCCTGGTACCCCGCCATGGCCGTGTTGAACACGATCTCGCCGGTGGTGACGCGCGCTCCCGTATCGCCAAAGCCCGAGCCCACAAACACCGCCCCATCGGCCAGAGCCAACCGGGCGGTGGGCAGCCGGGCGGCATCGGGCCGAAGGTCGTGTCGTGTCTGGGTGATGGTGGTGGGGGTCATGGTCTGGCGGCACCTCCGTGGCGTATTTGCCTCGCATGATAGGACAAACGGCTTGCAAACCCCACTAAGTTAGAGTAGGCTAACAACGACTGGGGGGTGCCATGGGCTCAGACGGATTCGAAGATGTCGCCGACGTCCACTCGGCCCTGAACCACGCCCGGGTGCGGGTCCACCGGCCGGATTCGGCCGAGGCCGTGGCCCGCTTCGTGCGGCAGGCCGGCACTGACGGCCGCCCCCTGGCCATCGCCGGCGGCCGACACGCCATGGGTGGCCAGCAGTTCCTTGATGGCCACGATTTGCTCGACCTCCGGGGCCTCGGCCGCGTCCTCGAGTTTGACCACGAGCGTGGCCTGGTGCGGGCCGAGGCGGGCATCCAGTGGCCCGAGCTCATCGAGGGTATACACGCCGCCCAGCGCCACATCGACCCGGGGGCCCCACCCAAATGGGGCATCGCCCAGAAGCAGACGGGCGCCAATAGCCTGACCCTCGGCGGCGCGCTGGCGGCCAACATCCACGGCCGCGGGCTGCTCATGCCGCCCTTCGTTGGCGACGTCGAGCGGTTCACGCTGGTCGATGCGTATGGCACGCCCCGAACGTGCAGTCGAGACGAGAACGCCGACCTGTTCGCCCTGGCCATCGGCGGATACGGGCTCTTCGGCGTCGTCACCGACGTCACGCTGCGGCTGACGCCCCGCCGCGTGCTGCGACGCCTCGTGCGCGTGATCGACATCGAGGACGCCGTGCCCGCCGCCGAGCGCCGCATCGGCGAGGGCTTCCTGTACGGCGACTTCCAGTTCGACGTCGATCCCGATTCGCCCGACTTCCTGACCAAGGGCGTCTTCTGCGGCTATTGCCCGGTCGACGACGGCAGCCAGCCGCCGCAAGACCAACGCAAGCTCTCCCGCGACGACTGGCTCGACCTGCTCACGCTCGCACACACCGACAAGAAGCGCGCCTTCACGCTCTACGCCCAGCACTACCTGGCGACGGATGGCCAGTTCTACCACAGCGACACCCACCAGCTCAGCGAATACCTCGACGGCTACCACCCCGAGATCGACACGCGACTGGGCGCCTCCTGCCCGGGTTCGGAGATGATCACCGAGCTCTACGTCGTGCCGGAGCGACTGGTCGAGTTCCTCTACGCCGCCGCGAAGCTGCTGACCGAGCAGCACGCCCAGGTCATCTACGGCACCATCCGCCTCATCCAGCCCGATACCGAAACCGTCTTGGCCTGGGCACGCCAACGCTCCGCCTGCGTCATCTTCAACCTGCACGTCGACCACACGAAAGCCGCCATCGACCGCGCCGCGGGCACGTTCCGCGACCTCATCGACCTGGCGGCGGGCATGGGCGGCAGCTACTTCCTGACCTACCACCGCTGGGCGACGCCCGAGCAGCTCGAACGCTGCTACCCGCGCGCTCGTGAGTTCTTCGCCGCCAAGGACAAGCTGGACCCCAAGGGCGTCTTCACCAGCGACTGGCACCGCCACTACGCCCCGCACTTCAGGTCGCCGAAGACGTGAAGCCCGACCGCGCCAGCGCGACGGCCCGGCTCATCGCGCTGGCGACCGTCATGCGCGAGAGCGATGCGCCGGCGGGCGCGGCCCCGTGGTGCGCGCGCATGCTGTCGACGCATCGGGCCGACCGGTTGCTGTTGCGCTCGGTTCGCCACCCCATCGGCCGATCGTTCTGGAACGCCGTCGAGCGCCTCACGCTGCCGGGCATGATCGCCCACTGGCTGCGCCGCAAGCGCGAGATCGATCGCCTGGCCAGTAACGCCGCGGCCGAGGGCTTCACCCAGCTGCTCGTGCTCGGCGCCGGGCTCGACACGCTGTCGTGGCGCCTGGCCGAGGCCGGAGTGTTCGAGCACGTGGTGAGCGCCGACCACCCCGCGACGCTGGCCGCCGTCGAGCGTGCGGTCGCGCCCACCAGCCTCGTGACGCTGGTCCCCATCGACCTCGCCGACGGGCTCACCGATTCGGTCGCCGCCGCGCTCGACCCCAACGCACCAACGCTCGTGGTTGCCGAGGGCGTGCTCATGTACCTCACCGAACAACAGGTCGAGCGCACGCTCAGCGATATCGCCAATCTACCAGCCCCGCGCGTGCGCCTCGTCGC
>JBITAF010000005.1:0-36153 GCA_044440025.1 Phycisphaerales bacterium JB060 | reverse complement strand
CGCAGCTGCGTCAACGTACCGGGGCGCGCACCGACGGGCGGCCGCCGCTGGGGGAACGTTCGGGGGCGCGCACCGAAGAGCTCGCGCAGCTGCGGGAACGCTCCGGTGCGCGCACCGGAAGGCTTCCGTGGCGGGCGATGCGCAATATCTGCGCTTCAGGCCGGTCTATGCTGGCTGTATGTCGATCGATCGCAACGGCCCCAGTGGCCCACAACTGGCCCAGCCCCTGCGGGTTCCATACCGAGCCGACTCGGTTTCCGGTCCAATCGTGAGATTCGATTCGGAGACGAGGACCGCCGTTCATTTCGAGGTTGACGACGGCCGGTTCGGACGCGTCGTCTTCGAGAACCTCGACGCGATCCGCGTGTGCCGTGGAGAGTGGTCCCCTTACGACATCGATGAGTCGGTGTATGAGGACATCGGCAACGCGAGCTATCACGGGGAGCAATACGCCAACCGCCGCTTGTCGGGGTGGGTATACACCGTGTCGCAGTCCCGCTGGCTGTTCGAACGCTATCTGTATGAGCGAGAACACTACGGAGACCAGTACGAGTTTGGCAGGGACGTCGACGAGATGCTACCTGACTTCAGACACTATGTGTTTACATTCCACGACGAGTACGTTGAGGCGTTGGCAAAGGGCATCTGGATCGACGCCGCAGACGAGCCAATGGAAACCGCGCCGCTTGCCTCCGACCACCCACTCAATGGCCTGTCCGAGACGTTCGAGTCTCGAACGCTTAAAGTGCATGGCAAAGAACTGGAAGTCCGCGTCAATCCCAAGCCGATCGGGACGTTGGTTGCCGACGCGAGGCTCTGCTCGCAGAGCCTCATCGAGATGGCTTATGCTCGCAAGAACATGCGCGTCAGCTCATTCAGCCCGCTCGAACTCGAGGGCGAGGACGAACTTCGCAATCGATGGCGACCCGATTGGCAGCTGAGCTTGCGGTATCGCGATGGCAGACCGATCAGCATCCTGGAAGAGGGCCTTTTTGCGCATTCGGTCCTCGAAGTTGAGGGCGTTGCCGGTCTCGAGTTGATTGCAGAGTATCTAGAACACCAACTGAAACCTGACGCTACGTGATCCTTCGCCCCTGGGGGGCGAGGTCTGCGCGGGCAGAGTTCCACGGGTTGCGCTGCGCTCCACCCGTGGCTACAGGCCGGCGCCCCTTCGGGGCTGGGGAGGGAGCGGATGCCTAGGAATGCGCCGCCGCGCCGATGGTCATCTTGACCGCGACGTGGCTGGGCTTGACGCGGCTCTCGAACTCGTCGCGGAACTTGTTCATGATGGTGCGCAGGGCCCAGTTGTTGCCATCGGCCAAGCCACAGATGGTGGTGCCGGGCATGGAGCCCATGGAGGTCGCGATCTCCAGGGCCATGTCCAGGTCTTTCGTCTTCGCGTGGCCGTCCTCGATGCGGCTGACGAGCTGGTAGAGCCAGCCGGAACCTTCACGGCACGGGGTGCACTGGCCGCAGCTCTCGTGCTTGTAGAAGCGGGCGATGTTGCGCGCGACGGCGACCATGTCGGTGTCCTCGTCGAACACCGTCGGGCCGGCGGTGCCCAGGCCCAGCACGTTGTACTTGCGGCCGATGTCGAAGTCCAGCTCGGCCTCGTACTGGTCGGTGCCCAGCACGCCCATGCTGACGCCGCCGGGGATGGCGGCCTTGTACTTCTTGCCGCCCCGCATGCCGCCGCAGTATTCCTCGACGAGGACCTTCAGCGGAACGCCGAGTTCGAGCTCGTAGACGCCCGGCCGATTGACGTGGCCGCTGACACCCATGAGCTTGGTGCCGTAGCTGGGCGGGCCGCCGACGCTGGATTCGACGCCCTGCCTGGTGAACCACTCGGCCCCGTGCTCGACGATGCTGGGCACGTGGGCCAGGGTCTCGACGTTATTAATGATCGTGGGCCGGCCGAAGAGGCCCTCGACCGCGGGGAAGGGCGGCTTGATGCGCGGCCAGCCGCGCTTGCCTTCGAGGCCTTCCAGGAGCGCCGTTTCCTCGCCGCAGATGTACGCGCCCGCGCCGCGGTGGACGTAGCAGTCGACCTGGAACTTTGTGCCGCCGGTGTTGGCGTCGGTGTTGGTCAGGCCGTTGGGGCCGAAGATGCCCTTGTCGTAGGCCTCGGCGATGGCCTTCTCGAGGACCCTGGCCTGGTGGTGGTACTCGCCGCGGATGTAGATGAAGGCCTTGTCCAGCCTGCACGCGTAGCAGGTGATGGCGATGCCTTCGAGCACCAGATGGGGGTCGAAGTCCATCAGCAGGCGGTCCTTGAAGGTGCCCGGCTCGGACTCGTCGGCGTTGACGGCCAGGTAGCGGGGGCCTCGGTTTTCCAGGGCGTCCTTGCCGTCCTCCAGCTTGGGCAGGAAGGTCCACTTAAGCCCCGTGGGGAAGCCCGCGCCGCCGCGGCCGCGGAGCATCGAGGTCTTGACGGCCTCGGTGACGTCGCCGGGGGCCATGGTCAGGGCCTTGCGGAGGCCCTCGTAGCCGCCGGTCTTGGTGTAGTCGTCGTAGGAGACGACGCGGCGGTCCTTGGGGTCGCCGTAGGGCCAGGTGGGGATGCGCTTGCACAGGACGTGCTCTTCGATCTTGGGGGACCAGGCCATGGCGACTCCGGTGGGGCGTGGGGCTGCTGTCGGGAAGCGAGGGAACTGAGCGGGCATTCTAGCGGATGGGCATGGCAAACCACCCCGGGCCGACCTGGGGGGCGGGGGCGGTTAGGATTGGCCCCAAGGACAGGCACGGAACCGACGGCCGAAGATGGAGCGAGCGATGCGGAAGCTGATGGCGGTGGCGATGGCAGCGGCCCTGGCGGGCTGCGCGGCGGGTGTGATGGCCGAGGGTGGGGCCGAGGGCGGGCGGCTGGGCTTCGTGCACGAGCCCTACGCGCCCGCGGCGGCGCCCAGCGCGGGCGTGGAGGGCGCCTTCGGCGGCACGTCGGAGGCCTTCGGCGTGGCGGTGGCCGGCTCGGCCGCCCAGGACGACGTGGAGTGGAGCCGCCGGCAGCGGGAGATCGCCCTGCAGGAGATGTGGCTGTACTACCGCATCGGGGTGGGGGCCAGCGACCGCGGCAGCGCCCGATTCGAGAACTTCATCGGCGCCGACTACGACGCGGACTTCGACAGCCCCGGGCTGCTGGTGAGCTTCGCCATCGGCGGGCGGTACCGGCTGTGGGCCGAGGGCCCCTGGTCGCGCGTGGGGCTGCGGTTCGAGGTGGAGGGGCTGTTCGGCTACAGCCAGTACGACCGCAACGGGCTGGGGGCCGGGCCGCGTGCGGCCGACGGCGACCTGCTCGAGTACGGCTTCTCGGTGAACATCATGCCCGACGTCAAGCTCGGGCGTTTCAGCGTGTTCGCCGGCGGGGGCATCGGCGGGTCGATCTTCACGATCAGCGACAGCAGCCCGAGCGACTACGACGACTCGCGCGGTGCGCTGAGCCTGCAGGCGATGGCGGGCGCGAGCTTCGAGCTGACCGAGCCGGTGTCGCTGTACGCCATGCTGCGCTACCGCACGCACAGCAACATCCACTTCTACGACGACACGGACACGCGGATGCGGCTGCTGGACCTGGACTCGGCCTCGCTGGAGGTGGGGCTGGAGTTCCGGTTCTGATTTTTCTTGAGCGCTCCGTCGCCGCCTCCGGCCGCACACTCGCTCTGACTCTATCTTGAGCGCTCCGTCGCGGCCTCCGGCCGCACACTCGCCCTCGCGAAGCCGGCGCGTCCCATTGCTCTAGAGCCCCACGCGCTCGGCGATGCTCAGGCCGAAGGCCTCCAGCTGCGGGTAGCCGGCGTCGCTGTTGGTCAAGAGCTTCATCTTCGAGATGCCCAGGGCCCGGACGATCTGGCTGCCGGTGCCGTACTCCAGGGCGCCGGCGGCCTGGCTCCTCGTGGGGCTGTCGTCGCTGTCGAGGTTGAACGGCTGGGTGAGGCGGTTGTTGAGGTTGGCGTGGGCGCTGTGGGTGTCCAGCCCGCCGCTTGGTCTTAGATACACCAGCGCGCCCCTGCCCTCGCGCTGGATCTTCTGCATCGCGCTGTCGAGGATCGTGCGCGCGTTGCGATCGCCGTGGCGCGCCGCGAAGATGTCGCCAAGGAGGTCTCGGCGGTGCACGCGGACGAGCGTGGGCTCGGTTTGCTCGACGACGCTGCCCGATTCGTCCAGGTCGCCCACGCCGCCGAGGGTCAACGCGAGATGCGGCAGCGGGTCGGTGATGCTGCGGAAGGCGATGAGGTTGAACGGGCCGTGGGCGGTGTCGATGGGCGTGCCCTCGACCGGCTCCAATCGCTCGACGAAGCGCTCGGCGCGCAGGCGGTGCTCGATGAGCTGCTTGATGGAGCACATCTTCAGGCCGTGCCTCTGGTTGAACTCGATCAGGTCGGGCACGCGGGCCATGGCGCCGTCGTCGCGCAGGATCTCGATGATGACCGCCGCGGGCGTGAGCCCGGCCATGCGGCACAGGTCGACCGAGCCCTCGGTCTGGCCGATGCGGACCAGCACGCCGCCGTCGCGCGCTCGAAGGGGGTTGATGTGGCCGGGGCGGACGAAGTCGCCGGGGGTGCTGCCGGGGTCGATGGCCAGGCGGATGGTCCTGGCCCGCTCGGCCGCGCTCACGCCGGTGGTCAGGCCGTGGCGGGGGTGGCCATCGATGGCGACGGTGAAGGGCGTGCCGCGGACCGAGGTGTTCACGTCGGCCTGGGGCTTGAGGTCCAGCCGCTGGCAGTCGGCCTCGGTCAGGCTCAGGCACAGGTAGCCGCGGGCCTCCCTGAGCATGAAGCCGATCGAGTCGGCGTCGGCGAACTGGGCGGGCAGGACCAGGTCGCCCTCGTTCTCGCGGGTCTCGTCGTCGGTCAGCACGACCATGCGGCCGGCGCGCAGCTCGTCGAGGATCTCGTCGATGGGGCTGAAGCCGTCGGGGAGGCCGTGGGGGGGCTGGTCGTTGGGGGTCGTCACGGGCGAGGGTAGGAGGGGCTATCTTGCCCGATGGATGCCGCGTGGCTCGTGGGGTGGGTGAGTCTGGCGATCGCGCTGCTGTGGGTGCTGCTGGCGGCCATCGGCACGCCCAGGGCCACGCTGCCCAGGCGGTGGAAGGGCCGCGCTCATTCGGCCGTGTGCGGGGCGTGCGGGCACCCTGCGGTCGACCTGGGGCGCATCGGCCGCTGCCCGGAGTGCGGGACGGACTACCAGCATGGCGGCGTGCTCACGCGGGCGGCGGCGGTGCGGCTGGGGCCGCCGTACGCGGTGGTCGTGCTGCTCGTGGTCTGGGCGGGGGTGATGGCCTGGACGTATCTCGTGCCGTGGGCGGCGGGCGTGGCGAACCTGCGGACCATCGGGGCGCGGGACGTCCTGGAGATCGAGCGCCGGGCGATGCTCCAGCAGGACACGCGCAACAGCATGATCCACGCGTACCCGACCGGCTGGCAGCGGAAGACCCCGGACTTCACGATCGAGATCAGCCAGTCCCTGGTGCGGGCCGACACGCCCCCCCTGGCCGGCGACGGCGCGCTGAACGGAGACCCGCGGGTCGTGGTGCGGATGGTGGTCGCCGGCGGCGGCCAGGCCGTGCTGCGGTGGGCCCGCGACGGCGACCGATGGACGCTGCACGCCAAGGATGGCGGCGAGATCGACGCCGGCGGCGACCTGCGCGAGGGGATGCGGGCCCTCTTCGCCGCCACCGAGGACCCCCCGCGGCTGCGGACGGGCACCGGCTCGCACACCGTGCCGATCACGCGCACGCACGAGATCGCCGATGCCATCGAGGCCACCGGTGAGCTGGCCGGCAAGCAGATGATGGGGCGCGTGCGATATTCCAACGATGGCGGGCTGGTGGGCTCTGCCGACCAGCGGTGGCCCGAGATGCTCCAGGAGACCGTCACCACGCACCGCACCCACCGGCTCGCGCCCGCGGGCGTCGCGGCGGCCGCGGCGACGCGGGCGCTGGTGGTGCTGGCGGGGCTGCTCGTGCTGCTGGGGGTCGCCCTGGTCCGTCGCCGGGTGCTGGCCACCGGCGGCCCGGACGCCCCGGCGGGCGGGGCCGGCACGGCCGCGTCGTAGCCCCCAGCCGGAGAATCCCCATCCCCCAACGCCGGCCACGCCCCCCGGAGGGCCGTTCAGGATGACCTGGTTTCCGTTGCGGTCGTCCGGGCTGCCGTTCTGGATGACCAGGATCCGGTTGCGGTCGTCCGGGCTGCCATTCTGGATGACCGGGATCCGGTTGCGGGCGACCGGATTCGTGTTCTGGATGACCAAAAACTATTTTTGGTCATCCATATCGGCGTTCCGGGCGGCCCTGGCGGGCCCGTGGGGGCGGTCTGCCTTGATAGAACCCGAATATCTGGCGGCCGGCCCGGCCCCGCCGGTGGGGCGACCAGACCCGCCGCAAGGCGACCCGGCCCCGCCGGCGAGGCGACCAGACTAACCACAGCCGGCGTCGAACGCGTTCTGGAAGCCCAGGAAGTCGAAGATGGTGAGCACCCCATCGCCGTCGAAGTCGGCCTCCATCGAGCCGGCGTCGAAGCGGTTCTGGAAGGCCAGGAAGTCGAAGATGGTCAGGCTCCCGTCGGCGTCCATGTCGGCGGCGCAGGGGGGCTCGGCGAGCTGGCCGGTCAGGACCAGGCCGTCGATCGCGGTGGCCACGTCGATGGCCCAGGCGCTGGCGAGCGTGCGGTCGCGGTGGTTGAACAGGACGGCCACGCGCGGGCCCTGGCCGCGCTGCCAGAGGACGGTGTCGGTGCCCGGCAGCGAGCCGCCGTGGGCGCTGTAGAACGATGGGCTAATGCCCCCGGGCAGGGGCGCGCCGATGCTGGGGCCAAAGAGGATGTGGGAGTCGGCCAGGGCGAGCAACGCGTCGCCGGGGGCGATGAGCCCGCCGAAGGAGGCCGAGCCCTCGTGGTCCCACCCGCCGTAGGGCCAGGGCACGCGCGGGCCGGTGGGGTCGAAGACGTTCTGGGCGGTGTCCATGTCCAGCTGGTCGTACCAGGGTTCCAATGGGCCCTGGTCGGCGGCGAAGGTGCGGCCGACGCGCACGGCGCCGGGGTGGCCCAGGCCGGCGAAGAGCCGCTCGACCTCCTGGTCGTAGCTGTTGCCGGTGGCTTCTTCGATGATCAGGCCCAGGGCGTGGTAGCCGATGTTGGCGTAGGCGTACTGGCTGCCGGGGGCGAACTCCAGGGGCTGGCCGAGGATCCACCGCATCTTGTCGACGCGCGTGGGCGGGCTGGGCACGCCCATCTCGCTGGCGATCAGCACGTCGCGGAAGGCGTGGTTGCCCACCAGGTCGCGGTTCCAGCCGCCGCGGTGCTGGAGGAGGTTGGCGATGGTGATGTCGCCGATGCGCGGGTCGCCCAGGCTGGGGAAGGGGTCCAGGTCGAGGATGCCCCCGCCGGGCTGGCCGACGTCGAAGGCCTTGTCGGCGAGCGAGAGCTGGCCCTCGGCGATGAGGTTGCGCACGATGGCGGCGGTGATGGGCTTGGAGACGCTCGCGAGCCGCATCTCGGCGTCCATGGGCAGGGGCTCGGTGCGGTCCTGGTCGAGCCAGCCGAAGGACCGCTGGTAGACCACGCGGTCGTCGAAGGCGACCGCCAGCACGCCGGCGGTGATGCCGTTGTCCTGCATGGTGTCCTGCATGAGCCGGTCGAGCTCGGCGAGCTGCGGCACGACGCGGCCGCGGCTGGGCAGGTCCTGGGCGATCGCGGGCAGCGCGATGGCGAGGCTCGTGATGCAGGCGACGAGGTGGCGCATGGTGTCTCTCCCTCCTGGCGTGCGCCCTGGAACGGACCCGGGCGGCATACAGGCTATTGGAATGCGGCCGCCGGCGTTTCGGCCCTACGGTCCGATATGGGCATGGACATGAACAATGACCGCTGGCAACACACGTGCGGCTACCTGGACGAGGTCTTCGGCCGCCAGGATGCGCACCTGGCCGGGCTGATGCCGCGGGCGGTGGAGGCGGGGATCCCGGACATCGCGGTGTCGGCGTCGGTGGGGCGGATGCTGCTCACGCTGGCCCGGCTGGTGGACGCGAAGCTCATCGTGGAAGTCGGGACGCTGGCGGGGTACTCGGGCATCTGGCTGGCGCGTGGTTTGGCGGACGGCGGAAAGCTGCTGACCATCGAGCCCAATGACATGCACGCCGGCTTCGCCGAGACGATGTTCGCCGAGGCGGGCGTGGCGGATCGCGTCGAGGTCGTGCGCGGCTACGGCACGCCCGAACTGGAGCGGCTGGCCGGCGAGCGGGCGGGGGAGGTCGACCTGGTGTTCCTGGACGCGATCAAGAGTGAGTACCCCGACTACCTGCCGCACGCCAAGAAGCTCTTGCGGCCCGGCGGGCTGCTGGTGGCCGACAACATGCTGGGGGCGGGCGACTGGTGGATCGATACGCCGAAGGGCGAGAACGAGAACCGCGACGCGGCGGACCGGGTGAACCGGCTGGTGGCGGCGGGCGAAGACTTCGAGGCCTTCTGCGTGCCGCTGCGCGAGGGCGTGATGGTGGCGCAGAAGCGGCGATAGGCCCAGCAGGAGGGGCGTGGCACTATGAGTTGGATCGGCTGGGTCATCGTCGTCGCGCTGGTGGTGTTCGCGCTGCGCAACATCTGGACGGCCTACGAGGCGCTGACGCAAGAGCCAAAGCAGGGCGGCCGGGCGGGCATCGCGCTGCTGTTCCTGGCGATCGACGTCTTCCTGATCCTCTACATCACCGGGGCGATCCCGTGAGGCACATCCCCGGCAGCCTGGCGGTGGGGCGCGTGGCCGAGCAGATGATTGGCCTTGCCCCGTACTGGCTGGGCGACGGCCCGGATCTGGATGATGAGGACGCGGCGAACCTGGGCCAGATCATCATCGTGCTGGCCGTGGTCGCCGCGCTGGTGGCGCTGGGATTGTGGCTGGGCGGGGTGTTCTAGCGGCTCAGCCGGCGTTTGCGCTGCGCAGCTTGGCGCGGATGGCGCCGCTGTCGACCTGGGCGATCCAGAGCTGGCTGCTGGGGCGCTGCTCGCCCTTTGCCAGCTCGCCGCGCTGGGCGGTCCACATCAGGTACCGGCCATCGGGGCTGAAGACCGGCAGCACGTCGGCGCCGTCGGCCTGGGTGATGCGCACGGGCGTGGTGCCCCTGGCCGGGTCGGCCCAGATGGCGAAGACCTCGTAGTTGCGGTGGCCGACCTCGCTGGAGGCGTAGACCAGGAACTCGCCGCTGGGGTGCCAGTAGGGCGCCCAGTTGACGTGGCGGTTGTCGGTGAGCTGGGTTTCCTTGGTGATGCCCACGGGCACGCCGTCGCTGTTGAGTTCGAGGTCGGCCACGAAGAGCTGGAGCAGGTTGTTGCCCTGGCGGTCGGAGCGGTAGCAGATCTTCGTGCCGTCGGGGCTGAAGAAGGGGCCGCCGTCGTAGCCGCTGGCCTGGACGATCAGGTGGTGGGCGCCGGTCTCGGTGTCGTAGGCCCAGATGTCCGCGTCGGGCCGGCCGGCCGCGTCGCTCTTGGCCTCGTCGACCTGCGCGTAGAGCACGGTGCGCCCATCGGGGCTCCAGGACGCCTCGGCCGTGTAGCCGGGCTTCTCGAAGACGGGATCGGTGATGGCCGGGCGCAGGCCGTGGAAGTCGGTGTCCCCTTCGGCGGGGATGATGGTGGAGCTGATGCTGCCGCTGACGATCTGCATCTCGGTGGGGAAGCTCCACGCGTATCGGCCCGTGCCGCGCTGGTAGCCGGGCACGTTGTCGGCCGAGGGCGGCTCAACGGTGCTGCCGAAGAGGACGATGTTGGCCTGGGTTGGGTGGAACCAGCCGCAGGTGTTGGCGCTGCCGCCGGTGGAGACGCGGATGGGTGTGCTGATGCCGCTGATGCTCGACCCGTCGGTGGTGAAGGGGGCGACGAACATCTCGTAGTGGGGGCTGGGGGCGTCGTCCTCGGGTGGCACGGGCGTGGCCTGGAAGATGACCATGCTGCTGTTGGCGTTGAAGTAGGCCTCGCCAGCACGGGTGAACATGTCCCGGCTTGTGAGTTGGCGGTGGCCGGAGAGAATCGGTGCCTCGGCCTCCTGCCAGCCCTGGCTGGGCTGCGCGCCGCCGTTCTCATTCTGGGCGACCGCGGCACACCCCAAGCCGGCCATTCCTACGCACGTGAGCATACCGACGCGAATCCCGAACATTGTCCACCCTTTCCCGGCCGAACCGGGCCGCGCTACCTGAGACTGTGTCGCAACGAAGGGGAGTATATCGTCCATGTCCATGGCCGACGCCCCCACCGACAGCCTTCTGAGGATCATCCTGGATACGGGCCGCTATGTGGTGGTCGACAAGCCCAGCGGGCTCTTGAGCGTGCCCGGCAAGGGGCCCGAGAAGGCCGACTGCGTGCGGGCCCGCGTGCTGGCGATGTACCCCGACGCGACGGGCCCGATGACGGTGCACCGGCTGGACCAGGACACCAGCGGGCTGCTCGTCGTTGGGCTGGACCCCGATGGCCAGCGTGCCATGAGCCAGGTGTTCGAGCACCGCCGGGTGACCAAACGCTACATCGCCGTGGTCGAGGGCGAGCTCAAGGAGCACGCCGGGCTGATCGACCTGCCGCTGCGCATCGACTGGCCCAACAGGCCGAAGCACATCGTGGCCGAGGACGGGCGGGCAAGCCAGACGCGGTACCGGGTGCTGAGTGTCGAGAATGGCAACACGCGGGTGGAGTTCACGCCGATCACCGGGCGGGGCCATCAACTCCGTGTGCACGCGGCCGACGAACGCGGGCTTGGTGCGCCGATCGTGGGTGATCCGCTGTATGGCGATACGAGCAAGGCCCCTCGCCTGCTGCTGCACGCGTGGAGCCTGGAGTTCGCCGACCCGTTTACCGGCGAGTTGGTGCACGTGCGGAGCGAGCCGGGGTTCTAGTCGGTCACGGGCAGCCGGCGCCGAAAGCGTTCTGGAACGACAGGAAGTCGAAGATGGTAAACGCGCCGTCGCCGTCGAAATCTGCGCGGGGGTCCATCATGTCGAAGAGGTTCTGGAACGTTAGGAAGTCGAAGATCGTCAGGTCGCCGTCGCCGTCCAGGTCGTCCCCGCACAGCACAATGGCGTCGGTGCGGTCGGTGTTCATCACGCGGGCCGAGGCGGCGGCGCCGACCGGCTCGATGTCGACCGTGTCGAACTCGCCGTCGACGGCAAACAGGTCGATGATCTCGTAGCTATCGCTGGGCCCGGGCACGAAGCCGTCCGCGAAGTCGACAACGAGCGTGCCGCCGAGGGTGATCGAGCCGCCGCCGGCCAGGCGGTCGAGGTCATCGGGGCTGACCGGGCCGGCGATGTCGATGGCCAGTGTGGCAGACGGCGTGAGCGTGACCGTGCCCGAAGCGAGTTCCAGCTCGTCCACATCGCCGGCGGTGCTCCCGGGCGAGACGAGCCCGGCCAGCTCGATGGCGCCCGAGAGCCGGCCGCGGCCGGCGAGCTCGCCCCGCAGGATGGGCGCGTCGGCGCCGCTGCCGGCGCCCAAGAGCCTCGCCGAACCAAAGGCAAGGCCGGGCCCGGTGTTCAGCAGCACATCGGTCGCCACGTCGGCGCCGGCCGCGAGGTTCAGGTCGGTCGTCTGCACGATCTGGTCGTCGTTGACGACGATGAGGCCGTCATCCATGAAGCCGCCGGCGATGTCGCCCGCCAGCGTGAGAGCGCTGGCGCTGTCCAGCAGCCAGCGGCCCTCGATCGCGGCGTCCGCGATGGTGGAGCCCGAGACGTCCAGCAGCGCGCCATCGCCGCCGCTCCACGTGCCGCCGGTGAACGTCGCGCTCGACAGGCCGATGCCCGCGCCCGCGTCGCTGCGCACGAACGAGTCGCTCGCCAGCGTGGATGCGCCCGTGATGAACTGGATGAAGCCGTCGATGCCGCGGGCGTCGATGTCGCCGCGGAAGTCAAAGCCGCCGATCACGTCGCCGCGGCCCGAGACGGTGCCATCGACGATCGCGTTGTCGCCGCTGGAGGGCCGGCGCAGGCGTGCGCGCGAGGTCGGCTCGCCCGGGGCGCCGTTCAGCGCGATGTTGGTGATCGCCAGCGTGCCGGCGTCCAGGAACAGCTCGCTGCTGAACGTCGTGCCCGCGTCGTTCACGGTGATGCGCCCGCCGCCGAGGATCTGCGAGGTCGTCAGGCCGCGGCCGCCGGCGATGACCAGGTTGGCCGAGCGGTTCACGAAGTCGAAGGCGCCGACCTCGCGGGTCTGCGTGAGCAGCACGTCGTAATCGCCCGGCTGGGCGAACACGGCGGTGTTCCCGCTGGTGGGCACGATGGGCGGATCCCAGTTGGTGGGGATGTCGAAGACCTCGTCGACGCGCTTGTTCCACTGGATCTCGACCTGGGCGTGGGCCGGCAGGGCGAGGGCGAGGCCCATAAGGGGGAGGATGGCGACTCTGGGCGTGTTGGCGAAGGGGCGGCGCGTCGACATAAGAAAAGCTCCTCTCGGGCACAGCATACCACAAGAGGGCCTTCACACCAAAGGAAAAATGTTGGGGCCAGTTGTCGGGGCCCAGAACCGGGCTCCTCGGCCCCCTTATCGGCGCCGGCGCAGCGCCAGGGCGCCCAGGCCCAGCACCGCAAGCGAGGCGGGCGCGGGGACGATCACGTCCTCTACGTAATGGATCGCCGCGTCGTGGGCGCCCGGGGCGGTGTCGTAGTCGAACACCAGGTAGGTCGTCAGGGCGTCGCCGATGCCCGCGTCGCTGCTCCACAGGTCCAGCGCCAGCAGGTACACGCCCGGCTCGGGATCGTTTAGGTAGAAGTCGTAGTGCTCATCAAAGCCCGCCGGCCCGACGCCGATGCCAAAGCCCGGGGCCGAGCCGGTGGCGGGGCTCGTGGCGCTCAGGGGGCCGAACTCCAGCGTGTACGTCTGGGTGGCGCTCTCGAAGGTCGAGCCGTTCCACCGCCGCACGGGGCTGGCGAAGTCGAAGCCCAGGTCGCTGTCCGGAAACTCGCCCGGCGCGGGAAAGAGCCCGGGCTCGTCGGCGAAGATCGAGCCGCCGAACTCGAACATCTCCGCGGCGAACACGCGCTCGCCGGGGACGACGAACTCGCCGCCGGGGCCGTCCTCGACGATGCCGGTGACGATGCGGCCATCGACGATCTTCAGGCCGACGTCGCTCTCGTGGGCGAGGGTACCGGTGGCGGCCAGGGCGATGGTGGTTGCAATCAGTGCGCTGCGCATGTGATCCATTCCTCTCTCAATAAACCTGATCCGGGGTGGTCAGCAGCCCGCGTCGAACTCGTTCTGGAACACGAGAAAATCGAAGATGGTCAGCGATCCGTCGCCATCGAAGTCCGCCGCGAGATCACCCGCGTCGAACAGGTTCTGGAATGCCAGGAAGTCGAAGATGGTCAGCGATCCATCGCCGTCCATGTCGGCCCGGCAGGGCGCGCCGATGAGCGTCGCCTCGACCCACGCGACCGCGTCGGCGAGGTCGTCCGGGCTCGCGTTCTGGCTAAAAACAAGGAAGAAGGGGGCGCTTCCCTCCACCGCGCCCCCCTCTTGCCACAGCGCCATCTCGAGCAGGTACACGCCATCGCTTGCCGGATCGAGCAGCTCGTACGCGAGGTGGTGGTGGAACTTGCCCGTGGTGCTGGCCTGGCCGAACACGAAGCCGGGCTGCTCACCCACCAGCGGCGTCGTGATCGAGACCGGGCCCTTGCTGATCAGGATCCGCGAGTCGGCGATGTCGGTGAAGGCGGCGCCATCCCACGCGAGCACGGGCGCGAGCACGTCGAATCCCAGCGAGGCCCGCGGGGCGAACGCATCGACGGGCGAATCGAAGCCCGGGTCGTTGGTCCAGTTGGGCAGCTTGCCGAAAGCGGTATCGAACACGCGGCGGCCGTAGACCGGCGTGCCGGCGTCGCTGTATCCGGTCTCGATGACGCCGCGCTGAGCGGTGATGACGATGTCGCCCTCGTGCGTCTGCGCCGTGGCGGCGGCGCACGATGCCAACAGCAGGGCCACTGAAGCCTTGATGCGCATGTGGATCTACCTTCCTGCGTGGTTGCGCTATTGCGCAACGCGTGGGTCGAAGCGGTTCTTCTGGTAGCTCTCGTACACCCTCTCGAACTTCTCGATGGCGGCGTGCCCATCGAGGTAGCCGTACGTAGCGCGGGCCGACCAGTCGCCCGGGTTGCCGCCGTGGGCGTTGATCTGGCTCTCGAGGCTCGCGCGAAGCGGCACACGCCCGCCCGGGGCCGCGCCCCAGTCCTCGGCGTGCACGTGGTCGGTGCGCGCGAAGTCGGCGCTCGCGTCGGTCTGGCCGAAAGTCATCATCAGCCACTGCACCGTGGCGTAGGGGCGGTCGATCAATCGATCGGCGTCGTAGGTCTGGTCGGGCGAGGGCGCCACGCTGCGCGTCGTGTAGTTGTTCAGGCCGTAGCTGGTCCAGCGTGCGAGTTCGCCCAGGCCGCTGGTTTCTCCTGCGCGCACGCGGCGCAGGGCCTCGGCGAACGACATCCCCTCGAACTGCCCGCCCTCCTCGACCGACCAGAACGGGCTCTCGTCGACCGGCGAGCGGATGGCGATGCCGTTTTCGGTGTAATCCGCGAGGAGCACGGGCCAGGCGTTGGGCAGGTCGGCGATGCCACCGTGGGCGAGGCCGGCGTCGACGAACGCGCCCTTGTTGTCGTCGGCGTACATCCGCTGGGCGAGCCCCAGCGAGCGGACCTGGCTCAGGCACACCGCCCCGCGGGCCGTCGCGCGGGCCTGGCCGAGCGCCGGCAGCAGGATGCCGATGAGCACCGCGATGATGGCGATGACCACGAGCAACTCGATGAGGGTGAAGGCGTGCCGCACGGCTGGCTCCCGGGCCCAGGTAATGAGACTGCGCTTTCAATACTACCCATAGTGAGAAGGTGTTACCAGGAACGCGCCACCGATTTGCCGGTACGATTGCCCGTGACCGCCCTGGCCGCCAGCCCGACGCCCATCCGCAACCCCGCCATTGGCTACCCCTTAACCATTGGCGGCGTTGGACTTACGACGAATCTGCTCCTCGCCCCCATCGCCAACTACTGCGACTTGGCCTTCCGCCTCACCTGCCGGGATCAGGGCGGCGTCGGCCTGGCCTGCACCGACCTCTTGAGCCCCCAGGGCCTGCTCCGCGGCTCGGCGGCCAGCCTCGACCTGGCGAGAACGAACGCCGAGGACAAGCCGGTGGGCATGCAGCTCTACGGGGCCGACCCCGCCATCATGGCCGAGGGGGCCCGGTGGGCGGCCGACCACGGGGCGACCATCGTGGACATCAACATGGGCTGCCCGGTGGACAAGGTCTGCAAGAAGGACGGCGGCAGCAAGCTCATGTGCAACCCCGCCGGGGCCATCGCCATCGCCGAGGCCGTGCGCGCGGCGTTGCCCGACTCGGTCCCGCTAACGGCGAAGATGCGCTTAGGCTGGAGCGAGGAAGATTGCGTCAACGGCGTCGCCGGCCAGCTCGCCCTCGGTTTAGTTGACGTCGGCGTCGCCGCCATCACCGTGCACGGCCGCACGACCGAGATGAAGTTCAGCGGCGACTGCCGCCGCGCCGACATCGCCCGCGTGGTCCGCACCGTGAAGGACCGCCACCCACATATCCCCGTCATCGGCAACGGCGACGTCAGGACCGCCCGCGACTGCCTCGACATGATGGAGCAAACCGGCTGCGACGGCGTCATGATCGGCCGCGGCGCCCTGAGCACGCCCTGGCTCTTCCGCGACGCGTGGGCCCTGCAGACCACCGGCGAGATCCCCCCTGAGCCCAGCGAGCAGGACAAGCTCGACATCGTCCGAAGCTTCTTTGATCGCATGCTCACCTTCCGAGACGAGCACTACGCGATGACCCACATCCGCCGGCGGATCTCGTGGTTCGCCAAGCGGATCAATGGCGGGCACTGCAAGGAACTGCGCGAGGCCATCCGAACGGCCGAGAACCCCGCGGCGGTCTACGCGGCGTTGGAGTTCTGGAAGGTGTCAGGCCCGGCCCCCTCGCACGCTTGAACGATCGCCAAGAACCTCACCGAGCCGCGCAGCCCCTGCGCGTTTTGCGTCCGAGAACGCCCCCAAGGTCCGCGTAATCGAGCGCGCGCGCTCTCCGGTGATTGCACGGAAGCCTTCGGTGACTGCACGGAACGATCCCGTGACTGCACGGAAGGGCTCCGTGATTGCACGGAATGATTCCGTGATTGCACAGAACCACTCCGTGATTGCACGGAACGCTTCCGCACCTGCACGGAAGGCTCCGGTGGCTGCCCCGGGGGGGTCCGTCGTTGCACCGGAAGGTTCTGGCGCTGCCCCGCGGCCCCCGGCGATGGTGGCAAACGATCCCCGGACGCCCGGCGAATCGGGCCGCAAGGTTCGGGCGCGCCCGCGGCCGTTTTGTGGTATGCTGTCACCCGAAGGAGCATTCGCATGAGCAAGGCCCGAACATCCGGACTCATCGCCGCCAGCGGCCTGGCCCTGGCGGCCGCGGGCGCGGCGCACGGCCAGGCGACCATCACCGCCATCGAGCCGCCCGCGGGCTACGCCGAGGTGTGGACGAGCGACGTCAGCGGCGACGGCTCCACCATCGTGGGCTACGCCAGGGGCTCGGGCCGCGGGCCGACCCCGGTCCTGTGGGACGCCATGCTGACCCCCACCGTGCTGGCCCCGCTGCCGGGCGACACCCACGCCTACCCCAGCCACCTGACCACCGATGGGACGCTGGCGACCGGGGCGAGCGTGTTCGAGTTGTTCAGCCTGCCGGGGACGTCCCGCGCCGCCATCTGGAGCGCCGACGGCGCCATCGAGGTCCTGGGCACGCTGCCCGGCGACGACAACGCGGGCGCCAGCGGCATCAGCGCCGATGGGGCCATCGTCGCGGGCACCAGCCGCGGGCCCGGCGGCGAACGCGCCTTCGTGTGGACACGCGCGGGCGGCATGGTCGCCCTGGATGCGCCCGCGGGCAGCACGGATTCGGCGGCCGGCCTGGTCAGCGCCGATGGCCGCGTCATCGCCGGGTCGATCCGGACCGACGAGGGCACCGGGATCGTCCGGTGGATCGACGCGGGCGCGGCCCAGCAGATCGGCGCGCTGCCGGGCGACCCCTTCGCCACGCCCTACGCCATCAGCGCCGATGGCTCGACCATCGTGGGCTTCAGCGGGCGGCAGACCGGTTCGAGCCGGATGGTCCGCTGGACCGAGGCGGGTGGCCTGGAGGACCAGGGCGTGCTGCCCGGCCGCTCGCGCAACCGCGCCACCGACGTGAGCGGCGACGGCTCGATCGTCGTGGGCTACGGCGAGGCCATCGACGTCTTCCGCGCGGCGATGTGGACGCGCTCGACCGGCCTGGTCGACCTCAACACCTACCTGCCCACGCTGGGCGTCGACCTGGCGGGCTGGACGCTCCGCCACGTCCAGGCCATCTCCGACGACGCGACCGTGATGACCGGCTCGGGCGTGCTCGACGGGCAGATCCGCGCGTTCGTGATCCGCGACCTGCCGCCGCTGGTCCCCTGCGCTGCCGACCTCGACGGCGACGGCGCGCTGACCATCTTCGACTTCCTGACCTTCCAGAACCTCTTCGACGCCGGCGACCCACGCGCCGACTTCGACGGCGATGGCGCGCTGACCATCTTCGACTTCCTGGCCTTCCAGAACGCCTTCGACGCCGGGTGTCCGTAGCGTTCCTTCTTTTCTCGGCGAAGCCGAAATCCCTCAGGCCGGCGACAGCCCGCGCATCGACGCCTCGCGGCGCTTGGGCCCGCCCTCGGTCTCGCCCTCGATGGCGGCAAAACTCTCACCAAACCGGAACAGGCGGAAGCTGTTGAACATCACGAACAGCACCGGCAGGATCTGGTACAGCCCCGCGACGGTGAGGTTGATGAAGCCCGTCGAGGCGATGACCAGGCCCACGATCACGAACAGGATCGACGCGATGATGTTCTGCAGGATGATCGCCTTGGTCTTACGCGCCAGCTCGATGAAGAAGGGGATGCGGCTCAGGTCGTCGTTCATGAGCGCCACGCCCGCGGAGTTGGCCGCGATGTCCGAGCCGCTCAGGCCCATGGCCACGCCCACATCGGCCTCGGCCAGCGAGGGGCCGTCGTTGATGCCGTCGCCGACCATCATGACGCGGTAGCCGCGGTCGACCAGGTCTCGCACGAGCTGGTACTTCTCCTCGGGCAGGCACTCGGCCTCGATGGCGTCGACGCCCACCGCCACGCCCACGCGCTTGGCCACACTGAGACGATCACCGGTGAAGATCGCGATGTGCCGCGCGCCGAGTTCACGCAGGCGTTGCAGCACGTTCTTGGTGTTCTTGCGGACGCGGTCTTCCAGGCCCACCACGCCCATGTACCTGCCGTCGCGCATGACGTGCACGCCGCTGACGCCCTCGATCTTCGCCTCGATGGCCTCGATGGCCGACGCCTGGCCGGGCTTGAGCTCCTTGAGCCAGCTCGAGCGGCCCACGTGCAGCTCGCCGCCCTCGGTCACGGCCCGCACGCCCTTGCCGTGGATCTCCTGGAACTCGCTGGGCGTCTCGACGGGCACGCGGGCCTTGTCGGCGGTGCGCGCGATGGACTGGGCGAGCGGGTGGTTGCTGTTGCGCTCGGCGGTGGCGGCGGCCTTCAAGAGGTCCGCGCCCTCGACGCCCTCGGCGGGCACCAGCCTGGTCACCTCGAAGGTGCCGGTGGTGATGGTGCCGGTCTTGTCCATGATGATCGTGTTGACGCTCGCCGCGGCCTCGAGGAAGCCGGTGCTCTTGACGAGAATACCAAGCCGGGCCGCGGCGCCGAAGGCGGCGACCATGGCCGTCGGGCTGGCCAGCAGGAGCGCGGCGGGCACTGCGACGACGAGGACGGCCAGCGCCGAGGCGAACGCGTCCTGCTGGGTCTGCTGGTTGTTGGCGCTGAGCATGAAGACGATGAACGCGACACCAAACGCGATGGGCACAAAGAAGCGCGCCACCTGCTCGATGATCTGCTGGCGCTGCGTCTTGGTGCTCTCGGCCTCGCGAATAAGCTGGGTGACCTTGCCGATGGTGGTGTCCTCGCCCACCTGGGTGACCTCCAGCTCGATGACGCCCGAGAGGTTGGTCGTGCCGGCGTAGACCTCGCTGCCCTTCTGCACCGAGACGGGGATGGCCTCGCCGGTCAGCGACGCCTGGTTGATCTCGCTCTGGCCCTTGGCGATCCGGCCGTCGACCGGCAGGTTCTCGCCCGGTCGGACGCGGACGATCTGGCCCAGGGTGACGTCGGTGATCTGGACTTCCTGCTCGTTGCCTTCCTCATCGATGACGCGGGCGGTGTCGGGGGTCAGGCCGACCAGGGCCTCGATGGCGCGGCGGGCGCCGCTGGCGGTGCGCTCGACGATCTCGTTGGAGATGTTCAGGATGAAGGCCAGCAGTCCGGCCTCGAAGTAGCGTTCGAGGGCGAGGGCCCCGCCCACGGCGATGACGACCAGACAGCGCGAGCCGAACTCGCCACGGCTGATCTCGCGCCAGGCGGGCGGGAGGAGGTAGGCCCCCAGCAGCAGGGCGGCGATGCCCGCGGGCACGGCGGCGACGGGTTCGCTGGCCATGCCCGTCCAGCGTGCGATGACCGAGCAGGCCAGCACGATGGCGGCGATCAGGAAGACGATGATCCGCAGCTCGATCTTGGTTTCCTGCTCGGTCTCGGAGCTCAGGTCCGGGTTCTCGAGCTGGTCCAACTCGTCGCGACTGGGGCTGGCGATCGTCGACATGGGCTGGCGTCTCCTGCCGGGGGCGGATGTGGGAGTCCTGCGAGGGGCCACTTTAGGCCCCCGGAGCGGCAATCCCGGATGGTCGAGGCGCACGGGAGAGCGCCCGGTGGCCGGGTGAAGCCCTCCTTACGCCGGCCCCTGGGGGTTGGTTCGGGGCGTACCGTGACCCATGCGACACGCTGTGGTGCTCGGAGCGGGACAGATGGGGCTGGTGTGCACGTCGATCCTGGCCTCGGCCTCGCCTCAGGATGATGGTGCGGATGCCGATGAGGTGGGCCGGATTGCCCTGTGGGGACACGAACTGGACGCCCAGCACAAGCTGGCCCAGGTGCGGCGCAGCCCCCTGCTGGAGGGCTTTACCCTTCCCGAACGCGTGGGGGTGGCCCTGAGCGACGAGTCTGCCCTGCACGAGGCCGGGCTCATCGTCTGTGCCATTCCGGTGCAGCACATCCGCGAGGCCTTCACCCGCCTGAAGCCCCACATCCGCCACGGGGCGGGGGTGGTCAGCACCGCCAAGGGGCTCGAACGGGACACCCTGCTCCGGCCGACCGAGGTCATCGCCGAGGTGATCGGCGAGGACCGGCCCATCGCCGCCCTGAGCGGGCCCACTATCGCCGCCGAGCTGGCGCGGGGCCTGCCCGCCACCATGATCGCCGCCAGCGAGGACGATCACTTCGCCCGAGACGTCCAGCGCTGGTTCGCCGCGAGCTATCTGAGGATCTACACGAGCAACGACATCGTGGGCACCGAGCTGGCCGGGGCGACCAAGAACGTCATCGCCATCGCCGCGGGTATTCTCGACGGCCTGCAGGCCGGCTACAACGCCAAGAGCGCCCTGCTGGCCCGCGGCCTCGCGGAGATCGTGCGTCTGGGTGTCGCGATGGGTGCCGAGCCGGAGACCTTCTTCGGCGTGGCGGGCGTGGGCGACCTGGCGACGACCTGCTTCAGCCCCCAGGGCCGCAACCGCGCGTGTGGCGAGGCCCTGGGCAAGGGCCGCACGCTTGAGCAGCACATGAAGGCCACCATGCACGTGGTCGAGGGCGTGGCAACGACCAAGGCGGTCATGGCACTGGCCGAGAAGTACAACGTCGAGATGCCCATCTGCGAGGCGGTGCACGCCGTGCTCTTCGACGGGCTGGACCCCGTG
The DNA here is from genome assembly GCA_044440025.1 of Phycisphaerales bacterium JB060. GTDB lineage: Bacteria > Planctomycetota > Phycisphaerae > Phycisphaerales > UBA1924 > JAHCJI01. Next base: position 15,330 of record JBITAF010000005.1, on the reverse strand, counting down.
GACGCCATCGGCCTCTTGATGAGCCGCCCCCAGAAGGAAGAGCGGCTGGCCGAGTAGCCAGCCGGCGCCGCCAGATCAGGCCGACTTAGCGTGATCCTTGGCGACGGGACGCTCGTGCGTGCTCACGGCGTCGGCGGGCATCTCGTCGAGGATGAGCTGGTTGATGGTCGGTGCGTGCTCGACGGGCTTGCCCTTAGCGTCGGTGAGCGGCGTGCCATCCAGCCGCTTGATGATGGGCGTAGGGTTGGCGCGCTCGTGGGCCTCGAGCTTGCGCTCCAGCTCGGCCTGCTTCTTATCGTCCAGCTCGCTCCACTTGCCACGGCCGCGGCACTTGGGGAAGCGGCTGCAGCTCAGCCACGGGCCGCGAGCACCGTTGCGCAGGTTCAGCGGGGCCTCGCAGGTGGGGCAGGGCAGGTCGGTCTCGACCGGTGGCACCGAGGGGGCCACGACGTGGCCCTTCTTGTCGATGTTCAGGATGAGTCCATCCTCGGGGCTCTCGCCCTCGGCCAGGTCGGTGGCGATGAAGGGGCCAAAGCGGCCGGTGCGGTGCACCATCGGCCGGCCGGTCTTGGGGCAGCGTACGTCGACGTACTCGATCGGACGCGGCTTGCCGTGGGTGTCGACCGGGCAGGCGTAGTTGCAATCGGGGTAGTTGGAACAGCTCAGGAAGCGGCCGTTCTTGCCGAAGCGGTAGACCAACTCGGCGCCGTCGCGCGGGCAGAGGTAGTCGCTGGGCTGGACCTCGGCCTTGGCATGCTGGAGGTTCTCCAGGGCGTGCTCGAGGCTTTCCCTGAAGGGCCCGTAGAACTTCTCGAGCATGTCGATCCAGTCGAGGTGCTCTTCCTCGATCTTGTCCAGGTCGGCTTCCATCTGGCGGGTGTAACCCAGGTCCATGATGCGGGGGAACGCTTCGATGAGCTTGTCTGTGACGACCTCGCCCAGGTCGGTCGCGTAGAACCGGCGCTCGCGCTGCTCGACGTACTTGCGGTCCTGGATCGTCTGCACGATGCTCGCGTAGGTGCTGGGCCGGCCGATGCCCTCGCTCTCGAGCGTCTTGATGAGGCTCGCCTCGGTGTAGCGCGCGGGCGGCGTGGTGAAGCGCTGGCGCGGGTCGATGCCGAAGGCGTGCAGCGTGTCCTGCTCCCTGATGGTCGGCAGCGTCGCTTCGTCGCTGGCGGTGGGCACGCCGGCGACCTTGTAGAAGCCGTCGAAGACCAGCACGCGGCCGGTGGCCTTGAAGGTCAGCGTGTCGGTCTTGCCACCATCAATAAGGATCGTCGTCGCGTCCCATTGCGCGTTGCTCATCTGGCAGGCGACGAATCGCTGCCAGATAATCTCGTACAGCCGCGCCTGGTCGGGCTTGAGGGCCTTGCGCACCATGTCGGGCGTGTAGGCGACGTTCGTTGGGCGGATGGCCTCGTGGGCCTCCTGCGCGCTCTTGTTGGAGCTACCGAAGAAGTTGGGCTTCTCGGGCAGGTACGTGTCGCCGTAGGTCTTCTTGATGTGCTCGCGCGCCATGCTGAGCGCTTCGCCGGCGATGTGCGTCGAGTCCGTACGCATGTAGGTGATGAGGCCGACGGGCCCCTCGCCGGGGATGTTGACGCCCTCGTATAGCCCCTGGGCGGCGCTCATGGTGCGGCGGGCGCCGAAGCCCAGGCGGGTGCTGGCGGCCTGCTGCAGCGTGGAGGTGATGCACGGCGGCGGCGGGCGCGAGCTCGTGCGCTTGGTCTCGATCGAGCGCACGCTCCACGGCATGCTCGGATCGGGCGTGCCGGTGATGGTGCGCAGCCAGCGTGCCGGGCCGCGGCCGTTCTCGTCCTCTGTCACGTGCGTCTTGACGTCGGTCAGCCCGGCCTGCTCGAGCATCTTCACCACGCTTGGCGTGATGTCGCAGGAATCGGCCTTGCGGAACTTCTCGGCGCCCACGGCGGCCTCGGCGCCCTCGTCGAGCTTGCCCTTCTGGAGGATCTCGAACTTCTGGCCGTTGACCTCGACGAGCTCGGCGCGAAGGCCGTCGTGCTTGGCCAGCCAGGCGTTCTGGGCCTTGATGCTGGGCGGGTTGCCCTTCTCGTCGCGTTCGGCCAGCAGCCTGGCCCACTGGGGCGCGAGCGAGCGGGCGGCGTCCTGCGTGCCGGCGAAGCTGGCGGTGATGCTCCAGGATTCGTCTGGAACAAAGACGCGGATCTCCCGCTCGCGCTCGACCACCAATCGCACCGCCACGCTCTGCACGCGGCCGGCGCTCAGGCCTCGGGTGACCTTCTTCCACAGCAGGGGCGAGACCTGGTAGCCCACGATGCGGTCCAGGATGCGGCGGGCCTGCTGGGCGTTGACCTTGTCGACGTCGATGGCGTGGGGGTTCTGGAAGGCCTTGGCGATCTCGGCCTTGGTGATGGCGGCGAAGACCACGCGCTTGGCGTCGGCCGCGTCGATGCCGATCTCCTGGGCGAGGTGCCAAGCGATGGCCTCGCCCTCGCGATCGAGATCGGTCGCGAACCAGACCTTGCCCCCGCTGCCCGTGGCGTCGGTCGCGGCCCGCTTGAGCTCGCGCATGACCGCCTCCTTGCCGCTCAAGACGCGGTAGGTCGGGGTGAAGCGCTTCTCGATGTCGACGCCGGGCACGGGGCTCTTGTCGCCCTTGTCGGCCTTCTCGGGCAGGTCGCGCACGTGGCCGACGCTGGCGAGCACGACGTAGTCGTCGCCCAGGTACTTATTGATGGTCTTGGCCTTGCTCGGGCTCTCGACGATGACCAGGTCCTTGCCCTTGGCCTGCCCGGCCTTGTAACCGGTGCCGCGGCTGGTGCGACCACGCCCACCGCCACCGCCCGCGCGGCTGGCGGTCTTCTTGGAGACCTTCTTCTTGGAGGTCTTCTTCGTGGTCTTCTTCGTCGTCTTCTTGGTCGTCTTCTTGGCCATGATGTCCCGTGGGTGGGGGGAGGTGGGTCGCTGGACACGGAAGGTTCCCCCCGCGGGGTTGTCAAGCGCCCGGGCGGTGGATGGGCTTCCCGGCCCCCTTCCATCGGCTGCGAACGGGCCGGGGGGCCTGCCGTATTCGCTCCCGCCGCGGCCAGCCCGCGTGGACAGCCTGTCGGCAGGTGTTGCCGATTAGTGCCTAAAGCATTGCTCCAAAACAAGTTGCGCCATCAGATCGGTGCCCTGCGTATCGGGATGGAGCGGCAGGCGGCGGGGCGTCTGGCCCGGCCCGGCGGCCAGCCGGCGCAGCCAGGTGCGCTGGTTCTTGGCGAATCGGCGGGTCTCGATCTTGGTCCGCTCGACGGCGTCGGTGAGGGTAAATCCGGATTGACTTTGGTTCCGCAAGGCCTCGGCGATCTGCCTGGTGCCCAGCGCCTGGCCCGCCTGGGGGCCGAGGTTTCCCGAGTCCAGCAGCCGCCGGGTCTCCTCGACCAGCCCCTGCTCGACCATCTGCTTCACCCGGGCGTTGATGCGGCGGTTGATGGCCTGCGTCTCCCAGTGCAGGGTGACCAGCAGCAGGCGGTCGGCGAGGGGATTGGTGCCGCTATCCCACTGGCCCTGGTGGTCGCTGATGGGCGTGCCCGTGAGGCGGAAGACCTCCAGGGCCCGGATCGTCCGCCGCTCGTCGGCGGGGTGGATGCGTGCGGCGGCCTTCGGGTCGACGCGCTCGAGCTCGGCCCGTCGCTCGGCCGCCGGCATCGCGCGGAGCTGGTCGCGCAGGGCCTCGTCCGCCGGCGGGCCCTCGAACAGGCCGTCGATCAGGGCCTTGATGTACAGGTGCGTGCCCCCAACGACGATGGGCCAGCCGCCCCGTGATTCGATCTCGTCGATCTTCTGCGTTGTGAGTTCCAGCCACTGGGCGACGGTGAAGGGCTCCGTTGGCTCGATGATGTCGATCAGGTGGTGCTCCACGCCCTGGCGTTCTTCGAGGGACGGCTTGGCGCTGGCGATGTCGAGCCCGCGATAGACCTGGAACGCGTCGGCGGAGATGACCTGCGCCGCGCCCCTCGGCACGAGCTCCCGCGCCTCGGCCAGCTTCGCGCAGGCAATCGCCAGGCTCGTCTTGCCGCCGGCGGTGGGGCCGGCGATGACGGGGATGCGGGGCTTGGTCGTGCGCGCGGGCATCGCCCGACGTTACGCGGCCCTGTCCTTCTTGGGTGATTCGGCATCCTCTCCGGCCATCGACCCCTGCCCGAACGGCACCAGGTGCACCGCCGCCTCGCCGTCGCGCGTCGAGGTCTGGGCCGTCACCTTGTACAGCACGCTGCGTGTTCCCGCCGGGATGGTGTCGTCGGTAAAGGAACGCCCCTTGGCCGTCTGGATGATCGTCAGCCCGCCGCCCATGTCGAGCATCCGCTCCACGCGATACGTCACCGCCCGCACGCCGGGGGGGTGGGGGCACTCGAAGCGCACCGTGAGCGAGCCGTCGCCCAGGAGCTGCACGTCGAAATCCCGCGGCGTGGCCGGCGTGGGGCTGGGGCCGCGCTTGGCGGGGGGCGGCACGCTGGCGGCGACGTAGACGCTCGTTGGTTCATCGCTGCGCTTGGCCGTCGCGCGGATGGTCGCCAGCAGGGCCGCGGCGGTCCGGCGCATCGTGCCGACGCTCGCGCGGTAGGTCTTCGAGGCGTTGCGGAGCTCGCGCTTGGCCCGCAGGTAGCTGGCCCGTGCGTCGCGGGCCGCCTGGGTCTGGGCGTCCAGCTCGTCGACGGCCGCCTCGGCCAGCCCCAGCAGGGCCCGGTTGTCGCGCCACTTGCCCACGCGCTGGGTGCACCACTGGATGGCCGGGGCGAAGCGGTCGGGGATGGTGGGGGTGGTCGGCATGGCTCGGAAACTCCTTCGGGATGGGCCCTTGAACCCTTCTGATCGGGCCCTGCGAGCCCCGGCTTGAGTTCCGAAGGCCTGCGAAACAAAAAAAGATGCTTTCCCTGGTCTAGAGGAAGCCACCAGCGGCCCACCGCTGGCGTCCGTTGGTCCGAGAATGCGCACCGTTGGGCCACCGGAAGCCACCGCTGGCCCACCACTGCGCACGATTGCGGCAAGCGTGCGCAGTGGTGGGCCACGGGTGCGCACCGGTGGAGCGGGCGGGATGGACGTATCGTCCCGCGTGGCGAGCGAACCCTCAGCACGGACTCGGCGGCACCGACTCCTGACGTGGCGGATGGTGCTGGCGGCGCTGCTGGTGGGTGTGGTGCTGGCGGTGGGGAGCGTGCCGGTGGCGGCGTACTTCTTCGACCACCTTGCGTCGGTCCCCGAGGGTCGGGTCGAAGGGTTCTACTTTCGGGTCGAGGGCCACGAGGTGCTCGTGCGCCGGGTTCCTTACTTCGGCGCGACGCTGTGGGACACGTCGAGCAGGCCCGCCGGGCGGGACATGAGCCTCGTGCACAGGCAGTACAACCTCCGCGCCGCCCAGCATCCGCCCGACGCCCAACCGGTGGCGTCCAAGACGACGCTCGACCGGCAGCATCACAACGTACGTTACATCCAGATCGGCTGGCCGTTCCGGGCCGCGTATGGCGCCTGGGAACAACGCTTCTCGCAGCCCATGACACGCCGCGTTGTCGGGATGTACGAACCGACGATCCGCGGTCGCCAGCGAACCTTCCCATACCTCCCCCTCTGGCCCGGCCTGCTGGCCAACACCCTCTTCTACGCCGCGCTCGCGCTGACGCCCATGGTGCTGCTGCGCTGGCGGCGCACGCGGCGGCGGCGGGCGCGGGGGTTGTGCGTGGCGTGCGGGTATGAGTTGGGGGAGGGGGTCTCGGTGTGCCCGGAGTGTGGGCTCGAATCGCGGCCTTCTTGACGAACCCCTCGCGTGAGCGAGGGGGCCTGATCGCGCGGGCGTCGTTCGTGTCGCCGGGCCCCCTGCCTCACGGCAGGGGTTCGTAAGAAGAGTTACTTCGGAAACTTCAGCTCCCGCCCAAAGAAGTCCAGCTTCATTGCCGCCTTTGCTCTCGCGAGCGTGTCCTCCGCCACCGCGTTGGCCTTGGCCGCGTGCTCGCGGAGGATCTCCAAGACAACCTTGTCGCCCGCCTCGCCCGCGAGCTCGGCGCGTTTCTCTCGAATAGGGGCGATCAGCTCGTCGATGGCCTGGGCGACCTCGACCTTGATGTGGCCGTCGCCGATGTTTTCGCCGGCGGCGTACTTGGTTTCGAGTTCCTTGACCCGGTTCTCGTCGCGGATGAAGGCGCGGACGTATTCGAACAGGGCGTTGTCGATGTCGCCGGGCTCGTCCATCGTCTGCCGGCCGGTGTAGAGCTGGCCCATCTTCTTCTTGATCTGCTTGAAGGTGTCGGTGAGGAAGATGGCGTTGTTGAGGCTCTTGCTCATCTTCTGCTTGCCGTCGGTGCCGACCAATCGGCCGATGCGCCCGACCTTGGCCTCTGGAATCGGGAACACGCCGCCCAGGGCCTCGTGCTCGTGGTCCTCGGCGTGCGGGTCGACGCCGCAGTAGACCTGGTTGAAGCGGCGTGCGGCCTCGCGGCACATCTCGATGTGGGCGACCTGGTCCTCGCCGACGGGGATGAGCTGGGGCCGGAACGCGAGGATGTCGGCGCACTGGCCGACGGCGTACATCGGAAAACCAAACGAGTACGTGTCGCCCAGGTCCTTGTCCTTGATTTCGGTCTTCAAGGTTGGATTCTTCATGACGCGGTTGAAGGGCAGCAGCATCGCGAAGAACCACGTCAGCTCGGCGATGGCGGGGACCTCCGTTTGCAGCACGAACGTCGATCGCTGCGGATCGATGCCGACGGCCAGCCAGTCCTTGACGATCTCGAAGGTGCTCTCGCGGATGCCCTCTGGCTTGTCGGCCCGCGTGGTGTAGGCGTGCATGTTGGCGATGAGGAAGTAGCAGTCGTAGTCGTCCTGCGACGCGACGCGGCTCTCCAGGCTGCCCACGAGGTGGCCCAGGTGGAGCTGGCCCGTGGGGGTGTCGCCGGTGAGGATTCTCGGTTTGGTATTGCTGGCCATAGGGCAGCAGGGTATGGGCGTGCGCGTGCCAACGACAGCGGGGCGCCCCTTCGGACGCCCCGCGCAGAGCGGACCGGGTGATGGGCCTTACTCGCAGCCGGCGTCGAACTCGTTCTGGAAGGCCAGGAAGTCGAAGATCGTGAGGCTGCCATCGCCGTCGAAGTCGGCGATCGGGTCGCCGGCGTCGAAGAGGTTCTGGAAGGCCAGGAAGTCGAAGAGGGTCAGCTCGCCGTCGCCGTCGAGGTCGGCGCGGCAGGGCGCGCCGCAGAGGTCGATGGCGTAAAGGTAGGAGACGTTGCCGCCCGCCCGCGTGCCGCCGAAGACCGGGACGTAGGCCCGGCGGCCGTCGGCGGTGATGGCGGGGATGCCGCTCACGCGGAGGAACCAGCCGTCTTCCTCGGGCAGGTCGATGGTCCAGCGGACCTCGGCGGTCTGGGGGTCGATGCCGCCGATGAAGGCCTGGCTTGGCAGCAGGTCCTCGGCCAGGCCCATGACCAGGGTCCGGTCGTCGGGGGTCATGGCGCCGCCGGCGGTGGCGGCCAGGGGCATGCGGCCGACGACCTCGATGTCGCCTTTCGTTGGGATGCGCAGCAGGTTCTGGAGCGAGCCGACGCTGTAGCCGATGCCATCGGCCGCGGGCGCGACGTCCCAGCTCGTGACGGGCTGGAAGGGCGGGACGGTGGGGATGATGCCGCCGTCGGTGGGGTCGATGCGGGTGTAGCCCGGCGGGCGCTGGCCCAGGACGATGTCGCCGTTGGTCATCTGCGAGAGCCGCTGCGTGCCGGTGATGCGCGTGAACCACTCGGTGCCGCCGTCGTCCATGTCAATCGCGACGGCGCCCGGGCCGAGGCCGAGGCAGCAGTCGGCGTAGATGGCCTTGCCATCGGCGAAGAAGACCTTGGTGACGTTGATCGAGTCGCGCGGCTGGAATGGCAGCGTGCGCCACCGCAGGTCGCCATCGGGCGACAGCGATGCGAGCCCGACATTGAGGTTGCCCGCGTAGTAGATATTGCCGTCCGGGCCGATGGTGGGTCCGGCGACGGGGTCGTGCGATGTTTCGCCATCGGGCAGCGGGGCGCGCCACAGCTCGCGGCCATCGGGGTCGAGGGCCACCGGGCCTTCCAAGGCGGTCGCGTAGATCGTGCCGTCGGGGGCGATGTCGGTGCGCAGCCGGGTGCGGACCCGGTTGAGGTCGCGGCGGAAGCGGACCGAGCCGTCCGGCTCGATGACGACCAGCTCGAGGCCCTGCACCGCAACCTCGCCGTCGGGCCCCACGGCCGGCTCGACCTCAAGGAGTCCGGGCACCTGGACACGCCAGGCGACGCTGGGCTCGCACTGCGCGGCCGCGTGGCCGGCAACGAAGAGGCATGACGCGGATGCGGCGGCACGGCCCACCAGGCGGCGGATGTTGGTTCGGGTTGGGTTCGTTCGTCTCATCTTTACTCCCGATTCGAACAGGTCGGCTGGGTCATTGGTACCGATCGCCCTCGCGTCGGATGCGGTGTCCGTTGCACGATTCGTGCCAACCGCGAACAGGGTGATAGAAGCCTGGGTGCAGAAAAGCGGCCCGCCGCGTTGAAGAGGCGGGCCACTGCGGGCCACATGGCTGGCTCGTGATGGCCCCGGCTCTAGCAGCCCGCGTCGAACTCGTTCTGGAAGGCCAGGAAGTCGAAGAGGGTGAGCTCGCCGTCCTCGTCGAAGTCGGCGGCCAAGTCGCCGGCGTCGAAGAGGTTCTGGAACTCGAGGAAGTCGAAGAGCGTGAGTTCGCCATCGCCGTCGATGTCGGCGCGGCAGCCGCCGGTGTCCAGCAGGTTGGGCGTGTAGCCCGCCCCGCCGGTGGGGTTGGGGGCGATGGGGCTGCCCGCCCGGGGCGGGTAGGGCGAGTCGGCGGTGCTGAACGTGCCGTCGGCCAGGTTGTAGATGTGGTGCACGCCGTCGTTGAAGTCGGCGTTGTCGGTCAGCAGGAAGACCTCGTCCCCACCGGCGGCCAGGCCGTCGACGTCGGTGACGTTATCGGGGAACTGCACGACCTCGGTGAGGCCGGCGGTGGGATCGAGCGGGTCGACGCTGTAGATCCAGCGGCCGCCGGTGTCGTCGTCGTCGGCGAGGTAGATGAGGCCGTCATCCTCGTTGTAGTCGATGGCGCCGATGGTGAAGCTGCTGCTGGGGTCGGCATAGTCCAGGGCGAGCGTCACCACGCCGGTGGTCAGGTCGATGGCGTACAGGCCCTCGGGCAGCCCGCCGGTGCCCAGCGTGCGCGTGCCGTAGAGGATGCCGGCGTCGCTGTCGTACGCCAGACCATCGATGGAGATGTCGTTGCCGGCCTCGTCCTGGGTCTCGACGAGCTTGGTGGGGTTGAGCAGGTCGTCGTAGCTGAACTCGTAGACGTCGTCGTTGGGCCCGTTGCGCACGGTGGCGAAGAAGCGGCGGTTTCGGTCATCGCCCGCCAGGCCTGTGAAGCCCGGCGCGGTGGCGGGCACGCCCAGGTCGGTCTCGATGTCGAACAGGAAGGTGTTGCTGTCGCCTAGGTTGAAGTAGGCCTCGGGCTGGTTCTCGCCGAAGATGGGCTTGGTGATGCCCGTGGTGAACTGCGCATGGGCAGCGGTGGCGCACAGGGCCAGGCCGGCGGCGGACGCGATGGCGGTGGTCTTGGAACTCGTGATCATGATTAGCGTGTCCTCTCTCCCGGGTTGCGGGATTGATTTCCCCCCGAAGGTTCCGGTATTGGTGACCATACCTGTGGAACGTAAGAACATTCGCAGACCTCGGAAATAACGGGGAGGATCCGCGCTTGGTTCGGGGAGATCGGGACCGCACGAGTGCCCAGAGCATGAATCTAGGATGAAGTGTTCGGTTATGCGCCGGGGTCGCGGCGCATCCAGTCGGTAATGGCGTCAAGGTGATTGGTGGCCTTGCGGGCCTCGCCCTTACGCGCAATGGCGATGAGAAACTGGGGCTTGCCGCCGCCACCGCCGCCAAGTGATGCCCAGCGTTCGTCCATGGCGGCGATTGGGTCGATCGGCCACATACCCGGGGGCAGGTCGGGTGTGTGCGCCTCGTCGGCGGCGCTCTGGCCGATCCATCGCTCGATGGTGAAGGCGCTCTCGATCATGGCGGCGAACTCGGCAAAGCCAAAGTCGTGCACGTGGTAGGGCGTGGGACCGATGCGATTGGGCGTGCTGATGACCAGTGTGCCGCCGGGCTTGAGGATGCGATGCAGCTCGGCGACCAGACCGGTGGCGTTCTCGACGTGCTCGATGGTCTCGAAGCTGGCGGCCAGGTCGTAGGTGTTGGAAGAAAGCCCAGTGTCACACGCGTTGGCCGTGTGGAAGTTGCATCGGCCTTCGCGGGCGTGGTGGCGCTGGGCGTAGTCGACGGTCTGCGGGTCGAGGTCGACCCCATCGGTGCGCGCGACCGCGATGGTGCTCAGGAGGCGTGAGCCGTAGCCAGTGCCGCTGGCGATGTCGGCGATGCGAGTGGCGTTGTGATCAAGAGCGATGCTGGCGGCCAGCTCGTAGCGGCGTGCGTGCAGCTCGGTGCGCGCGGGGGGGATGATCGGCAGCAGGGCGTCGTGCCGCTCGCCGCGGTTGTCCACCAGCCAGCGGGCGTCATCGAGACTCAGGCCGCGGGCGAGCAGGCGCTCGAGCGTGGTCTCGGCCTCCCACATCACGTCGTCGGGTAGGTAGAGCGGCACGATGCGGACGGCCGTGCCGGCGAAGGCGGCGTGGGCCCGCTCGCGCAGGGTGTCCTCGTGCTCGGTGGTGCTCAGGACGACGGCCTGGAACCCTGGGGCGCGCGCGGCCCGGTCGGGTGTCATCACGGGCACACCGGCGATGGCGTCGGCCCCGGGTTGGTCGTCCAGCACCGCGGCGACCTCGATGCCGTAGAAGAGCCAGGGCTGGCGGATGACCGCACGCGTGTGGCGGCCGCCGGGGTAGAGGGCGATACGGGTGACGCCGCTCATGGCCAACCAGGCGGCGGTGCGGTCGAGCAGTCGCTCGCGGAGCTGGGGGACCAGGGGCAGGCGCGGGGCCCGGGGCTGCCAGGCTTGGGACGGGTCGGGTGGTGATTTCTGCGTGTTCAGAGCGCTCACGGCTGGGTCATCGGCGATCTTCTGGCGTGGGCACGAACGCGGGGCCGATGGACGGGGCATGTCCGCACTCCCCGCTGTCCGTGCGCCCGCCGGTTCCGGCCCATTGCTGGAGGTCGCGCGATCGCTGTGGCCGCTGGCGGGTGAGCGATGGGCGATCAGTGGCGGCGTGCTCGAGGGCGTGGGCCAGGCCCTGGGCGATGCGCCGCCGGTGGCCGGGGGCGGGACAATCTGGCCTAAGGCAGCGCCGTTCGCGCCGCCGCTGGTGCTTGTGGGGCTGGCATCGGCCGAGGTGCTGGCACGGGCCATCGCCGAGCGCACCGGCTCGCTTCAGTATCTACCCAGGGTGCTGGTGATCGAGCCTCGGGCCGAGAGCGCCCTGGCAGGGTTGGCCCGGCTGGGCGAGGCGGCCGCCAGGGAGCTTCTGGACGCGCCGGGGGTGGCGTGGTTCGTGGGCCCACAGGCAATGCCGCGTCTGGAGGCGTGGCTGTCCGACCACGTGGACGATCCGCTGCCCAAGGACGTGATGGAGAACGGCGGCCCGACGGGCGTGGCGACGGGCGTGGCGAAGCTGCTGGGTGAGGCCCACGCACGGCAGCAGGCGGCGATGCGAGAGCGTTCGGCCACGCTGCGGCAGTGGGCCAATAGCCGGCAGAAACGCGAAGCGGTGCGGGCAGCGTGGCGCACGGGGGCGGGGCTCCGCCTGCTGGTGATCACGACACGATACTCGACGTACATGCGACACGCGGCGGCCGATCTTGTCGCGGTCCTCCGGAATCTGGGCCATGAGGCGACGCTGGCGATAGAGCCCGACGACCACACAGGCCAGACGCAGTTGCACTACACGCGGGCGGTGATCGGCTTCGACCCCGACGGCGTGGTGCTGCTGAACTACTTCAGACCGCAGATCGGTCCGGTGCTGCCGCCGCACGTGCCGGTGGTGACGTGGTCGCAGGACGCGATGGGGCACTACTTTTCTGGGGCGAACCCGCCGCGTGCAAGCTCGGTCGATTTCGTCGCAGGCATGCTCTATCCGGAGCTTCGTGATCGGCTGGGCGTGCCCGAAGAGCGCATGCTGGCCTGGCCCAACGCGGTCTCGCCGGTCAAGTTTCACGATGGGACCGTGGACGCCGCCCACGAGCGGCTGCGCTGCGAGGTGGCGCTCATGACGCGGCACAGCGAGCCGCCGGGGTCGTACATACGCCGGGTGTATGACCAGGGTGGGGCCCAGAGCATCTACGGCCCGGCCATCCTGGAGTTGGAGCGGCGCGTGCCCGAGGCGATGGAGCGCGCCCAAGGCGGGCGTCGTTGGCTGGTGGCAGAACTGCGGGCCGAGTGTGAGGCGGCGTTGCGCGCCACCAACTCGCGTGCGCCAGCGCCGGCATTGGCCGAGGGGCTGCTACAGCAGATCGCCTACCCACTGGCGGACCTCCATTTCCGCCAGCAGGCCGCGAGGTGGGCGGCCAACGTGTGCACGCGGCGGGGCTGGTGTTTGCACCTCTACGGTAAGGGCTGGGAGGGCCACCCCGAGCTTGCGCGATTTGCCAAGGGTGAGCTTGGGCACGGCGAGGAGTTGCGGGCGGCATATCAGCTCGCGGGCGTGACGATCCACGCCTCGGTGCGCGGCCAGAACCACCAGCGCGTGGCCGAGGCGGCGATGAGCGGCGGGCTGCCCATCGTGCGGCGGACGTTCGAGGACCTCGACCGCGCGCGCTGGTACCAGCTCAACGCGATGGCCGGCGCGGTCGAGCCCGATGGCCAGAGCGACGACGGCCGGCCGCTCTACGCCATCGCCAACTACGCCGGGCTCATGCGCGTTGCGGCGCTTTGGGGGCGCTGTGGGCTGGTGCTCGGCGAGGGCGGCATGGTCGGCCCGACGCATCGAGAGATGGCGATCCTCGAGGACTGCCCGCTGGGCAAGCCCAGGTTGCCGCATGAAGACCCGGCGTGGCCGCTCATCGACGTGGGCACGGTGGGCTTTGCCAGCGAGGCGGAGCTCGAAGCGATCGTCGAGCGGTCGATGGATCCGGCGTGGCGAGCCGGCTGGTCAGCGGCCATCGGCGCGCGGGCGCGCGAGCGTTTCGGGATGGATCGCTTCGCGCGCGACGTGGTCGAGCTGGTGCGCGGCAGCTTCCGATAGATCAACCAGTTCGGTCGGCAGGCCGGTGGCGCGAGCGCGCGGCAGGTCGTCTTCGTGCAGCACGATCAGCGCGTCGGGCCGCAGGCGTTTGAAGCCGACGGCGAACGCGTGCGCGGGAAGGCCAACGTGGGTCGTGGGCTCGATGGCGCCGTCGTCGAGCCAGCCGACGATGGGGGCGCCGTGGCGGATGGGGGCGATGAGGACGGGGGTGCGTTGGTCGTGGGCGACGACGGCGATGCGGGTGCAACCCCGGGCGGCCAGCCGATCGATGGCGCGCTGGGCCGCGTACACCCCGGCTTCGACCAAGCCGTTGGGCGAGACGGCGACGCCCAGGCCGCGATCGCGCCATTGCTGGACGAGCGCCGGGTCCGGGCGCGGCGCGGCGGCGCGCACGAGCACGGCGTCGCACTCGGTACCTGGTGCATCGAGGGCGATGCGCTCGTAGCCGGCTTGACGCAGCTCCCGCTCGAACCACGTGTCGGCGGCGGTCTCGTCGGCGGGCGAGCGTGGACCCCACGGCCAGGCCTCGATGGCGCGCACGGCGTGGTCGGTGCGTTGCGGCAGGCGGGCGTCATCGCAACGCACGCCACGCGACAGGAGCTGGGCGGCCAGGGGCAGGGCGCGGTCGTCGTCGAAGGTGATGTGCGTGGGCCCGAGCAGGAGGGCGGCCTCGAGGATCGCCTGCGCACGCTCGTGCATGACGAGCGTCGGGTCGGGCACGATCTCGTGCGCGCGTGGGTGGTGCAGCGCGGGCGTGCGGGCGTCGGCGAAGTTCAGGGGGCTCAGCCCGATGCACAGCAGGTGATCGCGGGCGTTCGTGCGCATGGCGCGCAGGGCGGCATCGATCGTCGGTGGATGCGCCATCTCGTGGTCGCAGACGGCCACGTGCAGCGTGTCGCACGGGGCGGACGAGATGCGCACGCGGGCCATGGAGGGAATCGGGTTGGTGTTGCCGGTCCGGCGCGTGTTCATGAGTTCGCGCGCGACATTCGCCGCGGCGTCCGGCGTGTGGAGCTGCGCGAGGATGGTGCGTTGGCGTTCCAGGTCGGGACCGGCCAGGAGCGCGTCGAGCGTGCCGGGGCAGGTGCCTACGTGCTCGATGGGCAGGTCCGCGATCGCCGAGTCGTCCAGCGCGTCGGCCCAGATCCACGCCGCGGGGACCCACAGCGGCCAGGGGTGGGGATGGGCGATGGCGGTGGGCACGCCGGCGAGCATGGATTCGACGGCCAGCGTGCTCGCGGTCGTGATGGTGGCGCGGGCGCCGGCGAGGGATTCGGTGAGTGGGACGGCGTCGCGTGGCACGTTCAGGTCATGCGCGAGCGCGGCGTCGATGCGCCACCGGACGGGCAGGTGGCGGACTCTTCCCTGATCGCGCAGCTCGCCCAGCATGTTGCGCACGCGGGCGAGGGCGTCGTCGTCCATCGCGGGGGTTAGGGCGGTGGCGACCAGGAGCCACTGGTTTGGCTCGGTGCGGGTGCGCGCGTCGGCGAGTTGGGCCTCGAAGCCGTCCAGCCGCGGCAACCCCGTCGTCGCAACCATGTTGCCCAGGCCCGCTAGGATGCGGGCCTGCAGCGGGCCCATCGCCAGCACGCGGTCGTGGGGCGTGCGCTGGAGGTGGTCGGGGCCCAGCCAGGGGTTGCGCATCGTCGCGGCGTGCTCGACGACGCCATCGACGAGCAGCACCGTGGGAATGCCCATCGCGCGCGCGAGGCGCGTCGGGGCCAGGTGGGCGTTGTGGCTCAGATCGGCGAAGGCGACGGCGCGGGCGCCGTCGAGTACCTCCTTGATCGCGTGGTGCCCGAAGCGCATGGCGCGATCCCAGAGGCGCTCGTACAGGACTTCGACGCCTTGTTTACGCAGCGCTGCGGGCACGCCGGCGAACTGGTCCAGCGGGCGGCGGCTGCCGAAGAGCACGACGTGGCCGGCGGTCTCGTGCACGGCTCACGCGCTCGCGGGGGCGGCGAAGACCTGGCCGGCCCTGGGGGGCGGGGCGCCGCGGACGGCCGCGAGGAAGCCGGCGGCGCGGGCGGCCATCCGCCAGCCGCGGGCGCTGGCGAACAGCTCGCGGATGTTGGTGCTGAAGACCGGCTTGCGGGCGATTCGCTCGAACTGCGCGTACGCGTCGGCGGCCTGGTCGGTCAGCAGGGCCCGGGCGTCCTCG
>JBITAF010000004.1:0-5063 GCA_044440025.1 Phycisphaerales bacterium JB060 | reverse complement strand
AACTCGGTCATGAAGGTGCGAGCGTCATGCACGGAAGCCTGACGAAAATCGCACTGGTGGAAGTTCGCAAAGGCCATCGTGCACCCGTTCAGGATGGCCCCGCCAAAGTCGCAGCGTTCGAACTCGAATCGCACGAAGCCGCCCTGCCAGGTTCTTGTTGTGGTTGAAAGCTGGTACGAGAACGCGCAGCGATGGAAGACGCAGTCGGTGGCCCTGGCGTCGATCAGGCCATCGGCGCTCGAGCCATCCCACTGGGGTATCCGCTGGGCCTCGGGCGTGACCAGCGCAGCGTATGAAAAGTCGACCAGGTGGAGTTCGACACTATCGAAGGCACGCCGGGCCACGAACCCGCGCAGGTCCCAGCGGCCCTCGTACGTCCCGCAAGGCGGGTCTCCGGCGGCGCCGCGGGCCAGCCAGCCCATCACCGCCTCGCGCTGCTCGGCGCTCCACCGGTCTCGCAGGGCCGCCCCCCGATCAGAGAGCTCGGTCACCGGATCACCGCCGAATCCGGGTCGGCGGTGTTCCATGTCACGTCCTCGAGCTGGCAGCCAAAGAAGCAGACGCCCCGCAGCGGCTGGGGGACGTCGTGCTTCGAGAGCAGGCGGCTGCCGAAGCGCGCTCCCGTGAGATCGCACCGCTCGAAACAGACGTCCTGTGGCTCGTGGGCCCGCAGATCGGCCGAGCGCATCGAGCACGCTCGGAACAGCACGCACAGCCGCGGGCGTTTCCCCATCGTCACGCGATCAAGGTTGCAGCGATCAAAGAGCACGCCGTGACCACCCATGCCACCGAGCTTGATCCTGGCCCCGGAGAAATCGCACTCGGTGAAGGCGCGATGGAGCCAGCCGTCGATGGTGGCGCCGCGAAAGAACGAATGCGTGACCTCGCACGCGCTGAAGCCCCGGATCACGGACCACGAGAGGTCCAGATGCGAGAGGGTCTGGTCACAAATCGGCTGGTCACAGGCGGGCTTCAATCCCCGCAGATCGGCCAGGCCCGCCTCGGTACGGCCGAACGGTGTCTCGCCATGCCCGCTCCGCTCGAGCCAACGGATCGCTTCGGACTCCATGTCTGGTGTCCATCGTGCGACGAGTTGGGCCTTGGTCGGCGCTGGCATGGATATCAGCCTAGCCGGTGGCGGCGCCTCAGCCCTTCAACGCCTCGTCGATCGCCGCCTGCACCTCGGGCGCCGTCGGGCTCGTCCGCGGGGCGAAGCGGGCGATGACGCGGCCGTCCTTGTCGACGAGGTACTTGGTGTAGTTCCAGTCCGGCTCACCACCCTGCTTGCTGAGGGTCGCAAAGAGCGGGTGGGCGCTCTGGCCCTTCACGTCGACCTTGGCGGCCACCGGGTAGGTCGCGCCCTGGGCCTGGCAGAAGTCGGCGGCGCCCTCGGCGTCCAGCGGCTCCTGGTTAAAGCTCGCGCTGGGGAAGGCGATGACGGTGAAGCCCTCGGCCTTGTTCTGCTCGTAGAGCGTCTGGAGCTCGGCCACCTGCGGGCGCAGGCCGCAGGCGCTGGCGACGTTGACGACCATGACCACCCGGCCCTCGTAGGCGTCCATGGAGGTCGTCGAGCCGTCGGCCATCTCGAACGACACGCCGCGGACAGAGGGGCTGGTGGGGCTGGCGGGGCTGGTGGTGGTGTCCATGGACATGCCCTCCTCGGGCGTGCGGTACGAGCCCTCGTCGCCATTGCCCGAGCAGGCGGCAAGCGCGAGCAGAGACGCGGCGAGCGAGGCGGTGGTGGCGATCTTCAAGAACATGTGGTATCCCTCCGTTGCTTCTTCCCCTGGAAGAGTCCAGAGGCCAATCGTACTACCCTCTGGCGTGAGCGGATCAAAGACCCGGACCAGGACCATCGAACTCACGCGCACCACGCGTTTCTGCGTGAACGATCCGGCGTTCGGGGATCCCGCGGGCCACATCGAGCGCGACCCCAACGGCTACGCGGGGCGCCCGGCCATGCGCGGGCTGGGGCGCTACTACAGCGTGGACGTGACCGCCCGCGGCGAGCCCGACGCGGTAACCGGCTACCTCATCGACATCAAGGGCATCGACCAGGCCGTGCGCTCCAGCGTCATCCCGATGATCGCCCGCGCCTGCCACGAGGACCCCACGCGCGAGCCGGCGACGCTGCTGCCCGATCTGGTCGACGCCCTGCGCGAGGCCCTGCCCGTCGAGCTCGCGAGCCTGCGCTGGAACCTGACCCCCGTGACGAGCATCACCATGACGACCGACACGACCACCGACACCACCCCCACCGTCATCCTGCGCACGCGCGTGGACTTCGCCGCCGCTCATCGGCTGCACGTGGACAGCCTCAGCGACGAGGAGAACCGCCGGCTCTTCGGCAAGTGCAACAACCCCAGCGGGCACGGGCACAACTACCAGGTCGAGCCGGCCGTCGAAGCGCCCATTCCCGAAAGCGGCGCGATGCCCTTTACGATGCACGACCTCGCACGGCTCACCGACGAGGCCATCGTGCGGGCCTTCGACCACACCAACCTCAACACCGACCCGCCCGACTTCAGCCAGGCTGGCGTGAACCCCAGCGTCGAGCACATCGCCCGCGTGTGCTATGAACGATTGAGCAAGGCCATCGACGCCACCGGCTCGGGCGCGCGCCTGCGCGAGATCACCGTGTGGGAGACCGACCGCACGCGGTGCACCTACCCCGCGTCGTAGAACGCCGCCGGGGCTGGCGGGGTCCGGGGCGCCGGCGTCGTGAGACGCTCTGCCATCGCCGGCCCGCGCCGCGGCGGGGCGACCCTGCGGCGCCAGGCCGAGGGGCGTTCGCCCAGCAGCGATCCGAACGTCTGGGTGAAGTGGCTGTGGCTGGAGAAGCCGGTGCTGGCGGCCACGCCGGTCAGGGGCATGCCCTGGGCGATGAGGTCCAGCGCGGCGGCGATGCGCAGCGACGTGAGGTACTTGTGCACGGTCTGGCCCGTCCAGTGGCGGAAGGTGCGCGCCAGGTGGAAGGGCGAGACCTCCAGCTCGTCGGAGAGGTCGTCAAGGGTGAGCCGCTCGTCGTAACGCCGGGCCAGGACGGCCTTGGCGTTCTCGGCCAGCTCGCGGTGGGCGCGGCGCGTGGGCTCGGTCGCCGCGGGCGAGCAACGCCGGCCGGCCCGCACACCCGGCTCGAGGGCGCGGCGGAACACGTCCAGCACGGCCTCTCCCAGCCCCAGCGGGTCGGCCCCCGCGCCGGCCAGGTCCAGGCTCAGGCGGCGCTGGTCGCGGTAGAGCCGCGGGCAGCACGCCGCGTGCGTGAAGGGGACCAGCGCCCCGGGGTGCCGCGCGGGCAGGCCCAGGCCGCGCACGATCTCCATGGCCAGGTGGGGCGCGATGCTGAACCACTCGCACTGGTCGCCCCTGTCGGTCAGGGCCCGCCGGGTGTACGGACGCATGGCGTTGTAGACCATCGTGGTGTTCGCGTCGGCCACCACCGGCTCGGCGCCTTCCTGGGTGATGACCACCGGCGCCCGCGCGAACACCACCGTGGGCCAGAAGATGGGCCCGGTGTCGGCGAAGCCCGGCCAGTCCACCGGCAGCCGGAACCGCCCGTGCAGCCAGTGGCGGTCGGCGACGACCAACTCGTTGGGGCTCACGCCCGGCCTGCCGCGCAGGCGATGCAACCGCGTCGTGTCCGGCTCTCTCGTCCTCATGCAAGGCGTCCTTCCCCCGGCCCGTGCGTCCGGTCGCGACCCTTGGTGCGCGGTCTTCTGGACGTCGGAGCGCTCGTCGTCCCCGGGCGGGGGCGGATGCGTGCGGCCCGGGCGGGCCCGCCTGCTCCGGCGATCGTGCGTCCCAACACACCCGTGTTTGTTATTGGGAAACGATCTCGGGCCTTGAACAACCGGACGCCCGGAAGGTTGCGTCCTGTCAGATCGGCGGGCGATCTGGGGGCATGAAAGCAAGATCCTGGAAGCCCACCGGCGCGGCGCCGGGCGGCCCGGGCAAACCAATCCTGAACACGCGGGCACGGATCGGCACACGCAGACGCCAGGCGGGCCGCGGGCGGCCGATCAGGGGGTCGCCACCGGCTGGGGCGCAGGCCGGGCGGCGGCGGTGGCCCGGGCGTACTCCTGGAGCGGGCGGACCGACCAGTCGCCGGCACGCAGGGCGGCGATGGCGTCCACCGCGGCGCGGGCGGCCGTGGCGGTGGTGATCATCGGGATCGACAGGCGCACGGCGGTGGAGCGGATGCGGCCCTCGTCGGTCTCGCTGCCGCTGGCGGTGGGCGTGTTGATGACCAGCTGGATATCGCCGCTGGTCATCATGTCGATGACGTTGGGGCGCGCGCCCGTGGCGATCTTCTGGACCAGATTCGTGCGCACGCTGTAGCGCGACAGGAACTCGGCGGTGCCGCCGGTGCTGTAGATCACAAAGCCCATGGCCGCCAGCCCGCGCACGACGGGGAGGATGCCCTGCTTGTCGGCGTCGCGCACGGAGACAAACACGGCGCCCGCGGTCGGTAGCGTGTTGCCCGCGGCCATGGCGGCCTTGGCCAGCGCGAGCGGCGCCGAGGCGTCCATGCCCATGACCTCGCCCGTGCTGCGCATCTCCGGGCCCAGCACGAAGTCGACGCGCGGGAACTTCTGGTGGGGGAACACGGGCGCCTTCACCGCGAACGCGCCGGGATCGAGAACCTCCCGCACGCCCAGCTCATCGAGCGTGGCGCCCATCATGACGCGGGCGGCCAGGTTCGGCCAGGGCACGTGCGTGGCCTTGCTGACGTACGGGGCCGTGCGGCTGGCGCGGGGGTTGACCTCCAGCACGTACACCACGTCGTCCTTGATGGCAAGCTGCACGTTCATCAGGCCGCAGACCTTGAGCGCCGAGGCGAGCCGCTGCGCGGCGTCGCGGACCCTGGCCACGGTGCGCGGCGAGAGCTCGTTGGGCGGCAGGAAGCACGTGCTGTCGCCGCTGTGGACGCCCGCGTGCTCGATGTGCTCCATGATGCCGCAGATGACCGCGCGTCCGCCCTCGCGCTGGCCGGTGGGGTCGAAGTCGGCGATGACGTCCACGTCGACCTCGGTGGCGCCGTCGAGGAACTTGTCGATCAGGAT
>JBITAF010000003.1:0-39643 GCA_044440025.1 Phycisphaerales bacterium JB060 | reverse complement strand
GGCCGCCGCATGGCCGCGAGCCTGGACCAGGGCGACGCCGGCTGGACCGCCCGCGTGCGGCTGCGGCCCGATGTGCGCCACAACCCCGACCGCATTGAACGCGGCCCCTGCGACCACCCGGCCTGCATGGCGCCGCAGGTCGAGGCCCTGGTGGGCGTCGACTGGCTGCGCTTCGAGCCGGCCGACGTGCCCGAGGGCTTCTTCCCCGAGCGGGCGGGCGACGACCCGCTGGCCGTACCCGAAGAGTCTCCTCGGCCCGCGCCCGGCGGATCCCCCGGCGACACCCCGCCCGCGCGGCAGCCCCGGTGAGCCCGGGCCGGTGAGAGCGATGCTGGACATCATGGCCGTCGCACTGGGCGGAGCGATCGGCGCATCGACCCGCTACGGCGTGGGGCGCGCGGCCCTGGCGGTGCTCAAGGAGCACCCCCTCGCGTTGCCCGCCGCGACGCTGGCGGTCAACATCGCCGGTTGCCTTGCCATTGGCCTGGTACTTCCTTGGCTGCTCGCGCGAGAGGGCGTCGGCGCGCCGCACCACCTGCGCCTGCTGGTGGTGGTGGGGGCGCTGGGTGCGTTTACGACCTACAGCACCTTCGGCGTCGAGACGTTCATGCTCTGGCGCGAGGGCCGGGTCGGCGTGGCGCTGGCTTCCGTCGCACTGCACCTGGTCGTCGGATTCGCAGCCGTCGCATGCGGCGTGCTCATCGGTGAGCGGGTGATTGCCTAAGCCTTGGGCTTCTTGTACAGCGGGTTCGCGCGGACCTCGGCCTCGAGTTCGGCCCGGCCCGTGTCGATCGTGACCTTGGCGCCCGGCTGGTTGGCGTCCTTGTCGATGATACCCATGGCGATGGGCACGCCCAGCGTCGGGCTGGTGCACCCGCTGGTGACGGTACCGATTTCCTTGCCGCCGGCCTTGATGGCCATGCCCTGCCGCGGCGTGCGCTTGCCCTCGACGACGAAGGCCGCCAGCGTGCGGGCGGGGCCGCCCTCGGCGATGGTCTTCTTGAGCGCCTCCTGCCCGATGAACGGCTCGGGCATGTCGCCCTCGTCCTTGTCCATCTTGATGGCAAAGTCGACGCCGCACGACAGGGCGTTGATGTCCTCGCCAAGCTCGTGGCCGTAGAGCGGCATGCCCGCCTCGAGCCGCAGCGTGTCGCGCGCGCCCAGGCCGATGAGCTTCATATCGCTCTGCTCGGCGTCCAGGTCGACGTCTTTGAGCAGCAGCTTGAGGGCCATGTCGACGATGCTGGCCGGCAGGATGACCTCCACGCCGTCCTCGCCCGTGTAGCCGGTGCGCGACACCAGCAGCTTGGCGATCAGCAGGTTCTTGACCGTGAAGCGGTACCGCTTCAGCGTGGGCACCTCGCTGCTGACGCGGCTGACAAGATCCATCACCTTGGGGCCCTGGATGGCGACCATGGCCGTCTTGGTGGTCTGGTCGTCCATCTTGACGACCAGCTCGTCCTGGGCGATGACCGTGTTCATGTGCTCGACGATCTTCTCGCGATTGGCCGCGTTGACGACCACCAGGAACTCGGTGTCGTCCATGCGATACACCAGCACGTCGTCCTTCACGCCGCCCTGCTCGTTGAGGATCAGGCCGTAGCGGCACTGGCCCTGCTGCATGTCGCCGATGCGGCGCGAGCACACGCGGCCAAGCAGCCGGCGGGCGTGGCGGCCTGTGATCTTCAGCCGCCCCATGTGCGACACGTCGAACATGCCCCCGCTCGTGCGCACCTGCACGTGCTCTTCCTGCACCGAGCCATAGCTGATGGGCATCTCCCACCCGGCGTACTCGACCATCTTGCCGCCGTGTTCGGTGTGGAGCTTGTGGAGCGGGGTCTTGAGCAAGGCGGCCTCCGATTCGCAAATACCAGGACGAACACCAGACGCCCCGGACGGGCGTCAAACCGCTAGTTTAGCGGCTATCTCGTCCGCTTAGAGGTTGTGCAGGGGAGAATCGGCCGGTAGCGGCCATGCCGCGTTGTCCAGCAGCCGAGTCTGGCCCAGCCGGCAGGTGATCAGGGCCCGGTACGCGCCGCCGCCAGGCCGCGAGGCTGGGTCGACCGGCTCGAGTGTCAGGGCATCGCGGACGGTGGCGTACTCGATGCGCAGGCCCTCCAGGGCCGCCCGCATCGCCGCCTCGGCCCCGCCGGCCGTGGGAGCCTCGGACGCCACCCGCAGGGCGCGGGGTATTGCCAGGGCGGCGGCCCGCTGGTCGGCGTCCAGGAACCGATTGCGGCTGCTCAGGGCCAGCCCATCGGCGTCGCGCACGGTGGGGCCGCCGATGATCTCGATGCCAAGCCCCTCCTGCTCGACCAGTGCCCGCGCGAGTTGAAACTGCTGCCAGTCCTTCTCGCCGAACACCGCCGCCGCCGGCTCCGTCAGCGCGAACAGACGCACCAGCACCTTGGCCACACCCGCGAAGTGGCCGGGCCGGAACTCGTCCTCGAGGCCCTTGTCGACCGCGACCGCTGGGATGGGCGGGCCCTGCGCGTCGACACCGTCGGGATAGACCATCTCAACGCTCGGCGCGATCACGGCGCGCGCGCCGGCGGCCTCGCACGCGCCGGCGTCCTCGTCCAGCACGCGGGGGTAGCGGTCAAAGTCGTGCTTTTCGTCGAACTGCGCGGGGTTCACGAACACGGTGACCACGCACCCCGCCCGGAGCCCACGGGCCTTGGCCTCGACCACGGCCTGACGGATCAACGCCACGTGCCCGGCGTGGAGCGCGCCCATGGTGGGCACCAGCACCCCACCGGGAGGGGCGCCGACATCGTCTCGATAGGCGGCCAGTTCCTGGGCCGAACGGATGATCCGCATGGTCGAGCGTTCGGCGGTCGGGGGCCGGGGTCAAGCGCCTACCGCTGGGTGATCCACGACCGGATCTCTTCGCTGTTGGGCCGGGGCATCAGCTCGATGACCACCGTGTACAGCGCCTCACCGTCGTACTCGCACGAGGTTACGCGGCCGGCCAGGATGGTCGGCTTGTCGTCGATCAGGTGCACCGCCACCATCAGCAGCTTCTTGGCGTAGCACATCCGACGCGATCGGAAAGTCAGCGTGGAGCGGTTCACCGATGTGGACCTGGCCGACCAGGTTGTGACCGGCCGCAGCCGGTCGTCCAGCTCCGCCACGTCCAACTCGGCATCGAACTCGTGGAAGGTCGGGGCGCCCTCGGTTCCGCCCGGGTCCTCGGCGATGGGCTCGGGCTTGGCCGGTTGTTCGGCCTCCACAGGTGCCGAAATCGGGGTGGTCCCCGAGGACGGGCCGGGCGATGGCGGCGTCCCGGCGTCGGCCAGTTTGGGCCGGACCTTCGGCGGCGGAGGCGTCGCGCCCCACTGGTCCCATACGCTCACACCCGGATCGATCCACGCGAACCGGTCGCCTTCCTGCCCGGACTGGTTTGGGGCGTTACCCATACAAGGGCTATCGGCCACCGGGCAACTCCCCCGCAGCCCGATCCGTGCCCGACCTGCCATCCGCCCCAGTTACAGGACCTCTCCCGTGCCCGAACGTGTTCCCAAGCCCTGGATCGATCGACTCGGCGCGATTCTCGGGCCCGACATACTGGCCGGTATCGAGGCTGAGACCTTCCGCGATGAGCGGGGCAACCGCCGGGCCATTGACGGGCCGCTGCTGGCCTGGTTGCAAGGCCGGACCATCCGGCCGACCACGGATGATGGGCTCGACCTGACCCTGTGGTACGCCCTTGCCAACGACGCGGAGCCCGCCGCCACAGTGGCTACGGGCGATGGTCCACTCCAGGATCCCGCAGCCCCGGGACGCGGGGAAGTCGCCATCGAGGTCTGGACCGAGCGCGAGCTGGCGGCCATCCAGGCGTTGTGGACCCTGGGTGCACAGCGGAACGAGCCGGACCTGATCGCTCGGGCCCAGGCCGCCGCGGCGTGGTGTGTGCAGGAGATCCAGCCTGACAACGCGACGGGGCATCCGTGGGCGGTCAATGCCTTCGCGGCCCTCTCGGCCGGCGGCGACTTCGAGGCCGACCTCTACGCCCAGACGCTTGTGCACAACGCGCAGGTCGCCACTGGACGCCCCGGACGATTCGCCGGGCTGGTGCTTCTGGCGTCGCTGCGTTCGATGGAAATGGGCTAGTTAGAACGAAGCTTGGCACAAGCCCGGGCGCTTCTTATCAGGCCGGCTGCGTGCGCTTACGCGGCGTGCGGAGCCACCGCTTGACGAGATTCGAGACTTCCTTGGGACCGGCTTGCTCGCCCTCGCGCGGACCCATGGCCACCCGCCTGGCGATTGCCGCGGCGCACAGGCCCATGAACATGGGCTGGGGTTCCAGCGGCCGGCTGGTGAGCTCGGGGTGGAACTGGGCGGCCACGAAGTACGGGTGCGTCGGGCCGTCGTAGTCCTCGTCGTGCCCGGGCTGGGGAAGCTCGAGTACCTGCATGATGGGCTGGGTCGGGTGTCGGCCGCTGAAGACCAACCCGGCCTCGGTCAGGCGGTCGATGTAGCCCGGGTCGACCTCGTAGCGATGGCGGAAGCGTTCACGCTCGCTCGTGCGTCCGGAGAAGAGGAAGCTGGCCAGCGAATCGGGCGTGAGCACAACGTCCTGTGCGCCCAGCCGCATCGACCCGCCCAGCCCCTCGATCTTTTTCTGGTCGGGCAACTCACTGATGACCGGGTGGGGCGAATCCGGGTCGAACTCGGTCGACGCCGCGTCGGTGAGGCCAAGCACGTTGCGGGCGTACTCGATGACGGCGACCTGGAAGCCCAGGCAGATACCCAGGTAGGGCAGCCCGGTCTCGCGGCAGTGCTTGACCACCGCCAGCTTGCCCTCCACGCCCCGCGCCCCGAAACCGCCGGGCACGAGCACCGCGTCAACGCGGCTCAGCTCCTCGGCGATACGCGATTCGGTCAGGTCGGTGGTGTCGAAGCGTTCAATCTCGATCTGAGCGTGCAGGTTCGCCGCGCAGTGTTCGAAGGCTTTATCGATGGAGGCGTAGGCATCGCCCAGGTCGGTGTACTTACCCGCCAGGGCGATCCGGATGCGGTGCTCAGGCTCGCTGGTCAGGCCCCGCACGAACGACCGCCACCGCTCGCGCTCGCGGTCTTACTGGCCCATGTCAACACCATCGTGCAGGTCCAGCACGCTCAGGATCTCGCGATCGAGTCCGTCGCGGCGCATCTCCTCGGGGATGAGGTAGATGCTCTCGCGGTCGTGCATGCTGAACACGCGCCGCATCGGCACGTTGCTGTACATCGCGATCTTCTGCATCGCCTGGCCCGTTACCGGGTTGTCGCAGCGGCAGGCGATCATGTGGGGCTGGATACCCGCTTCCATCAACCGCTGGATGCCAAGCTGGGCCGCCTTGCTCTTCTGCTCGCCCAGCACCTTGGCCTCGATGACGTAGGTGAGCGCGACGAAGCAGACCGAGCGGGGCCCCTCCTCGAACGCCAGCTCGCGCAGAGCCTCGATGTAGAACCCGTTCTCATAATCGCCGACCGTGCCGCCAACCTCGACGAATACCACGTCGGCGGGCCGGCCCGTGCCGTCGCCATACATCGCCAGTTCGCGGAGCTTGCGCTTCACCTCGCCGGTGACGTGGGGGATCATCTGCACGTCTCGGCCCAGGTAATCGCCCAGCCGCTCGCGCTCGAGCACCTCGCTGAAGATCTGGCCCGAGGTGGTGAAGTTACGCCGGCTGAGGTTCTGAGCCAACATACGCTCATATGTCCCCAGGTCCATATCGCACTCGGTGCCATCGTCGAGCACGAACACCTCGCCGTGGCGGTAGGGGTTCAGGGTGCCCGAGTCGATGTTCAGGTAGCCCTCCATCTTGATGGGGGCGACCGTCAGGCCCTTGTCCTTGAGCAGCTTGGCGCCGCTGGCGGCGAAGATGCCCTTGCCAAGCCCGCTCATCACCGTGCCCAGCACCGCGACGTATTTCGTCCGACCCCGCCGATAGCCCGGGGGCACGGGCGAGTAGAACTCGGTCGTCAGCGAGCCCTCGGCCGCCTGCACGAGCAACTCGTCGGCCCGGCGCCGGCGGGCGTCCTCCCCCAGCGTCCGATCGGAGGGGGCAGAACCACTTCCGACAGGCATGGGCCAGTCGTCTTGAGATTGGTCGTTACCGTGCTTCGAGTTTCGTTGATCGGGCACCAGAGAGGATAGGCGGGCAGGGCGGGGGTGGTCAGCCAGGCCGCCCCGCCCGATAGCGTTCCACAAATGCCGCGTACTGCTCGGGTGTGTCGATGCCCTGATGGGTTGCCCGCCGGACGGCCACCGCGATGGGTAGCCCATGCTCCAGCCAGCGGAGTTGCTCGAGCTTCTCGCACTGTTCCAACGGTGTGGGGGCCAGGTCGACGTAGCGTTGCAGAGAGAAGACGTTGTACGCGTAGATACCCACGTGCCGAAGGGGGCGGGCCGCAAACGCATGGTCTCGGTCCAGCGGGATGGCCGCCCGCGAAAAATACAGCGCTCGCCCCACACCCACGTCCGGCTCGAGCAGGCCCAGGACCACCTTAACGACATTCGGATCGGTGACATCCTCACCGTCGTGCATGGGCGTTGCGACCGTGCCCAATTGAGCGATGCGGTACATCTTGTTGAGCGTCCCCAGAACCGGCTGGCCAACCGCGACCAGCGCCGCATCGATGACCTCCGGCTCGATCTCCGGCTCATCCCCCTGCACATTCACGATCACCTGCTGGCTCTTGAGCCCCATCGTCCTGGCCGCCTCGGCCAGCCGGCTGGTGCCGTTGTCATGCTCGGCGCTGGTCATCACGGCGTCGAAGCCGTGGGCCTCGACGGCCTGGCGGATCTCCTGGCTGTCGGTTGCGACCACGACGTTGGCAACGGCCTCAGCCATCGCCGCCCGCTCGCACACGTGTACCACCATGGGCTTGCCGGTCTCGCTGGCCAGCGCCTTGCCGGGAAAGCGTGTCGATCCCAGTCGGGCGGGGATGATCGCGATGGCCTGAGGCCTGGCCAAACGCCTTAGCCCTGCCGCAACTCGGCCAGCAGTTTCTTGATCGCGTCGCGCTTGGCCCGGATTTCCTTGAAGGAGATGTCCTTGATGGCGATACTCGAGGCGATCTTGTCGGCCTCGATGGCCGCTTCCAGGTCTCGATGGTCGGTGGCCTTGGTCAGCAAGGCATCCATGAGCCCGTAGTTGATCTCCATGCCCGTCTCGTCACCATCGCGGCCGTGGGCCTCGAGCGCCTGGCGGAAGGTGGTCACCGCCTCGTCACCCCAGCCCATGGCAAGGAACGACTGTGCCAGCATGTGCAGCGTGCGGACGCGGAGCTTGGGCTCGCTCTGGGCCTGCTGGAGATTGGCGATCGCCTCGTCGTACATGCCCTGGGCGAAGTACCGCCGGCCCAACTCGTACCTGATCATGTTGTCGGTCGGGTAGGCCTCGACCCGGGCGGCGTACACCTTCGTCTCGGCCTCGAGCACATCCTTGCGGGCGCTCTCAAGTTCCTGCTGGACCGCCTCGTCCTCGGGTTGCTCCTTGGCCTTCTTCTCGAGCGCCATCAGGCGGCGGCGCCAGGCCTTCATCTTAATGTCGTCGGCGGCCTGACGGAAGCGGAACTCCTTGGTCTGCTGGTACGCCTTCTTGTATAGCTCGTACGCCTCCTTCTCGTCCTTGGGCGTACCCCGTTCCATGAGCCGCTTGGCCAGCGTGGTAATGGTGGGTGGATCGTCAGGGCGAGCTTCCAGATCGGCCCGTGCCCGCTCGATCAGACGCTCGATCGTGCCCTCGTCCTTCGAAAGTGTTTCCTCGTCCTGCAAGCGCTGCTGCTTGGCGGCATCGCGGATGTTCTTACGGAATCCGCCCTCTTCGCCAACGTTGTCGTACCCGCCCCGGCTCATGGTCGCCTGGGCCGAGAAGTTCTTCACCGCGTTGGCCAGATCGGAGTCGGCCGGGTTGAGCTGGACGGCGATGTTGCCCGCCTCGACCGCCTCGGTATAGGCCCCGACCTTGGCGAACTGCTGCATCAGCCGCTTGAACGTCAGCGGGCTGGGCCGCTTGGCCTGCTTGGCCATGTTCATCGACCGCTCCAGGCACCAGTAGGCCTGCTCATCCAGCCCAGCGTTGGCGGCGGCCTCGCCAGCGCGCATCGCCGCGTCCCCGTCGCTCAGCTTGGTCGCCCAGTTCAGCAGCGCCGCCAGGAACTTGTCCACCGGTGTTTTGGTGGGCACGTCCACCTTGGGACGCTTCTTCGGGTTGGCCCCGGCAAACGCCGAGGCCGAGCGGAAGAACCCCTCCATGGCTGTCATGTTGCTGGCATCCAGCCTCAAGCCGCTGAGCCAGAGGTTCATGGCATACTCGTAGTTGGTCGTCTCGTGGGCCGTGCGGGCGTGCTCGAAGAAGCGCTCGGCACCCTCGGGGTTGAAGGTCGGCCCCGGCTCGGCGCCCTTGCCCCCATCATCCGAGCCCTTGCCGCCGCTTGCCGCCTTGGGCTCGTTGGCGTCCTCGCCGTTGGCCTGGGGAGAACCCGCGTCGTCCTTCTTCTTCTTGCCGCCGAAGATCGCCAAAATCCTGCTCCCGTCTGGTCAGAAGTCCGCCGGAGTGCCCAAGGGGCCCCGATTGTAGGGCCAGCCCATGCCTCCCCCGGCGGGGCACAATATCATCCCCGCAATGCCCCAGCACGCCCAGAGCATCAGTCCCGCCGACGCCCAGAGCCTGCACCTGCGGTTCCACCCAGATCGGGTGCTGCGGGTCAAGGCCCAGCCCGTGGGCGAGGTCACCGAGAACGTCCGAGAGGTCGCAGCGCGCATGATCGAGGTCATGCGTCAGGAAGAGGGCATCGGCCTGGCCGCACCCCAGGTGGGCCTCTCTTGGCGGATGTTCGTCTGCGCCGTCCCGGCGGATCCAAAGGCCAGCCTCCTGCCAGAGCACATCAAGGAGCACACCGGCGGCCAGCCATGGGTCTGCATCGACCCCGAGCTCAAGCCTGTGGGAGACCTCGAATCTGTCGAGGAGGGCTGCCTCAGCCTGCCCGACATCCGAGGCCAGGTCAACCGCCAGCACGCCGTCGTCATGGAGGCCACCGGCCTGGACGGCCAGCGATTCGAGGTCCAGGCCGTCGGCCTGCTGGCCCGCTGCATCCAGCACGAAACCGACCACCTCGACGGCGTGCTCATCATCGACAAGTTCGGCCAACTCGACCGCCTGCGCACCCGGTCGGCCCTCCGCAAGCTCGAACGCAAGGCCCGCTGATTCCTAATCAGGGCAGGGAGGCCCGGCATGAAAGTGGTGTTCTTTGGTTCTGGAGCCTTCGGCGTGCCCACACTGCGCATGCTGGTGAAACGGCACGAGGTCGCTGCCGTCGTCACCCAACCCGACCGCCCCGCCGGTCGCGGCAAGTCGCTCAGCCCCACGCCCATCGCTACCGAGGCCGAGTCGCTGATGCCGGGCGTCGAGGTGCTCAAGCCCGAGAATGTCAACACGCCCGAGGTGCGGGATCACATCCGCGGGCTCGAAGCCGACGCCTGGGTGGTCATCGCCTTCGGGCAGAAGCTGGGCCAGAAGCTCCTGGCCGACAAGTTCGCCATCAATCTGCATGCCTCACTGCTGCCCCGGTGGCGGGGGGCAGCACCCATCAATGCCGCCATCCTCGCCGGCGACCAGACTACCGGCGTCAGCGTCATCACCCTGGCCGATGAGATGGACGCCGGCTTTGTACTGGGCCAGGCCGCCCGCCCGCTTGACCCGAACCTGACCATCGGCGAGTTGCACGACGTGCTGGCCCGGGACGGCGTCGAGGTCGTCGCCGGAGTGCTCGAACGCCACGCCACCGGCAGCCTCGAGCCCATCGAGCAGGATAAGGGCAGGGTCACCCTGGCCCCCAAACTCAGCAAGGCCGACGGCTGGATCGACTTCACCGACACCGCCCACGCCTGCCGCAACCGCGTGCACGGCCTCACCCCCTGGCCCGGCGTGAGCATCAACCTCGCTGGCGTCACGCTGAAACTGTTGCGGGTTTCGGCCGAGGAACGTGGGCACGACGGCGCCCCGGGCACCCTGCTCGACCCCGCGGGCCTTCTCGCCTGCGGCCAGGGCACGGCCCTGCGGCTGGTGACCGTGCAGCCGGCAGGCAAGAAGCCCATGGACTTTTCCGCCTTCGCCAACGGTCGTTCGTTGACAGTGGGCGAGGTCGCCACCCCGGAGCGTCAGCCATGCGCACGCTCTGGGACCTGATCCCCCGCAAGAAGCCGGCGCCGGTGCCCCGGCCAAGCCAGTCCGCGGTCGTGGCGGCCCCGCCGCGTAAGCGTGCCTCGCCCGCGGCTGATCGCTACGAGGCCGTCGCGCGGCAGATGCTGGCCCGCTACAACATCCGCGTGCGCAAGTGGCGCACCAGCACGAGCGGGGTAGCGTGGGAGGTCCGCTACGCCGACGGCACAGTGTCCAGGCTCATCGAGAGCCCGCGCCCGCGCGGCCCCATCTCGGCGGCCGTGTTCCTGCACGAGGTCGGCCACCACGCCATCGGGCTTGGGGTCTACCGCCCGCGCTGCCTCGAGGAGTACCACGCCTGGCTCTTCGCGCTCCAGCAGATGCACGCCCACGGGCTCAACATCACGCCCAAGGTGCACGAGCGCATCGACCAAGCCCTTCGCTACGCCGTAGACAAGGCCCACCGCCGCGGGCTCAAGGCCGTGCCCGCGGAACTGCTGCCGTACGTGGGCACGGGGCCAGTCACGCCCATCCCATATCTGGACGACCGGACGGTCGCCTAGGCGGCCCGGTCATCCCCGCGCTTGTGCGGGCCGGTGCCCGGTGCCGCCTGCCTTGGCGGCGGGGTGCACATGAGGGGCGCCTTGCAACTTGGGCATGTGCTGTCATGGACGCCGCGGACGTCCTCCCCACAACGCGCGCACACGCCATGGCGGACGGCCCAGGCCGCGTGCGACGCCCAGCGCATAAGCGATCCGGCGGCTCCGACGTGCCAGGCGATGATCGCCGCGAACGTGGTGGTGGGGGTGTCCTGGTGGGAGAGCGACGCGCCGGCGACCAGCCCGGTCAGCAGCAGCACGTGCCAGAACACCGAGGCCGACCCGGTGCCCAGGTACAGCATCGCACTGGTCGCCACGCCACCGGCCAGCAGCACCAGCGCATACGCCGCCGGCTCGAGCATCGAGGTGGGCACGCCCCAGTCGCCCATGCTGGGCGCCAGCGTCTGGGCCCCGAAGTCCTGCGCGATCGGCAGCCACATGCCAAAGCCCGCCACCCACGCCAGGGGCAGCAGGGCCGTTAGCCCTGCCTGCCGGCGAGACAGCCCGAACGCCGCCAGCGTGTAGGCCATGCACAGCAGCCCGAGCGCGAACAGGCCGGCCTGGGTGTCATACGGCAGCACCCAGTGCGCCGTCGCCGCGGCGCCAAGCACCGCCAGCAGCCACACGCCAACCGCCGATCGAGCAACCATCGATTCTCCTGCCATACGCCAGCACTCCTCGCACCGGCTATCGGCCACGCAAGCCACCCGTCAGACACCAAAGCAAAAACGGACGCCCGAGGGCGTCCGTCTGCGCGGGCTGGGCAAGCCCGGGTTCCAGATAACTCCCGGCCCCGGACGCTACTCCATCTCGTCCATCACCGCCCTGACGGCCGCTTGGAGTTGCGGATCGACGCCCTCGACTTCGTTGCCCGGTTCGATCAGCACGAGCACGTCGGGCACGGCGCCGTTGTTCTCCATGTCGGTACCGTCGGGCAGGTACCAGCCTCGGAACGGCCGCCGAACGGTGGTGCCATCGATCAGTCGGTACGAGCCGGTCGAGATGACCGCCCCGTAGGTCTCCTGGCCAACCAACGGTCCGCGGCCGGTGGTCTTGATGGCGTGCGAGAAGATCTCGGCGTTCGAGTACGAGTTCTCGTTGCAGAGCACCGCGATCGGGCGCGAATAGCCGTAGATCAGCCGGCGATCACGCGGGTAGGCGTCCTCGGGCACGTCGTCGGGGTTTGCGCCACGCGGGATGGTGTACGCGTGCCGCGGCGCGGTCAGCGAACTGAGCAGGATGTCTGTGGTCCAGCCGCCACCGTTGTCACGCACATCGATCAGCAGACCTTCCTTGCCATTGGCAGCCGCGTACAAGTCACGCTCGAAGTCTCGTAGCGAGGGCTCGTTCATGCCACGGATGTGCAAGTAGCCCACGCGGCCGTTGGAGAGTTCCTTCACCTTTGCCCGCCGCCGCCGAACGCCATCGTCATAGCGCAGGTTGCTGTCACCGCCCGACGACGTGGGCACGATCAGGACGTACCCCGAAGACTCGGGGTCGGCCGGCTCGATGTCCAGCAGCGTCTCCTGCCCGGCCGTCCCGGCCATCGCCTCGCTCAGGTCCATGGTGGGCATGCCGCCCCCAGGCGCCAGCGGTGTGCCGTTGATGGCCGTGATCACGTCGCCCTCGCGCAAGCGGCTGGTGTCGCGCCAGGCCGGCCCCTCGGGCAAGACATACGTCACCTCGTAGCCGCTATCGACGGGCTTGGCGTCGATACCCAGGTAGCCGGTGCGGATCGCCGGTGGGTTGTACGGCTCGGTGCCGCCCCAGATGCCAAGGTGCGAGCCGTTGAGCTCGCCCATCATCAGCCGGGCGACCTGCTGGAACTCCCCGGGCGTGCGGGTCTTGCGGGCAAGCTCCAGGTACCGCTCGGTCAACCCGTCCCAGTCCAGCCCCTTCATGGTGGGGTGGTAGAACTCCCGCCCGAGCATGTTGGCCGCATCGCGGAACTTCTGGGCCTGCTCGGCCGCCACGTCGATTCGCACCGTCGCGTCGATGCCCAGGGTGTTGCCGCCCCCCCCGCCAGGCCGGGCCGTCGCTGCCTGCCCGCCGCGGATGAACAGCGCTTTGGAACCATCGGGCGTCACGCGAACCTGCGAGACCCCGCCGCTCTGCACGGTCTTGCGGTCCTGCCCGCGATAGTCGACCGAGAACAGGCTCGTGCTGCCGTCGATGCGTGTGCTAAACAGCACGCGCTCGCCGCCGGGCGTCAGGGCCAGATCGCTGGCGCCGTCCACGCTGGTCAACCGCCGCACACGCTTCCAGGCATCCTCGGTGTCGAACTCCAGCGCCTCGCGATCGGCCGGCTCGTCGAAGTCGGGCGTGTCGATAGCGGCCTTCTTGCTCACCGCCTTGGCCGCGTCCTTGAAGTACTCGGCGAGTTCGTAGTCGGTCTTGCCCTCCAGCGAGCGATCCAGCAGCACGGCGTACACGTCGTACGACCAGTTGTTGCCAGCACGGTCGCTCAGGAAGACCAGCATCTTGCCGTCGTTGCTCAGACGCGGCGAAGTATCGATGTCCGGATGCCGCGTGATGTTCACCGCCTGGGCGTCCTCATCGTCCAGGTCCAGCAGCCACACGTCGGCGTTGAAGTCTAGGTCGGCCACCTCGTACACGATGTGCCGGCTGTCCGAGGCCCATTGCACGTCGGGCTCGTTCCAGCTCTCGAACACCAGCGTGTCCTGACCGGTGGCCAAATCGCGCATCCACAGGTCGCCCCGCTCGCGGAGGTACAGCAGCCGGTAGCCGTCGGGCGAGGGCATGGGCCGCACGGTCCGCTCGTCGCTCTCGATGAACGGCTCGACCTCGAAGCGCAGCCCCTCTGACCAACGCTTGCCGTATTCGACCTTCTCCTCCGCTTCCTTATCTTCCTCTTGCGCGTCCTCGTCCTGGCCTTCTTGTTCGCCTTCGGACTGGTCGCCCTCGTCCTGGCCTTCGCCATCAGCAGCTTCTTCAGTAGCCTCGTCGCCCTTGGCTTCGTCCTGATCCTCGGCCGCCTCGTCCTCTTCCTCGGCTTCTTCGGGCATCAGGTCCTCGCGCGAAAGGCTCACGGTGGCGCGATAGATCGCAAACTTGCCGCCCTCGTCGCTCGAGAAGTACAGGTACTGGTTGTCCGGGCTCCAGGCGATGTCCTGCTCGCGGCCGCTGGTAAAGGTCACGCGCCGCGTCGGCCGATCGTCCTCGGTATTGCGGATGAACACCTCGCCTCGGGCCACGACCGCCAGGGTCTTGCCGTCGGGGCTCAGGGCCGCTTCGCTCACCTGCCGGTCGAGCGTCTCCAGCCGCGTGTCGAGCGTCTGGGAGTCGCCCGAGGCGTAGATGTCGACCGCCTGAGGCTCAGCGCCGCGCTGGGTCAGGTCGAGCGTGTACAGCGTGTCCCACACCAGGAACGCCGCCGTCGACCCATCGCGCGAGACGTTCAGGTCCAGCACGCCGTGGGCGATCGTGTGCTCGCCCTCCTGGGGTGCAAAGTCGGTCAGCCGCCGCGGGCCGGCCGCATCGGTCTGCCCATCGGCAATGCGCCACAGGTTGTTCTGCCCGTGCCGGCTCGAGGTATACACCACCGAGCCGTCGGGAAGCTTGAACCCATCCGCATCGTTGCCGTCGAAAGCGGTCAGGCGAGTGAAACGCCCGGTCTCGGTGTCCATCGACCACACGTCGCCCGCGGCCGGCCCCTGGTACGCGGGCCGGTCGTACAGATCGCGCTGCCGCGTGAACACCACCGTCGATCCGTCTGCCGACATCCGCGGCATCAGCCCGAACGCCTCAGTCAGCGGCTCGATCGGCCCGCCATCGAGCGGCACCGTCCACATGTTCACCCCGCGGTACATACTGGGCTTCAGGTTCGCGTGCACCAGCACCGACTCGCCATCGGCCGCAAAGCCCGAAAGCGTCAGCGAGCGATCGCTCAGCGTCAGCCGACGGACCTCGCCGCCCACCAGCCGGCCGCGCTCGCCCGAGATCGGCATGGCGTACAGGTTCCGGCTGCCGTCACGCTCGGACTCGAACACCAGCGTCGACCCGTCGGGGCTGAAGGCGCTGCGGGTCTCCTCGGCCGGGTGCGTGGTCAGCCGGGAGGCGACCCCGCCATCACGGCTCACCGCCCACAGGTCGCCCGCCCAGGTGAACACGATCGTCGAGCCATCAGGGCTCAGGCTCGGCATCCGTGGATACCCCACCCGGGCCTGCTCGGCCATCCAGGCCACAGGCTCGGCGCCGGCGTTGGCGCCCCGGTCGGGAGCGCGCGTGCCGCTCATGGTCGTTGCGGGCTGGCTCGCAGGGTCACTCGCGCACGCCATCTGCAACGAGGCCGTGCCGGCCGCCAGGGCCATCGCGAGTGCCGCCGACACACGGCACCTTCCTGAGTGGTCGAACGCTGGCATACTGCTCTCCTGATTTGTCTGAGTGATTCTTCTGCCCCGTGCCCGATCTGGTCTCCGGGTTGATACACCAACAACCCCAAGACCCCTGCCGAGGTCTCAGAGTGTTGCAACTACAGACTACCGCGTCGGATGTGCTGGGTCTAGCCACGCATCGGCGAGGCCTGGGGCGTTCCTTGTCAGGCCAAGGGGGCTATCCCCACCGAGGGCCTAGTTCCGGGCCGATCGCAGCTCCCGGCCCGCATCCCGGTCTCGCTCACGCGCGGCGGCCATCCACCGACGTGCCACCCGAACCTCCAACGCCTCCACCGGACCAAAGTGCCGCTCGAACCGCTCCAGGTGGTCCCCGGCCGACTGGGGGCCCGCGGGCAGGTCGGCCAGCTCGGTCAGATAGGCCGCCAACTGGTCGCGGTTCGTGCGGTGCAGCTCCTTGAAGAGCCCATAGGAGACAGCGTACAGCGGCCGTGCGGTCTCGATGCGCAGGTCCGAGTTGTCGTCCATCGTGATCAGCCGCTCGATGCTCGGCAGGTCGCCCTTGGCCGCGATGGACAGCAACTCGTCCTCCCGCGGCCCGTACTCGAAGGCAAAGCCAAACTGTCCCGTGATCGAGTGGGCCTCGAAGCTCGCGGCCAGGCCTTCGCTGACCCAGAGCGGGTACGACGAGCCGCGGGTCTGCAATCCGGTGTTGAACGCCAGCAGGTGGATTCCCTCGTGCAGCACCTTGGCAATACCGAAACGGAGCACCTCGTTCTCGATGCGATGCCGTTCCTTGGAGATGTGCTCCTTCAGATCCCCCGCGGCATCACGCAGAAAGGCCGCCCGCTGATGCTCGCGCTGCCGGTCGGCCTCGTCCGCCCGAGCTTCCAGCTTATCGACGCGGGCCTGGAAGCCCTCGAGTTGTCGCATGACCCGGAAGAGGCTGGGCGACGTCCGATCGTCGTGAATGACGATCGCGTTGTGGGCCATGCTGTAATACCCGGCCGTCCAACCCGCATCGAAGCCGTCATGGTTCCTCGCGAACGTCAGATAATCTCCGTGCTCCCCGAAGAACACGCACACCAGCCGGTGGGCATGAGGATGAACCGGAATCTCGAGCCGATCCAGTTCGCGGAAGTATTGCTCGCGAGCCCGCTCCAGCAGTGTGATACGCGAGCGTGTCCACGCGTCGTCGGCATCACTCAGCACGTAGTACGACCGGGACCGATACGTACGAAAACCGGCGCCGAGCTTCTCACGCAGCCCTTCGATGGCCATCGAGTCCTCGTCTGACGAGAGCCTGGCGATGCGTTCGAGCGAGCGGGCCCGCCGCGCCGCTTCCACACGCAGGGCCGGATCGGACCACGCTCGCAGGTAGCCATCGAAGGCCTCGCGGTGGCGGCCCTCGGCCTCGGCCTTTCTGGCCGCATCGAACGCCTGCTGGGGATTCGCCCAGCCCGCCGCTGCCGTTGCCAACAACACCGCGCAAACCCCAACGCTCCGGATCCAACCCATCGGCAAGCCCTCCTCGCCGGGCCTATCGACCGAAGGCCAGGCCAACACGCGTCGCAACGGTCTGTGCGGGCGCTCGGGCGTCCGAGAAGGGCATACACTGGCCCCTGCCAGGGGCGGTAACTCAACTGGTAGAGTGCCAGCTTTGCAAGCTGGAAGTTGGGCGTTCGAGTCGCCTCCGCTCCATTCCCCTACAACGCAACATGGTCCAGCGGATCGAATCCCTGGCTGCCGGGCCTTGGCCTCACTCCTCGCCCGCCACCTGATCCACCTCTTCGAGGCTCGTCACGCCCTGCGCCGCCAGCCGCAAGCCGAAGCTGCGTAGCGTGGTGAACAGGTCGGCCTCGATCACCTTCTTGATCGCCTGGATGGATGGCTCTCGCAGCACGATGTCGCGCAGCGAGTCGTTGAACTCCAGCAGTTCGAAGATTGCCCGCCGGCCCACGAATCCCGTCCGTAGGCACTGGGCGCAACCGGTGGGCGTGTACACGTGGTTGGCCTTGCTCGATGCCCCCGAGTGCTTGCTCAGGGTCGCCCCCAGCTTGCTGGCCTGCCCCGGGCTCAGGGGCACCTCGCGCCGGCAGTTCGTGCACAGCACCCGCACCAGCCGCTGGGCCAGCACCAAGTCCAGCGAGTTGGCGACCAGATAGGGCTCGACCCCCAGGTCCAGCAGGCGGAAGATCGCCGCCACCGTGTCCTTGGCGTGCACGGTCGAGAACACCAGGTGCCCGGTCATCGCCGCCTGCATCGCCGTCCGCGCCGTCTCATCGTCGCGGATCTCGCCCACCAGGATCACGTCGGGGTCCTGCCGCAGCACGCTGCGCAGCAGCCCGCTGAAGCCCAGCCCCTGCTTGTCGTCCACGGGGATCTGCGTTACACCCGAGAGCTTGTACTCCACCGGGTCCTCGATCGTGATAACATTCTTGCGCTCGCGGTCGATCTCGCGCACACAGTTGTGCAGCGTGGTCGTCTTGCCGCTGCCGGTGGGCCCGCACACCAGCAGCATGCCCGCGTCCTTGCTCACCACCTTGCGGATGCGCGGCTGCATGTACGGTGCCAGCCCCAGGCTGTCGATCGAATGCGGCACGCCACGCCCGTCGAGCACCCGCATCACCAGCTTCTGCCCGCCCACGGCCGGTGTGAAGCTCACGCGGTACTCCACGCGTCGATCATCGCCGCCCTCGCCCTCACCGCCGAAGACCGCCGACATCGTGCCGTCGTGGATGGCCTGCTTGCCCGACACCTCGAGCTCGCAGGCCGTCTTGATCAGGTTGCACGCCAGCACGCCCGCGCTGCTGGGCAGCTCGGCCAGCGGCACCATCTGCCCATCGACCCGCAGCCGGGCCTGGTAGGTCTCCCCGCGGGGCTCAAAATGGATGTCCGTCGCCCGGCTCTTGTCGGCGCTGGCCAGCAGCAGCCGGACCGCCACCGGGCCCGGGCTCTCGCCATTGAGCGCCCCGGTCCGCCCGCCCGAGGCGTTCAAGATGGTCACGTCCTCGGCCAGTTCGCCCGCGGGCGGCAGGCTGCCGATGGTGCGGCGGATCTCTTTCGCCCAACTCGTCTGGGCCGCGGAGGTCGTCGAGCCGCGCTTCTTCCTGGTGCGTGTCGCCGTGGCGGTCGAGGAATCTCCCGGATCGGCGCCCTCGTCCTCGGGTTCACCCGCGAGAAGTTCCACCAGGAACTCATGCCCGCCCACCCGCAGGACATCGCCCTCGTCCAGGTAGGACTGCTGAATCTTCACCTCGTTGACACGGGTGCCATTGCGCGAGTCGAGATCGACGGCCATGTACCGGCCCGAGGCGTCCGAACGAACGGCGCAGTGGTGCCGGCTGGCTTTGTCGTCGGCCAGTCGCACCGTGTTCGACGGATGGCGACCGATGGTGACCTCCCGCCCGTCCAGCGGGTGGGCCCGGCCCTGCCAGCCATGCGGCCGCAAGACCAATCGTGGTGTGTCTGAAGCCATGATGCGGTGCTGCTCCTCGTGCCGGCCGCGGCGTGGGGTGGTGATCGCGGGGGCCGGCTGGCCGGGGTTGGGGTGTCATACCAGTCTACAACCGCCGGGTTGCACGCGTGACGACCTGACTTGGCCTCTGGCTTTATGGACCTTGGCAGGCGACAATGGCCCGTGGAACTGCCCCCCATCGAACTCGAGAAGGAGCCATCGCCGCCGCCGCTGCGAGACACCGTCGCTTTGGAGTCATCCACAGAGGACGCTCTAGCAGCGCTCGCATGCGATATCACCCTCCAGGCCAACGCCTGCGTACGAGAGTTCGGCCAGTTCCACCTGGCGGTTTCAGGCGGCTCCACCCTCAAGCTCCTCGAACGTCTCTGTCGAGAGCTCATGACCGATCCGGCCTATCGGAGCCTGCCCTGGCGAGACACCCACCTGTGGACCATCGACGAGGCGCCCGTGGCACACGACCAGCCCGAGAGCGTCTACGGCGTGTTGCGAGACCTCATCATCGGGCATTCGGGCATTCCCAGGGACCATGTCCACGGCATCTCGGCCTTCAGGCCGGCCGCCGACACCGAGTACGAACGCGAGCTCCAGAAGCATCTGGGCACCCGGCCTTCCGGGCATGACCGCCTTGATATGGCCGTGCTGGGCCTGGGCAAGAACGGCGTCGCCGGCCGGCTCGAGCCCGAGCACGCACGCCAGCAAGACAGGCTGGCCGTGCGCCTGCCCGACGAGGCGGTGACCCTGACCGACCGCATGCTGTCGGGCAGCCGGTTCATGGGTGTGCTGGCGGTAGGGCAGGACGTCGCGCACGTGCTCGGTCGGGTTGTGGCGGGTGAGCTCTCGCCCGTGCCCGAGCTCCTCGGCGGCCACACGCGGTGGTACGTGGACCACGATGCCAGCGATCAGGAAGGCTGGTAGGCCCATGAACCTCACCATCGAGCCCAACGCACGCATTGCCTACACCGTCCGCTACGAGGACGAACACCTGCTCGTGGTCGACAAGAAGGCCCGCCTGGCCACCGTGCCCGGCAAGGCCCACGCCAGCGACACCCTGCTCAACGGGCTCTTCGCCCAGTATGGCGCCAAGCTCCAGAACGTGGGCAAGGCCCGCGAGTTCGGGATGATGCACCGGCTGGACAAGCCCACCAGCGGGCTGCTGCTGGTGGCCCTCTCGACCGAGAGCTACGACGCCCTGGCCGAACTCTTCCGCAAGCGCGAGCTGGCCAAGTTCTACTACGCCATCACCCGCCGAGCCCCCGCGAAACTCCCCACCGGCACCATCAACCGCCCAATCCTGGAAGAGCAGAAGGACATGAAGCTTGCCCGCATCGCAAGCAGCGGCAAGCCCGCGCTCACGGCCTACCGCCTGGTCGAGCAGAACCCCGCCGCCGCGCTGCTCGAGTGCCGGGCCATCACCGGGCGGCTGCACCAGGTCCGCGTGCACCTGGCGTCCATCGGCTGCGCGATCCTGGGCGACGACCTCTACGCCAACCCCACCGTGGCCGACGCCGCCAGCCGGATGATGCTGCACGCCCACCGCCTGGCGTTCACCCACCCGCTCACGGGCAAACAGGTCGACGTGCGCGCGCCCCTGCCGAGGGACTTCATCGCCACGCTCAAGCGCATCGGCCTGAGCAAGCCGGGCGTCGAGGGCCAGAAGACCTAGAGCAACCCCATGAACTCGGCCGCAATCCCGTCGGCCAGCATCATGCCACGGTCGGTCAGCCGCCAGCGATCGCCGTCGATCACTAGATGACCCGCATCGCGCTGCCGGCGCGCTTCGGCGTGGAGCTCTTTGGGTAGTTTGGCCACGTCGATGCCTTCCCGCAGGCGCAAGCCGGTCATGATGCGCTCGGCCATCGCCCGCTGGTTGTCAGGGGCCTCCACGTCGATCGCCGGGGGCACGCCGGCGGTGCCGGGCTCGCCGAGGTATGAGTCGAGCCGTGGCACGCTCTTCCATCGCCATCCGGCGACGTGGCCGCTGGCCGAGGGGCCGGCGGCGAGCCACTGGTCCTGCCGCCAATACGCCAGGTTGTGTTGGCATTCGGCGCCGGGCCGGGCGTAGTTGCTCACCTCGTAGCGGTCGTAGCCATGGTCGCGCAGCGTGTCGAGGGTGAGCTGGAGCATGTCGGCCTCCAGATCCTCGTCGGCCGGGTCGAAGTCGCCACGGTTGAGCCGGGCGGTCATGGCGGTGTTGGGCTCGTAGGTGAGCGCATAACAACTGACATGTTCCACGCCGAACATGACCGCCTGTTTGAGGTCCTGCTCCCACTCGGTCAGCGTCTGGCCGGGGA
The DNA here is from genome assembly GCA_044440025.1 of Phycisphaerales bacterium JB060. Taxonomy (GTDB): domain Bacteria; phylum Planctomycetota; class Phycisphaerae; order Phycisphaerales; family UBA1924; genus JAHCJI01. Next base: position 18,772 of record JBITAF010000003.1, on the reverse strand, counting down.
TGGCGCAGATGAGGTCCACCGATTGGCGCGCGATGCCGGCGCTGCGGGCCAGTTCGATAGCGCGGCCCACGTTGGCCGGGTCGTGCCATCGCTCCAAGGTCTTCAGGTGTGCGGGGTTAAAGCTCTGCGCCCCGATGCTGATTCGGTTGACCCCGCCGGCGGCCAGGACGGCCATCAACTCGGGCGTGGCAGTCTCGGGATTGCACTCGACCGTAAACTCTGCGCCAGCCAGGTCATAGTGCTCGTGCAGGCACGCCAAAATCTGGCACCACAACTCGGGCCGCAGCAGGGTGGGCGTGCCCCCGCCCACGAAGATGCTGGTGAGCGGGCCGGCGAGGGGGGCGATGTGGGCGAGCTCGGCGATGAGGCGGTCGGTGAACGGCTTCTGGCGGTCGCGGGTATCTACCAAGCTGTAGAAATCGCAGTAGTGGCACTTGTGGAAGCAGAAGGGGATGTGGATGTACAGGGCCTGGACGGGTGCGGCTTCTGCTGCCGGGCCGTGCAATGATTCGAGCGGATGGGTCGTGCCCGGGCGTTGCCCCGCCACGGTGATGGGGGTACGGTCCACTTCTACCACCTGGAGTTGGCCCCGCGTTCGGGCCAAGGTCATCGCCCCAACCCGTTGAAGGGCTGGGCTGAACAGGCTCGGGCCTCAAAGAGTTGGCCGCAAGCGGGAGTGTACGCCGTGTCGATCGAACTCGTGCTCGTGACGTCCGACGGAGAGCAGCGATCCTTCGCCGTTTCCCGTGCCCGCATCATCGGCCGTGAGGAGGACTGCGACCTGCGTGTCCCCGTGGCCGAGGTCTCACGCGAGCACTGCCGCGTGGAGCCCAACAGCAGCGGCGGCCTCTCGGTCGAGGACTTGGGCTCGAGCAACGGAACCTACATCAATGGCCTGCAGATCGAAGAGGCCGAGATGGTCCCCGGCGACGTGATGAAGGTCGGCCCGGCATTCATGGTGCTGCGTGTGGACGGCAACCCGGCCAGCATCGACAACGATGCGGCCATCGAGCAGGGCACGCCCAGCGAACTCGAGCAGCCCAGAGAGCAGCCCAAGGCCAGCAAGCAGGTCGGCCAGGGCTCCGTGCTCGCCGGCGATGACGAGGACGAAGATCTGTTCTCGGACTTTGATTTCGACGATGACGACGACGACGATGAGCCGGCGCCGAAGCTCTGACCCTTTGGGCGGCTAGCCCGCCTGCCTCGGGTTGGGGCCCTCTTCGGACTTCTTGGCCTGCGGTACGCGTATGGCCGTGCCGCAGGCCTTGCAGCGCACGGTCTTGCCACGCGCCGAGGTCGGCACCGCCAGGACCTTCCGACAGGTCAGTTTCGGGCACATGATGCGGATACCGGTGTCTTTGTCTGCCATTGTTGCCCGCCCGTCCATATGGTTGTGTACACGGATGCATCGGTCCTTTGCCCGAGGCTCTCCAATCGGCATGGCCGACCCCCACATTTGCGGAGCACCATGACAGGACAATCCCCTATTGCCTCGGATATCCCGGCCGGCACGCAGTCGGCCGTGGCCCACGCCATTTGCCCTACGGGCCGGGCGGCGGCGGTGGTGGGGCTGCAGTGGGGTGACGAGGGCAAGGGCAAGTACGTCGACCTGCTGGCCCCAGGCTTCGACGCCGTGGCCCGGTACAACGGCGGTGCCAATGCGGGCCACACGATCGTCGCCGGCGGGCAGAAGTACGCGCTGCACCTGGTGCCCTCGGGCATCCTGCACCCGGGCACCAAGGCGGTCATCGGCAACGGAGCGGTGGTCGATCCCTTCCAACTCGTGAAGGAACTGGACGCACTCGAGGCCCGGGGCGTGGATACTGCCGCCCTGGTGGTCAGCAGCCGGGCCCACGTGGTCATGGCGTACCACAAGGCCATGGACGCCCGGCTTGAAGAGGCGATGGAAGAACTGGCCCGGCAGGGGGACGGCAGCACCACGGCCATCGGCACCACCAAGCGCGGCATCGGGCCCACATACGCCGAGAAGGCCATGCGCATGACCGCCGTGCGGATGGGGGACCTCATCCGTGGCGGGGCCATCCTGGCCGACCGCGTGAAGCTCGCCACCAGCCTGCACAACCGCGCGAGCGCGGCGGCTGGCGAGGCGCCGCTGGACCCCGAGGCGATGCTGGCCGAGCTCAAGCCCATCGCCGAGCGGCTGCGGCCCAACGTGGCCGATACGACCTACCTGCTGCACGAGACGCTTGGCGCGGGTGGCCGCGTGCTGTTCGAGGGCGGCAACGCCACGCTGCTGGACATCGACCATGGCACGTACCCCTACGTCACCAGCTCGAACTGTTCGGCCCTGGGCATCGCCACGGGCAGCGGCGTACCCGGGCGGATGCTCTCGGGCGTGATCGGCGTGATGAAGGCGTATACCACCCGCGTCGGCTTGGGGCCCATGCCCACCGAGATCGAGGGCGAGCTGGCCCAGACCATCCGCGATCGCGGCGGCGAGTATGGCACCACCACCGGCCGCCCACGCCGCATCGGCTGGCTCGACCTGGTGGCGCTGCGGTACTCGGCCATGGTCAACGGCGTGACGCACGTGGCGATGACCATGCTCGACGTGCTGAGCGGGCTGGACGAGATCAAGGTGTGCACCGCTTATGACGTCGACGGCGTGAAGACCGACCGATTCCTGCCCGACGCGGCAGACCTTGCAAGGGCCACGCCGCTGTACGAGACGCTGCCGGGCTTCTCGCGGGACGTCAGCAGCTGCCGGAGCGTGTCGGACCTGCCGGCCGAGGCGCAGGCATTGATCGAGCGTGTGGAGACCGCCCTTGGTGTGCCCGTGGCGTTCGTGGGGGTGGGGCCCGACCGCGACCAGACGATCCTGAACCTCCAGCGGGGCGTACCCCAGGCATGAGCGCAACGGCGACCAAGGCGAGCGAGCACCCGCTGGGTTTGGACCCGGTCCGCGTGCCCCGGCACGTGGCGATCATCATGGACGGCAACGGCCGGTGGGCCCAGGCCCAGGGGCTGCCGCGCATCTGGGGGCACCGCGAGGGAGCCGTCCGCGTGCGAGAGGTCGTCGAGCGTGCGGGCGAGCTTGGCGTGACGCACCTGACGCTGTACGCCTTTTCGAGCGAGAACTGGAAGCGGCCGGCGGACGAGGTCTCCCAGCTCATGCTGCTGTGCGTGGCGTACCTGGACGGCGAGGCCGAGCGGCTGGCCGAGGAGGGCATCCGCCTTCGCGTGATCGGCCGTCGCGAGGGGCTACCCGACGAGGTGCGAGCTGCCATAGAGAAGGTCGAGGCCATCACCGCCGGCGGCACGCGGGCCAACCTGACGCTCGCGCTCAACTACGGTGGTCGGGACGAGATCGTCGACGCCACGCGTGCCATCGCGGCCAAGGCCGCCGCGGGCGAGATCCGCCCCCAGGACATCGACCAGGAGACGATCTCACGGCACCTGTACACGGCCGACCTGCCCGACCCCGACCTGCTCATCCGCACCGCGGGCGAGCGGCGGCTGAGCAACTACCTGCTTTGGCAGGTGAGCTATGCCGAGCTGTACATCAGCGACGCGTCGTGGCCGGAGTTTGGCGCCGGGCGGTTCGATGAGGCTGTGCGTGACTATGCTGGGCGGGTGCGGCGGTTTGGGAAGACGGATGCGCAGTTGGGGGCGTCTAGGCGCGGCCTTTGATGACCCAGGAGTACAGTTCGTGAGCAAACAGCTGACGGTGCCAACCGATGCATGCCTGCCCCTGATTTTTCTGCACATGTATAAGGCGGGCGGAACGTCGTTCCGCCAGTACATCCGGGCTCAATATCCTGATGCTCACGTACAGCGCGTCGAAGGAAACATTGCCGATCTCGAGGCGTGGCAGCAGCAGCCCGAAGACATTCGCCACGGTATCGATCTGCTTCTAGGTCACCAATACTTCGGAAATCACAGGTTTCTACGCCCGGGCGCAACATACCTGACAATCTTGAGAGAGCCGATCGATCGCGTTCTTTCGTTTTATCACTACGTTGAACGGATGCCGGACCATTATCTGCACCAGCATGGCTTCGAAGAGGGCATGTCGATCGTTGAAGTGATCAATAGCTCTCGCTGCGTAGAGTTCGACAATCTTCAGGTACGGATGCTCAATCCCCAGCCGGAGTATCCTCCGGCTTTCGGCTCGGTATCCGAGGACATGTTCGAGGTCGCCTGCGAAAACCTTCGCTACATCCATCAGCACGGTGTCGTGGGCATCATCGAGCAGTTGGATGATTGCCTGAAAGTACTCCAGCGTCGCTATGGCTGGGAGCCCTCGAAGATCACTCAAGCGAACGTCACCAAGAGCCGCCCTCCGGTAGAGGCTCACGACGACGCCAGCCTGAATGCCATTCGTGAACTCAACCGCTATGACGAGCAACTCTACGCGCTGGCGAAAGAGATGCTGGGAGCGCAGCTTGTCGGCTCGTGATCGGCCAGCTGCTCTGGTCTGAAGCGATCCGGATGTGTGCTTGAGCTCGCGCGCCGCGATCTTCAAGACCCTGCCCCAATAGGTTCTTGCCGTCTACGATGGCCCCTCATGACCGACCTCCTCTCCTTCATCTCCGCCCAGCTCATCGTCAGCGTCACGGTGTATGCCGTCATGGTCCACGTGCTGCTGGCCGGGGCGGGGTACTTCACGTACGCCGAGCGGAAGATCTCGGCGTACATCCAGGACCGCATCGGGCCCAACCGCACGGGCTTCGACCTGGGGCTGCCGTTCCTGAAGTTCCTCAAGGGGCCCCGGCTGCTCGGGCTGGGCCAGCCGCTGGCCGACGGCATCAAGTTCATGCTGAAGGAGGACTACACGCCCGGCAAGGTGGACAAGGTGCTGTTCACGCTGGCCCCGGGCATCGTGGTTATCCCTGCCCTGATTGGCTTCGCGATCATCCCCTGGGGCGGTCTGTGGGCCTGCCCGAGCTTCACGATTCCCTTCCTGAACCTGCACGTGGAGAGCGGCATCGTGCAGATCGCCGCCCTGCCGGTGAACGTGGGGGTGATCTACATGATCGCCATCGCGTCGCTGGGCGTGTACGGCATCACCCTTGGTGGCTGGGCCAGCAACAACAAGTACTCGTTCCTGGGCGGCCTGCGGGCCACGGCCCAGATGCTGGCGTACGAGCTGCCGCTGGGCATCAGCCTGCTGTGCGTGCTGGTGATGGTGGGCAGCCTGCTGCCGATGGACATCATCGCCTACCAGGAAACCAACGGGTGGTTGATCGCCAGCCAGCCCATCGCGGCCCTGATCTTCTTCATCGCGATGCTGGCCGAGGCCAACCGCACGCCGTTTGACAACGCCGAGGCCGAGAGCGAACTGGTGGGCGGCTACCACACCGAGTACAACTCCATGCGGTTCGCGCTGTTCTTCCTGGCCGAGTACAGCCACGTGGCGGTGAGCGCGGCGTTCTTCGCCCTGTTGTTCCTGGGCGGCTTTACGCTCTCGCCCGTGCCGGGCCTGAGCGATCCGCTGACGGCGACGGGCGCCACGGGCCTGCTGGCCGTGCTGGCCAAGCTGGGCGTGTACTTCGGCAAGGTCGGGGCCCTGGTGTTCCTGATCATGCTGGTCCGGTGGACGGTGCCTCGTCTGCGGTACGACCAGGTCATGAGCTCGGCGTGGCAGGGCATGATCCCACTCGCGCTGGTGGTGCTGGTGCTGACGTCGGTGGCCGTTTTCTTCGGCATCCCGCAGGGCCTGCCGCATGTGGGCGTCATGCTGGGTGGTAATCTTGTGCTGGGGGTGATCCTGTGGTTCGTGGTGGCCCGCCTGCCTGCGTACAACCCCAACCGCAAGATCCAGATGCTCGGCTCGCGGTTCAACCCCCTGCCGGGCGAGCGGGTGGAGCACATGCCCAGTGATCCGATGGCGGTCGAGGATCGGCCCGTGCAGGGCACCGTGCAGCCAAGCTGACGCGGCATTCCCGGGAATGCCCTATGCTGGGGCATGAGCGAACCCGTCAGCCGGCACCGTGTTCTTCGTGAGGCCAGCTTTGATCCGAAGCTCTCGACCTATTACCTGCTGAGTGGCACCATCGTCTTGGTGGTGATGATCGTCACCATCCCGCTGGCGATCTTGTACTTCTTCGTTGGCAAGGTACTGATCGACAAGTACATCGAGCGCCTGAGCTGCACGTTGACCGAGCGGACGCTGGAGATCCGCAAGGGCCTGTTCAACCGCGTCGAGAGCACGATCCCGCTGGACAAGATCACCGACCTCCAGATGATCCAGGGGCCGATTATGCGGGCGATGGGCCTGCACGGGTTCAAGGTCGAGACCGCCGGGCAGAGTGCGGGCCCGGGCGCGAGCTTGGTGAGCCTGGTGGGCATCGTCGATGCGCCGGGCTTTCGCGAGGCGGTGCTCGACCAGCGTGACGAGCTCTCGGAGGGGCGGTCGCGGCGGTCCAGCGGTGCGAACGGGGCCCCTGCGACGGCGATGCCCGCCGAGTCGACGGCGGTGCTGACGGACATTCGTGCCTCGCTGCACCGGATCGAGAAGCTGCTGGAGCACCGGGACGACATCTGATCCGAGTGGTTCGTTTGGTCGGCATGAAAAAGCCCGGCCGATGCGGCCGGGCTTTGCATTTGCGTGGATGTCGGAGCCGGATTAGCGGCGGCGACGGGTGGCGACCAGGCCGCCCAGGCCCAGCAGGGCCATGGCGCCGGGGGCCGGGATGGCGCGGATGCTGACGTCATCGACGTACCAGCCCATACGCTCGACAACGGTGGTCGAGGTGAAGTTGAAGGTGATGTCGACGCTGCTGAGGCCGTCGTAGGCGCTCAGGTCGAGGTTGACCGCGCGCCAGGCCTCGCCCGAGTCGCCATCGCTCAGGTAGAGCTCGTCGCCGTTGACGATGACGCTGGCCATGTCAAAGGTCGAGCTACCGGTCAGGATCCACTCCTGGAAGTTCAGCGTGACGTCGGTCAGGCCGCTGAAGTCGAAGTTCTGGCTGAGCTGCTCATCGCTGCCCACACCGTGGAGGCCGCCGATGACGGTGCCCCAGACGAAGTCGCCGCTGAAGCCGCCGGTGGGCTCGGCGCCGCCGGAGCCACCCAAGCTGGTGCCGGTCACGCCGGTGGGGGAGCCGCGCTCCCAGTCGCCGTTGACGCCGCTGGCGGTCCAGCCGCCACCATCGGCCTCGAAGTCCGACGAGTACACGGTGGTCTGGGCGGCGGCCATCGAGGCGGCACCGGCCAGAGCAACAACAGTCATCACGTTACGCATGTCTTCTAACCCTCTTCCTAGGAAAGTTCGGCCTCCCAATATGGGGATGGCCCTCACGAGAAGCGATGCCGGATCCTCACGAACTGAATCCGGCCAGACATACGGTAACGGGAATGTTCACTCAATGCGAGAGTATTTCTGGCATTTATCCAGATTTTTTGGTCCTCGGACTGGTAAACGTCCGTATTTGGGTTCTGATAGCATTTTTTATCGGGCGTCTGGCTCGCTCAAGCCACAGGTCCGAGCAGGTCCTGCTTCAGCGCACGCTCGAGGTAATGGATGTCCACAGCGTCTTCCTTAAAAGCGCTGTGCTCGAGCAGGCGTAAATGCAGAGGGATAACGGTCTTGATCGGGCCAACCCGAAACTCGCGGAGCGCGCGAGCCATGCGGGTGATGCAGGCCTCGCGGTCGTGCGCGTGCGCGATAAGTTTGCCGACCATGGAGTCGTAGGTCGGGGGGACCATGTATCCCGGCACGACGTGGGTATCCATGCGGATCCCCGGCCCGCCGGGCATTTCCCATGTGTCGATACGGCCGGGGCTGGGCATGAAGTTTCGTGCGGGATCTTCGGCGTTGATGCGGCACTCCATGGCGTGGCCGTTGATGGAGATGTCTTTCTGTCGCAGGCCGAGTTTTTCTCCAGCGGCGATGAGGATGGAGTTCTTGACGATGTCCACGCCAGTGACCATCTCGGTAACGGGATGCTCGACCTGGACGCGGGTGTTGACCTCGAGCATGTAGAAGTTCTGCTCTTCGTCCATGAGAAACTCGACGGTGGCGGCGCCGGCGTATCCGGTGGTGCGGATGAGCTTGGCGGCGCTCTCACAAATGCCGGCGACCCTCTTGCGGTCGACGCCAGGTGCGGGGGCTTCTTCGATGAGTTTCTGGTGGCGGCGCTGCATGGAGCAGTCGCGCTCGAAGAGGTGGACCGAGTGGCCGTGCTTGTCGCCCAATACCTGGACTTCCACGTGGCGTGCGTGCTCGAGGAACTTCTCGATGAAGACGCTGCCGTCGCCGAATGCGGCTTTGGCTTCCTGCTGGGCCTTCTTGATGTTGGCGCGGAGTGTGGCTTCGTTGTGGCAGACGCGCATGCCGCGGCCGCCGCCGCCGGCCGCGGCCTTGATGATGACCGGGAAGCCGATCTCGCGGGCGATCTCGACGGCCTCGTCTTCTTCGTCGATGGCGCCTTCAGAACCTGGAAAGATCGGAACCTTGGCGGCCTTGGCGGCGCGCTTGGCCTGGACCTTGTCGCCCAGTTGGCCCATGGCCTCGGGGCTGGGGCCGATGAACTCGATGTTGCAGTCGCGGCAGATCTGGGAGAAGTCGGCACGCTCGGAGAGGAAGCCATAGCCGGGGTGGATGGCGTCGGCGTCGCTGACCTCGGCGGCGGCGATGATCCGCGGGATGTTCAGGTAGCTGTCCTTCGAGGGGCCGGCCCCGATGCAGATGGCCCGGTCGGCCAGACGCAGATAGGGGGCGTCCTTGTCGGCCTGCGAGTACACGCAGACGGCTTCGACGCCCAACTCCCGGCAGGCCCGGATGATGCGCAGGGCGATCTCACCACGATTCGCGATCAGGATTCGCTTGAACATGGGTCAGGCCGGCCTCACCATGAACAGCGGCTGGCCGAACTCGACGGCGTCGCCGTTCTTGACGCACACGCGCTCGATGGTGCCCGCGACCTCGGCCTTGATCTCGTTAAAGACCTTCATGGCTTCGACCAGACAAACCACACTGTCGGCTGTGACCGACGAGCCCGCGCTGGCGAACTCAGGCGAGTCGGGGTCGGGGGCCGAGTAGAAGGTGCCCACCATCGGAGACTCGATGGGGACCAGCCCGTCGTCGGCCGAGCCCTTGGCGGGCGGGGCGTCCTGGCCCTGGGCGGCCGGCGCGCCCGCGGCGGTCTGGGCCGCGTGGGCCTGGGGCTGAGGGGAAACCTGGAAGGCCCCGCCGGCGCCGCGCTTGATGGTGATGGACTGGTCCTCGTCGCTCACGTCGACCTCGGTCAGGTCGTGCTCCACCATCAGATCCACAAGTTGGCGAAGCCGGTCGATATCGATCATGGGCGCGCGTCTCCACAAGAAGCGAACGGGGCGGCCTGCGGCGATGCCGCGGCATGAAGCTGCAAGGTCCGATGATACCGACCGGCGGCCGACTGGGCGCTGTCCAACCCCAATTCGGGGCCTTCAGGCCCGGTCGAGCAGGCGGTACTGGACGGCCTCGGCCACGTGCTGGACGTCCAGGCCCTCGACCCCGTCGAGGTCGGCCACGGTGCGGGCGACTCGGCGGACCTTGTCGTACGCCCGTGCCGAGAGTCCAAGCTCGGCGATTGCCTGGCCTAGCAGGGTGCGGGCGGGCTCGCTCATCGGGGCCAGGGTGTCGAGTTGCTTGCCGCGGAGTCGGCCGTTGAGAGCACCCTCGCCCTGGCGGGCGGCCTGGACCTGCCGCGCGTTGAGGACGCGTTCGCGCATGGTGGCAGAGTCGGTGCTGCTGTTCTGGCCTGTGGCCGACAGTTCCTTCCATGGGACGGCGGGTGCTTCGACGTGGATGTCGATGCGGTCGAGCAGCGGGCCACTGATGCGAGCGCGGTAGCGCTCGGCGGCCTTCTGGCTTGCGGCCGAGGCACCGGCCGAGCCCCCAGGGGCGGGGTTCATGGCGGCCACGAAGAGGAAGTCGGCCGGGAAGCGGACCGTGCCCCGAGAGCGTGAGATCGTGACCTGGTGGTCTTCGAGGGGTTGGCGGAGGGTTTCGAGCACCGAGCGGGGGAACTCGGGCAACTCGTCCATAAAAAGAATGCCATGGGTTGCCAGGGAGACCTCGCCCGGGCGGGGGACGGCGCCGCCGCCCACGATGGACGCGGCCGACGCGGTGTGGTGGGGGGTGCGAACGGGGCGACTGGCGACGAGCCCCTGGCCCGGGGGCAGCTCACCCGCGGCGGAGTGGATTCGGGTGATCTCGATCGCTTCGGCGGCGCTCATAGGCGGCAGCACACCGGGCATGGCTCGGGCCATCATGGTCTTGCCGGTGCCGGCGGGGCCGAGCATGACGACGTTGTGCCCGCCCGCGGCGGCGATGATGATGGCCCGCTTCACGGCTTCCTGGCCGCGCACCTCGGCAAAATCGATGGGCGCCTGAGCGGCGTGCAGCATCGAATCGAGGTCGGGTGGTGTCTGGGGCTCCAGTTCGAGCACGCCGTTGAGCAAGCCGACCACCTCGGCCAGCGTGCGGACGCCATAGCTGGTCGGCCCGGCGACGGCGGCCTCGGCGGCGTTCTCGCTGGGCACGATGACCGCGTCCAAGCCCTCTTGCCTGGCCAGGTCGGCCATCGCGATGACGCCGCGGATGGGGCGGACGCGGCCGTCCAGGGCGAGCTCGCCGGCGATCATGCAGCGGTGCAGGCGTGGCGGGCTGTCGTCGGGGGCATGGCCTCGGATCACGCCAGTGGCTTGCAATAGCGCGATGGCGATGGGAAGGTCGTAGATGGGTCCTTCTTTTCGGACGTGGGCCGGTGCGAGATTAATGACCAGACGCCCGTTTGGGAACTGGTAGCCCGTGTTGGTGAGCGCGGCCCGGACGCGCTCGATGGACTCGCGGATTGCGGCGTCTGGCAGGCCGACAATTGTCTCTTTGGCCAGCGCGGCGTCGTCAAGGTCGACTTCGACCTCGCAGGGGTTGGCCTGGACGCCGTTGAGCAGGAATGATCGGGTCTTGGACGGCATGGGGGACAGGATAGCCGCCGTTTGGGGCTGTGAGCATGGCTCGGGATAGGGATTCGGTGGTTTGTGCGGGTTATCCGGAACATCCAGATAACACCGATTATTTTCTCGATTTTCCTTGCATTCCTGAAAAGGGGTTGATCGGATAGGTAGTTTTGTGGTATCTTTGACCCAGGAAGAGCAATCTCTGATTCGATACAGTCAGGAGAGACAGACATGATGCCGACCAAAATCGCCGCCTTTGCGGGCGCCGCGTTGGGCATTGCCGCCATGGCCTCGGCCACGGTGCAGCCCAACACGTACGACATTCGGGTGAGCAACACGGTTAGCCCCAGTTCGCCCTCGGCCACGGTCGAGGTTTGGGCTGATTGGGACGCCGACTTGTTCTACGCCTTTGCCGCCGCTGAGTGGAGCCTGCGTGGCGACGCCACCGGCGACTTCTCGGGCCCGATGTCGGCCTTTACCGACCCCGGGCAGAACGGTGGTACGCCCACTGGCGGCGATGTCACCGACATCGTCACCGGGCAGTTGCAGTTTCCCACGGGCGGCATCTTCGCCGACACGAGTGATCCGATCATGATCTGGTCGGGTACCTGGAGCACGACCGATTTCACCGCCCGCAGCGTCGACTTGCTGACCGAGACCCTCCGGTACAGCCTGTACCTGGATGACACCGGCCTGAGCAGCGACGTGACCTCGACCGTTATCGAGGGCACGGGCCAGATCCAGGTCATCCCGGCTCCGGCCTCGATGGCCCTGGTTGGCTTGGGCGGCCTGGTCGCCCTGCGTCGCCGTCGCTGAGCCAGCGCGGCCATATCGACCTATCACCAGACACGCAGCCCGGAACACGTTCCTGGCTGCGTTTTCATGCGCGGGTGGTGTTCCGGTTGATATCGGACCATTCAATAAACCCGGGCCCGGGGACGGCCGATGAACGGATGTGTCCGCGTCTACTGAATCCAGACCGATCTCTCCGCCGGAAGGGTCATCGCTCAGCCGGGCGATGATTCCCGCCGACTTTGCGCCGCCGGAGTCGGGGGCCCGTCGGACGTTCCAGGCATCGAGCCCCGCGACGGGGACCCCCAGTGGGCCGAGTGTGCAGGTCTCCACGCCGCAGGACGTGAGTGCGGCGGCGATGGCGGCGTGGGCGGCGTACCACGGCATGATGGAGTTCGACGCGGGCGACCGGGCGGATCTGCTGGAGGCCATCGCCGATGCGGTGCACGGTCTGGGCGATGAGTTGGTGAAGCAGGCTGCCAACGAGACCGGGTTCAGCGCTGTCCGCATCGTTGCCGAGCGGGAGCGGCTGATGGCGGTGCTGCGGATGTTCGCCCGGGCCGTCCGGGCTCGGGCGTTTGACCACTCCAGCATCGATACGGCCGAGCCAAGCCGGCGTCCGCTGCCCAAGCCCGACCTCCGTCGGTTCCGCCGGGCGATTGGTCCGGTGGCGATCTTTGGGCCAGCTAACCAACCGCTGACGGGCGGGGCGCTTGGGGCCGATGCGGTTTCGGCGCTCGCCGCGGGCTGTCCGATCATCTGCAAGAGCAACCCCGAGCACCCGATGACCGACGCGATGGTGGCCCGGGTGGCGATGGAGGCGTGCCGGGCTGCGGGGGCGCCCGAGGGGCTTGTGACGCTGGTGCACGCCGATGGGGGTGCCCAGGCCAAGTTGCTCGAGACGCTGGTAGAGCATCCGTGCGTGCGCGGGATGGCGTTCGTGGGCTCGAAGGACGGTGCGGATGCGATCGCCGGCGTCATCGCCCGGCGATCTCCCGGCATGGCGTTTTCTGCCTCGATCGGCACGATCAACCCGGTTTTCGTGCTCCCAGGGGCCCTGGAGACCATGGGGCCGACGATCGCCGAGCGATTGTTCCAGTCTTGCGTGAACGTGGGGGGGCAGACCTGCACGCGGCCAAGCGTGGTGGTGGTGCAGCGTGGGGCGGATGCCGAGGTGTTCGTGAAGCAGCTCGCCTCGATGTTCGACCAGATGCCGGCCGCCAAGCTGCGCGGCCCGCGGCTGCGCGGGCGGTTCATGCGCGCGGTCGAGAACCGCCTGGACACCAAGGGCGTGCGACTGGAGGGCGGATCGTTCCACGCCAGCGAGTATGAAGAGGGCAAGGCGGCGATGGTGAACGGCTGCCTGATGCGGTGCGGGGGTGATGTCTTCGAGCGTGAGGAACTGCTGCGAGAGGAGGTCTTCGGACCCGCCATGCTTCTGGTGATGGCCAGCGATGCCGCGGGCCTCCTGGCCTCGGCGGGGGCTATCGGGGGGGCGCTGACCGGGTCGATCTGGATGGGCGCGACCGACGGGAACGTGGGGCGGCGGCTGGCGGGGATGCTCGAGCACCGGGTGGGGCGGCTGGTGTTCAATGCCACGCCCACGGGTCTGGAGCTGTGCCCATCGCTGGTACACGCGGGCGCGTACCCGGCCAGCCAGGGTGTGCCGGCGACGGCGGTGGGTCCGGATGCGGCGCTGCGGTGGATGCGGGACGTGTCATACCAGAACGCCCCCGAGGCGGTGCTGCCCAAAGAGTTGCGATCGGGCAATCCCCTTGGTGTCCGCCGGCTCGAGGACGGGGTGATGGTCGATGGCTCCGAGGGCGACGCGGCGGATGCTGAGGGCGAACCGGGCGGCCAAGGTACGCCCACACGGGCGGCCTGAGCTGGCTGTCGAGGTTGCGGGTGATTCCTGCCGCGCGACGGGCCCTCAAGCCGATACCGTTGGTCCTATGGCATCTCGGGTCACGGATGACGAAGGGGCGTCGCTGGCGCCCGTGCTGCGTTGGATCGCATGGCTGGTGGTCAGTGCGCTGTGGCTGTTCATCGCCGCCAGCCTGATCGGGTTCGATCCGGCCGACCCGCCGGGCTTCGCGGCCTGGCCGCCCAACGACCCGGCGGCCAACTGGATGGGCGGCATCGGGGCCCTGGTGGCCTACTGGTCGTACTACACGCTCGGGCTCGGGGCGTGGGTGTTCCTGGCCGGGCTGGCATTGCTCATCGGGCTGCACTTCGGCGGGGCGAGGGTCGACCATCCCTTGATCCGCATCGTGGGCCTGGTGGTCATCGCCGTGGCGGGGGCGGGCGTGCAGGCGTTGCTGCTGCCCTCGACGGCCCGGCTGCCCGACCTGCCCGGTGGGGTGGTTGGCTTCGTCGGCTCGGCCGAGCTGCGCGAGCACTTCAACGTGGCGGGCACGCTGCTGTGGATGCTGGTGGCCTGCGTCATCGGCGTGATCGTGGCGTACGACCGGTGGCTGGTGCCCGCGGGCGGGGGGCTCCTGCGGCAGGCTGGGTGGCTGGGGCGGACGGCCGGCGGCGGCGCGCTGAGCTTCCGCGGCGTGCTGGCGTCGGCGGGTGCGTGGCTGGCCGAGGTGGGTGAGAAGCTCAAGCCCGTCAAGCGCGTGCCGGTGCGTGCCAACGACATCGACGACGACGAGCGGCTGAAGCCCAGAGTACAGAAGCGCAAGAAGGCCGAGGCGCGGGCGAAGCGGATCGAGAAGGACATCGCCACCGATGAGGGCGAACCGGACGACGAGGAGCTGGACGAGGACGAGCTCGAAGAGGAGTACGACGAGGACTACGACGAGGTCGACCCCGACGAAGAGGAGTACGAGGAAGAGCTCGACGAGGACGACGACGAGGAATACGAGGAGGACGAGGAGGACGCCCAAGAGGACGAAGAGGACGAAGACGACGAGGTCGGCGCGCCGCAGGTGTTCAGCGAGGACCGCCTGCGCGAGAAGATCAGCAAGATGCCGGTGCTGTTCGCCAACCAGAACCGCTCGGTGGCCAAGGAGGAGGACCTGCGCGACCTCCAGGGCGTGTCGGCCGAGGGCTACCGCTTCCCGGGGCTGAACCTGCTTGAAGATCCCGAGGAGGACTTCAACGACAAGCTCGACGAGATGGTGCGCGAGGGGGCCGAGGCGCTCGAGCGCGCCCTGCACCAGTACCGCATCAAGGGCGAGGTCGTGGGCATCGAGAGCGGGCCGGTGATCACGCTATACGACGTGCGGCTGGCCCCGGGCACGAAGGTGAGCCAGGTGAACGCCGTGGCCAGCGACATCGCCCGCGCGCTCAAGGCGGTGAACGTGCGCATCGTGGCCAACCAGGTCGGCCGCGACACGGTGGGCATCGAGGTTCCCAATCCCACGAAAGAGAAGGTCCGGCTGAAGGAGCTCATGGGCCGGCCCGAGAAGTTCCAGGGCATGAAGCTGCCGATGTTCCTGGGCAAGGACGCCAGCGGCGAGCCGCTCATCGCCGACCTGACCAAGATGCCCCACGTGCTGATCGCGGGCACCACGGGCAGCGGTAAGTCGGTGTGCATGAACACGATCATCATGAGCTTCCTGTACACCAAGAAGCCCAACGAGCTCAGGCTCGTTCTGGTCGACCCCAAGATGGTCGAGATGAGCCAGTTCAAGGACATCCCGCACCTGATGTGCCCGGTGGTGACCGAAATGAACCGGGCGGCTGCGATCCTGGAGTGGGCGGTCAAGAAGATGGACGAGCGGTACGAGCTGCTCGCCGAGGCCGGCTGCCGGGATATCAGCTCGTACAACAGTCTCGAGTTCGAGGAGCTGTGCGAGCGTCTGGGTGCACACACCGAGGAGCAGCAGGCGCGTGTGCCGCGGCAGATGCCCTACATGGTGTTCATCATCGACGAGCTGGCGGACCTGATGATGACGAACAAGGAGGTCGAGGGCTCGATCATCCGCATCGCCCAGAAGGCGCGTGCGGTTGGCATCCACCTGATCCTGGCGACGCAGAGGCCGCAGGCGAACGTCGTGACGGGCCTGATCAAGTCGAACATGCCCTGCCGGATCGCGTTCAAGGTCGCATCGGGCATGGACTCGCGGATCGTGCTGGACCAGAAGGGCGGGGAGCTGCTGCTGGGCCAGGGCGACATGCTGATCCTGAGCCCGCGGAACCACAAGCTGCACCGGGCCCAGGGGACGCTCGTCGAGGATTCCGAGATCCGCCACGTCGTCAAGTTCATGCGCGACATCGCGGGCCCAACGTACGAGCGCCAGCTCATGCAGCTGCGCTCGGGCGATCCGGACGAGCAGCGCCTCGAAATGAGCGAGAACAACTCGAGCGCCTCGCTCGAGGCGGAGCAGGAAGACCCGCTCTTTGACCGTGCGGTGGAGATCGTGCTGGAGACCAAGCGCGGCTCGGTGTCGCTCCTACAGCGGCGATTGGCGATCGGGTACACCCGGGCCAGCCGACTCATCGACCTGATGGGCATCGCCGGGATCATCGGCGAGCACAAGGGCTCGGTGGCGCGTGAGGTCGTGATCTCGCTCGAGGAGTGGGAAGCGATGAAGGCGTACAACGAGCAGCAGATGCGCAAGGCCGACGGCGACGAGCGCTCGGACGACGAGTACGCGATGGACCAGGAGAAGGCCAAGGCCAACTTCCAGGCGGTGCAGGGCACGACGGCGACGGCTTCGCGTGTCAAGCAGGCCGAGGCTCAGGCGGTGGAGACCGCTGAGGAAGAAGAGGAAGCCCCCTTCGAAACGGACGAGGCCGAGGAACCCGATGAGGTTGAAGCCGAGGCCGAGGCCGATGTCGAACCCGAGGACGAAGCCGAGGAATCAGACGAGTACGAGGACGACGAGGAAGGCGACGAAGAGGAAGACGAGTACGAGGAGGTCGACGAGGACGAGGAAGCCGAGGACGACGACGAGTACGAGTACGTGCTGGTCGACGAAGAGGGCAACGAGATCGATCCTGACGAGGCCGACGAGTACGAGCTTGAGGATGAGGCCGAGGAAGCGGAAGAAGACGAGGAAGAGGACGAGCCCCGTCCTCGTCACGCCCGGGCCGGCTGATCCGGAACGATTCCAATGTAAGAAGTGACAAGGCCCCCGAAACCGCGAGTTTCGGGGGCTTCTTTCATGCTGTGTTCATGTGTGGGTGTCAAATTGGTGAAGTCAGGTGAGTACCCGATGAGGGTGATCCCTCCCTAGTGTTGCAACGGAGGGTTCGTGAGGACCAAGAAACAACCAGCGGGGTCGTCGAACTGAAACGAGCCTCGTTGTTTTGCGTCAGGCGGGTGGTGCCCGGAGCGGGCCACGCGGTTGACGTGCATGAAAGGACGACTGATGAAGACGGTTCTGAGCAGAACGCTGGCTGCGGTGTGTATCGCCGGGCTTCCCCTTGGTCTGGCAAGCGCGGACGTGCCCGAGGTGCTCGACCGCGTGCCGGCAAGCACGCCCGTGGTGGTCTCGATCGGGAACGTGAACGCGTTCTTTGCGCAGGCCGAGGCGATCACCGGAGCGCTCAAGCAGGACGAGGCTCAGGCCGGGGTGCAGATGGCCAAGGCGATGCTCTCGATGCCGGGCATCAACGCCGACGGCTCGGCCGCGATCGCGATCACCTCGCTCGAGGGCATGAACGAGGAAGGCGCTGAGCCTCCGATGGTTGTGCTGATGCCCGTGAGCGATTACGCCGCGCTCGTCGGGAACTTCGGCGGCACGGGCGAAGGCCTCGAGATGCTCAACATCGAGGGCAACGAGGTCTTCATCCAGAACGTGGGCGGCGGGTACGCGATGGTCGGCCCCCAGCAGGACGTGCTCGAGGGCTTTGACGCCACCGAGGGCAACGCGGCTGAGCACGAGACGATGCTGGGCGACGTCGGGCAGCGCATGTCGGACGAGAACACCGTGCTGGTCATTGCCAACATGGACCACCTCCGCGAGCCGATGATGCAGGGCTGGCAGGAAACCTCGCAGAACATGCGCCAGATGATGGCCATGGGCGGGCAGGACCCCGAGCAGGCCGAGGCCACGATCGACATGTTCGACGGGCTCATGGAGGCCTTCAGCCGCGACGCGCAGCGCGGGCTGATGGGCATGTCGGGCGGTGACTACGGCTTCAGCTTCGAGATCGGTGCCAGCTTCAAGGGCGGCAGCGAGCTGGCGGGCACGTTCGCCCAGTCCGGCAACGCGGCCAAGCTCGTCGACAAGCTCCCGGGCGGGCCCTACCTCGTCGCGTACGCGATCGACAGCTCGGCCCCGGGCATCCAGGCCATGCTCACGAAGATGGTCGAGATGGGCGGCGAAGCCAACAAGATCCCCGGCCTGAACCCGGCCGGCTTCCTGGGCAAGGCCCGCGGCATGGCTCAGTCGATCGGCCTGAACCCGGCCGGCCTGATGGGCGGGCTCTTTGTAAACACGACCGCGGTCATCGATTCGCCCGACGCCAACGGTCTGGTCGAGATGTTCGGTGAGCAGATCAAGGCCACCAACGGGCAGGTCGCCAGCGGCCTGAGCATGACCACCACCTTCGCCGACGCACCCGAGCAGATCGGCGGCGTCGACGCGTACAAGTGGTCCATGCAAATGCTGCCCGACATGAACACACCGGGCGCGATGCAGATGCAGATGATGATGCCCATGCTCTTTGGCCCCTCGGGCGGCCCGAACGGCTACGCCGCGGCTGCCGACGAGAACACCGTTGTCGTCACCTACAGCACCAGCGCTTCGCTGCTCGAGAAGGCTGTCGGCGCGGCTCAGAACGGCGGCGAGCTCGCCAAGAACGAGATGGTCATGGCTCAGAACGAGCGCCTGCACGACGAGGCGTTTGGCTACGTCTACGTCGACATGGGAACGATCCTCAAGGCGGTCCTCCCGACCGTGGCGATGTTCGCCGGCCCGGTGAACGTGGACATCCCCGAGAACGTCACACCCCTGGCGATGTCGATGTCGTCGTCGGGCGGCGGCGTCGGCATCCGCACGGTGGTGCCCGCGGACCTCATCGAGCTGATGAAGGAGACCGGGGCCGCGTTCGAGCAGATGGGCGCCGGCATGGGCGGCCCGGGCGGCGGCGAAGAAGCCCCCCCCAGCTTCTA
>JBITAF010000002.1:0-20382 GCA_044440025.1 Phycisphaerales bacterium JB060 | reverse complement strand
CCCGACGCGCGTCCGAGTGCGAGCACGAGTGCCGCGGCGAGCGCCGCGACGCGACGCACCGCACGGCAATCGGCGCGCTCGCGCCGACCCGCGTCCGGGACGCCCGTGGGTCGTGCGGCGCCCGCGTCGCGGCGCGTGTCGGGCGGGCGGGGCGTGCCGGTCGCAGACATGCGGCGGAGGGTAGCCCACCGTCGCTCACGACCGCCTTACGCGGCGTCGGAGCGCCCGATCGCTGCGCCTTTGGAGTACGCCCGGTCGGGGTTCACCACCCCGCCCGCGTGGCGACGACTTGTTGCACGACGAACAACGCCGTCGGGATCAGCACGGCCGTGACCAGGAGCCGTGCCGTCTCGGGGCGCCAGGGCCAGGTCGACGTCCGGTCGAGCGTGGCCTGCTCGAGGAGGAGGCTCTCGATCACGGCCTTGTGCTGTGCGGGATCGATCGCGACTCCTGCCGATGAGGCGGGATCGTGGAGCGCGTCGAACGCCGCCTCGAGCCGCACCAGGCACGCACTAAGCCGGGCTCGCTTCTCGGCCCGGAGGACCTCGTGCGTCGACCACAGCGGCCACGCGAACGCCGCGACGGCCACGACGGCGAACGCGGCCGCCGTCACGATCCACTCGGTCCGCATCGGAATCAGCGTCGAGGCGGCCCACAGGTACGCCAGTGGGATCCCGGCCACGCCGATCGCGGTGCGCGCGGTGACCCACGCGAAGCGGTAGACCGGGTCCAGGCGGAACAGGTTCGCGCGCGTGTCCTCGGCGAGGACGCGGCGCACCGCCCGCATCTGGTGGGTCGTGTAGGACTCGAACCTACAACCCGCTGATGATGATGGCGAACCTACGCCTCGCCAGCGGGCGGGACTTGGTGGAGCTGATCCTCGACAACGACGAGCGGCTGGACTCGCGCTACGAGGGTTGATACCCCTCAAGCGCGTGTACGTCCCGGAAGGCGTCGCCGCGGACTAGGCTCAGGGCTGCCGCTGCGACACGCCACTCGTCGTTGTTGCGTATATTTCGACTAGCGGCTATCCTCGAGGCCATAGGGAGGTGAGGTCCCGCATGGTCACTCCAGTAGCGCGGAACGACGTGAGTCCGCACATTCCGAACCCACATGAGATCGAGTTGGCTGAGGAGTCGAGCCGGCTGTTAGCCGGTATGGCTGCGCAGTCTGGCGACGTGCAACTCCGCGTCGTTGGGCCATCCGGGGATGCGCCGACCGTCACGATTCCGCAGTCTGCGTTCCAGCTCCTTGTCCGGCTGCTGTCGGAGTTGGCGCGGGGGCATGGCGTGACGGTGATGCCGCAGCATGCGGAGTTGACGACGCAGCAGGCGGCGGACATCTTGAACGTGTCCAGGCCGTACCTCGTGAAACTGCTGGAGTCGGGGGAGATTCCTTTTCGGTTGACGGGCACGCATCGCCGCGTTCGTTTCGACGACCTGATGGACTACAAGGGTCGGGTGGATCAGAAGCGGCGCGAATCGCTCGACGCCTTGGCGGCGCTCTCGCAGGATCTCGAACTGGACGACGTGGACGAGTAGGGCGGTGGCGAACTTCACCATCGTCTACGACGCATGCGTCCTGCATCCTCCGGCGATCCGCGACCTGTTGATGCGGCTCGCCTTGACGGACTTGTTTCGGGCAAAGTGGAGCGACGACATCCACCAGGAGTGGATGCGCAGCGTGCAGCGCAGGCGTCCCGACATCGCTTGGGAGACGCTGGCGCGGGTGCGAGATCTGATGAATGCGAACGTCCGCGATTGCCTTGTCGACGGGTACGAGGAGCTGATTCCGGCCCTGACGCTACCCGACGCGAACGATCGCCACGTCTTGGCCGCGGCGATCCGGGGACGGGCAGACGTCATCGTGACGTACAACCTCCGGGACTTCCCCGATTACGCGTTGTCGCAGTACGGCATCGAGGCCCAGCATCCGGATGAGTTCGTGAGCCACCTCATCGATCTGGACGCCAGCAAGGTCCTCGCCGCAGTGCGCGAGCAGAGGGCTGCTTTGATGAAACCGCCGGTCGATGCGCTCGCGTTCGTCGAGAGGCTCGAGGCTCGCGAGCTCACGCAGACCGGAGCCTTTCTCCGGGAGTTCCTACGCCTGATCTAGCGCGTGCCGCTTAGGCGCCCGCGTCGCCCCGATCGAAGGGGCGCTCAGGCGGCTATGAGGCTGCCGGCTCCGGGTACCTTCCGTATGCCTCGTCGTACCGCTGCGCGACGTCGGAAGACGGCTCGTACCATCGATCCTCGATCCCATGGAGTACGGACTCGACCCTGTCGCTGAGGCGGTTCGATGAGGCGCGCGTGGACGACGTTCAGCAAGAGTGAGGTAGCGAGGTGATGCCATCGGACCCCCAATCGCTTCCTACCCCCTGAAGCCCCTCACCCCCCAACTCGAAGAACCCCGTCCGAGACGGGGTTCCATGTGGTGGGTCGTGTAGGACTCGAACCTACAACCCGCTGATTAAGAGAGTCGTTGCCCGAGTAGGCCTGCGTGCAGGTGCGTACCCTGGAGTGCGTGCTGGACAGCCTTGTTGCTGGGATGCGACCCGCGTGAGTCTGGCTGCGTAGGGCGTGGTTGGGATGCGTGTGGGCGCGAGCGACACCACGCTGACGCCATAGGGACGCGCCGAGAGAGCGGGTCAGCCCTTCGTCCTGGGCTGTCCTTTCACGTGCGCTCGGTAGCTGGTCCAGACTTCGTCAAGGTCGTGTTCATCTATAGCCTCTTTCATGGCCTTGAGCGCTTTCTCGCTGTACCGAGGGAAGGTGCTCTTGCCGACCGCGATTTCCTTGAATAGCGCAGGGTCGCGCTTGATGCCTAGGTACCAGATGAGGGCTGTCGTCTGGTTGAAGCGGAGTCCGAGTTTCTTGCGCAGGTCGGTATGGCTCAGGCTGTAGCGGTCTTGTTCTCGTACGTGCCGAACGGCGACGGGGTAAGCACCGGGGGTGCCTTCGGGGACCTGGTAGATGGGCACGCCCTCCTTGCGCGTGATGCGCATTGCGATTTCGGGTCCGTCTCCACTTCCGCTTGTGGTGGTGAGTTGAGCGGCGCCTCCGAAGAGGTCCTGCCACGTAGAGCCACCAGCTACACGCTTGATTAGGGCGTTCAGGTCGCGGTCAGTCGGCTCGCCCTTCTCGCCTTCCAGGGCCTTGTTCAGGATGGCCAGGGGTTTAAGGCGTGCGCGGGCCTCAGTGCGCTTGCGCTTGCCGGGGGCCAACAACTTGGCGACTTCCTTGATTTCGGTATCGAACAGGGTTACGACGTCGGTGGGGGCTGACGTTGCGAGTGGTAGGGCACGTCGAGGGAGCACGTCCTGAAGGTCTTGTTGGAATACGTCTTTGAGAACGTCGCGCATTAGCGTCACGGTGCTCTGTGCATGCACGTAGAGTTGCCCTTCGGACACCTCGACAAGGTGGTGCTGAGCTGCATCCCGAAGGCTATTCAGCATCTGAAGCGTCAGGGCCTGATTGTCGTCCAGGAACTTGACTTGGCCGTCGCTTCGACCAACCTGCACACACTTCTCGTACCCGAAGGTGTGCTCGTTCTTGCTGGAGCGAATACGGCCACCCCGGTGAACAATGGCGGCTTTGAGGAGCATCTCGCAAGCGTGGTCGAGGAGAATCAACACCGCTTCTTGCCTGCCCGTGTCGAACGGGCTATTGAAGTGCTGAACAGCAAGGGTAAGGGAGTTCAATGATTTCCCGAGCAGCAGTTTGGCTTCCTTCTTCACGCCTGCGACTCCCGCCCCTGATTCTCGCGCGTGCACGTGCGAAACGGACTTGGGTAGATGCCGCGAGTGTACTCGGAACCGCTCGGCAAGACTGAGGGTCTGGTGCCGAGTCTACTCGCTCTCGGGGGTTCAGCGTTGCACGATATCCTGGCAACGACACATGGCATTTGCCTCGTCCGGATGAGGTTCTACCAGAGCGAAGGCGCGGACGCTTCCCCCAAGGAGGGAACTAATAGATGGCTGTTTGGCTGGTGCGTGCAGGGAGTGGAGGAGAGCGCGAGGACCTTGCGCTGGAGAACGACCTTGTCGTGGTGGGCTGGAACGAGGTTCCGGACTTGGCGGCGTTCACGAGCCGCGACGAAATCATGCAGGTGTTCGAGCGGGCCTATCCTGACGAGAAGGTCAAGACTCTCCAGAACTGGGTAGGGCAGATGTACGCCTTTCGGAGTCGGATTGCGATAGGCGACATTGTCGTCCTTCCGTTGAAGGGCCAGCCGCTGTACGCGTTTGGGAAGGTGACGGGCGACTACGTGTATCGGAAGGACCTGCCCGAGGATGCTCGGCATACGCGGGCGGTGGATTGGATAAACACGGAGTTGCCGAAGTCGTCGTTGGGTACGGACCTTCAGTACAGTCTCGGCGCGTTCATGACGGTCTGCCAGATTCAGCGGAACAACGCCGAGGAGCGGATTCGGGGTGTGTTGGCGGGCAAGAAGGACGAGGAGGTTTCACCACCGATTGAAGCCGACGGTCCGACGGACGCCGATGGCGTTCCGACGAGCATCGAAACGTTGTCGGCCACGCAGATTCGAATCCACATCAGCAAGGTGTTTGGCCCCAAGAAGTTCGAGCGGTTGGTGGAGGAGGTCCTGAAGGCTCAGGGCTACTCGACGGAGCGGACGACCGAGGGCGCCGACGGTGGCGTCGATATCGTGGCGGGTCGTGGACCGATGGGCTTTGATGAACCTCGGTTGGCCGTGCAGGTGAAAAGTGGGGAAGGACCGGAGGACATCCGGACCGTGCGGGAACTCCAGGGCGTCCTTCGGAACTTCAATGCGCAGCGAGGCCTCCTGGTTTCCTGGGGCGGGTACAAGCGCTCCGTGATGGCCTTGAAGCGGCAGTTGTTCTTCGAAATCCGCTTGTGGACGGGTGACGACCTTATCGAGGCGGTGTTGGAGACGTACGACCGGTTGCCGGACGACATCAAGGCCGACCTTCCATTGAAGCGGATATGGACTCTGGTGCAGGAAGGTGACGACCCGGCGTAGGGCGAGCGCAACCCGGGTAGGGCGACGTGGTCGCGGTGCATCGGGCGCCGCGACCTTCTTCGTTGGGCCTGAACTGGTGCACGCGTCGTGGTCCGAGACCAATCGCCACGCCGGTCGGCTCGTCCGCTGGCGGGCGCGATGGCGCGTCAGCGCGGCCAGGCGCCCGAACTGCAATCTCAACGGTCACGGGGGCGTCATCGGCGCCGTGCTCGTCGCGGGTTTGC
Organism: Phycisphaerales bacterium JB060; assembly: GCA_044440025.1. Lineage (GTDB taxonomy): Bacteria > Planctomycetota > Phycisphaerae > Phycisphaerales > UBA1924 > JAHCJI01. The sequence goes on along the minus strand of JBITAF010000002.1, from coordinate 15,154 downwards.
CTAGGTGCAATAAAAACAAAACCGTAGCCGAAGTTAAAGAAAAGCCGTCTAGGACGCCAATCCGCTTGACAAAGCGCACGAAGCGTGCCTATCCTCGGTCGTGCTGATAGCGCCAAAACGTGCCGAAACTACGTAAATAAAAAGCTACAGCAGAAAGAGGAACTGCAAATGATGAAGAGGAATCAAAGCTATGGCGAGGTGGCTGAGCGGCGGCTCGGTCGTGTTGATGATGTCTGCCGCCTGCTCGGGTTGTCGAGAACCACGGTCTACGAGATGGCACGCGACGGAACGCTCCCGGGCGTCGTTCGAGCTGGGCGCCGCGTCATGTTCGACATGGAGAAGGTGGGTGCCTGGATTGACGACGGCGGCCACAAGGGTTGGAGCGAAGCATGAACGGCGTCGAGTCTCTAGCGGACGTGGACGCCTGCCTGCGGGCCGTGGACGCATACCTAGCGCGGTTGCCGCTCGATGAGGACGTGTTCGACCCCGAGGCAACGCTAAGTAGGGTCATCAAGGAGTACGTCGTGCTGGCGGCGGTCATGGACGCGCTTATGGAGGTGGCCGATGACACGACCCGTAGCGATGTGCAGGAGACTCTTGCGGAACTCCCATGGTAGCGACACCACAGCGACACACCAGCGCTTGGGAGTCCCGTGTGCGACGTGAGAATCGGGGACCGTCTGATGGGTAGTCAGCTGCCTCGCAAGTACGTAACGGCTTGTTTCAGGGAGAAGATGGTCGAGGCTCATCCGGGCCTCGACCGGAACCCCGCCTATTGGCGGCTGGTCCAGTTCCTTCTGTTCGGCGCGCTCCGTGACGATTCCTCGGGTCGCTTGGTGTTACCCAACCGCTTGCTGGCCGAGATGGCGGGGAAGGAGCGCCAGCACGAGCAGAACAACTTCAACGGCAGGCGCTTCCTTGAAGAGTTCGAGCGCGACGTGGCCAAGGGCTTCACGATTGACGACGACTGGTCGTACGTTGACGGGAAGGCTCGCACCGTGGTTGATGGGGGCCTCGACCCGAGCGCGGCGACGTGGGCAACTGAGATGGCGAAGGACATTCTCGACGGTGCAGATGTCGTGGACTTGGAATCTGGCATGAAGGTTTCGAGGGCAATGGCCGCCGCTGACGAGAGGACTCTGCGCGACTCGGTGGCGTCCGATATGGTGGCGTCTGGCGTCGCATGCGAGACGCGGCTGGTGGTCGAGCATCAGAACGCGCGGTCCAAGAGAGGCTTTTCTGCTGTCGTGAGGGACCACCTTGCTTCGGCTGAGCAGAAGGCGTGGAACCTTGCGGATGAAGCGTCTCGTCGTTCGGCGCTGCAGACGCTGGCGTCGATAAAGTTGCGTCCGCGTCCGCTCATTCAGCCAAAGGAGAATTCTCCTCGGGCGTTCAGCGTTGGCGCTTCGCTGTTGACGCTGAAGAGTTCGCTGCGTCGGGAGTTCGCGCGTCGATGGGTGGACTACGACTTGAAGAGCGCCCAGTTGGCCATCGTTGGCCGTCAATGGGATTGTGAGGCGATATTGGACATCCTGAACTCGGACGACTCGGTGTGGACATATCTTGCTGATGCTCTAGGAGTTCCACGTGTGAGGTCGAAGGAGTTCTTCAAGAAGGCCATCTATGCGCTGGTGTTCGGCGCCGCCAGGTCGAGCATTGTCGATGCGGTGGAGACGGCGTCGGGTGTCACGGGCCTTGGCGAGCGCTTCTTGGCGAACGAGTTTGTCCATGAGGTCTACGAGGCGCGCGAACGGGCGTTGGAGCGGGTCCTGAGCGGCGGGGGTGCGACGACCGAACTCGGGAGGCACCTTGCAGTCGGACGGTCGCTGTCGCGGGAGATGCGCCACAAGAAGGCGAGGAGCATCCTTGCGCAGGTGGCGCAGGCGACGGAGTTGTTGCTGATTCACCCCGTCTACGAGGTGGCCAAGGGAACGACGCAGTTCGACATCATGCTCTACCAGTTCGATGGCGTCACGATTCGCTACAGAGACGCTAGGAGCTGGGGGAGATGGCATAAGGAAGTGCGCGCCGCCGTCAGCGAACGCGCCAAGCATCTGCGCGTCGATACGGGCCTGGAGTCCACCAAGGGTGAGGACTTCGACTGGACCTAGGCACTCCGCATTGGTGTTCGGCTTCGATGGTGCCGGGGGGCGGTTCTCAATGCCGTGCTCCGGCGCCGTCGTACGCTGGTGCGCAGTTGCTAGATGGTCCTCGCTGCTGGTGGAGCGACCCGTGCAGGGGGAGCGGGATGCCGTATCCGGCGCCTTCGGGCACATCCAGAAGTCGGGAACGAAGACTCCAACAAGAAGTGAATGGCGATGGGCCACAGTGAGCGGCTACGAAATGGGCGAGAAACTCTTGGCGAAAAAGAAAATTGGGACTTCCGCAAATATTCTAAGGGGATTAGTTTACCTAGGAGCCAATACACAAGAACCTAGAATATAGGCACAAGCTGCCCTGTATAGATTAGTAATGCATTATATTTGATTTAGATTGAAGTCTATACGAGAAGCGTTGTCGTGTGTGAAACTTCAAGTCCCGGCGATTTCGGCGGTTTACATAGGCGCGAAGGGTGTTACGTAGTGTTCGCGCGGATGCGGGCACTCTCCTTCGCGGACGGATGCTCTGTCGACCGTTCTCGTGGCCTTGAATTTCTGCGCTACCCCTGGCTGGACCTGGACCCCGGGCGCTTTGACGCGAAAAATTCCCGGTGGGTCTTGGGACGCCGAGTTGGTCCTAGCAAAGCGTGGAATTGACCAAGATATGGACCCGCGCACTGTCGCGGATGCGCGGGTCCGGCGGGGACGACGGAGGAGGTCGTCAGTAGGATGCTACTTCCGGGACGTCCCTATGGCTGCGGGTACCGGGCATGTTGCCGGGGCAGGGTAGGCCATTGCTGACAAGGGCGCGACTCCAGCGTCCAAGGATATTCAAGAACTGTAGAATTGCGAGAGAATCGGACAAGGTAGGTGCCAATCGTAACGGGCATCTAATTGTTCCGTTGACGGGAGGCGTAGATGAAGCATGAAGAGATGCAGCGCTACTTGGAGGAGTATCGACGGAAGTACGGCGAGGCGGTACCGCTGTCGAAACTGGTGAGGACCTTTGACGGCTTCAAGCCGGTCTATTCCCCTCGCCATCCGAGCAAGGACCGTCAGGCGGCGGAGATGGCGGCGAAGATGCGCTCCTTTCTTGAACTCATTGAGCGCGTGGAGCGTCAGATTCCGAAGTTGACGACCCGCCCTGCAGAGGGGTCATTGGATGTCAAGGAAGTGGCGGTGGAACTCGGCTACGCGAAGCGTAAAGGTCCCACGTACGTGATTCCGGACTATGTCGTGGTCCTCGATGATGAGGCGTTCTTCGATTTCGTGCAGGGCCTCCCTCCGTCGATTGGTGGCAGCAAGCCTAGGCCGTCCGGCAAGCACACCGAGGAGTTGACCCGGTTCCGGGAGGCGCTGAGCGAGTTGCGGTCCAGTCGGTCGGAGGCGGCGAAGAAGTTCTTGAAGGTCTACGACAGCGTGCAGAGCAAGTTGCGATTGCCGAAGGATTGACGGTGGCCAAGGCGCGGTTCAACATCCATACGGGCCAGTACGAGATGGCCGAGGACGACTGGGAGTTGCGCTACAACATCACGACGGGGGAGTACCACTACGCGCCGCCTGGGTCGACGCTGCAGTTGAACCTTCCTGAGGGACAAGTCGAGTTTTCTCCGCCTGGCGGGAGCGCCGAGTTCAACATCCACACGGGGAAGTACGAGATGGCACGTCGGGGCTGGCGCCCGCAGTTCAACATCCACACTGGCGAGTACGAGTTGGCGCCTGGGCAGGACGAGGACGGCTAGGGCGCACTAACGAGGTCTCCAGCGCCAGTACCTCGATGAACGGAGCAAGGGGTCCCCTACGTTTGGTTTCATGTCGGGAGGTGGCGTCACCCGGTGACTCGTCAGGCGTTCTCTTGGCCTCTGAGGCGTGGACCTGCGGCTTTGCCCGCTCGCTGTTGCGTGGGCGCAGCTGGGAGAATGCAGCGAAGTTGGTAGAGTCTTGCGTGTCGACCCTGACGTCAGCAGCCCGAAGCATGCCCCCAAGCCAGACTGCTTGGCTCAAGCAGGTGAGGGACGGCAGCTACGCAGCCCGACCTTTTGTAAAGTGGGCCGGAGGAAAGCGGCGACTGATTCCTGAAGTCGTCGGTCGTGCCCCCGCGGCATTCCATCGATACGTTGAGCCGTTCCTTGGTGGGGGTGCGGTTGCACTAGCGCTTGGCTGGAAGGAGATGGTTCTCAATGACGCCAACGGCGAATTGATTGAAGCATTCCGAGTTGTTAGGGACGCATTAGACGAGCTTGTTCCAATTCTCGACGTCCATCGCGCGAGGCACAGCAAGTCGCACTTCTATGAGGTCCGTGCAACGGACGCCTCAACGCTTGCGCCTGCAGAGCGGGCGGCTCGATTCATCTACCTAAATAAGACTTGCTTCAATGGGCTGTATCGCGTGAATCGCCACGGCCAGTTCAATGTTCCATTCGGCAGGGCTAAGAACCCGTCAATATATGACAGTGAGAGCTTGAAGGCGGCAGCGAGTGCGCTTAGCGGCGCTGAGTTGATGTCAATGGATTTCGAAGACTTCATTGCAGGTCATATTCAAACCGGCGACTTCGTGTACTTAGATCCTCCGTACATTCCGGTAGGTCAATATTCCGACTTTAAGCGCTATACAAAAGAACAGTTTAGAGAGCGCGAACAAGAGCGACTTGCTGTTATCTATGGACAGTTGGTGGATTTGGGCGCATACCCGATACTTAGCAATTCTTATACTGAGCTGACGATGGACCTATATTCTCGATTCAGAATTGAGGTCGTGGAGATGTCGAGAAGCATTAACAAGGTAGGCACACGGCGCGGGGCCGTGAAGGAGGTACTTGTGCTTCCTGGGACTCCCCGTGCCCAGTAAGCAGGGCGTTGCCACGGGGAGAGTTCTTGAGCAGCTTGGCAAGCTACCCAGCTCGCGGTTCATGGGCAGCAAGTCAGCCATTCTTCCATTCATCTTCGAGCACCTAAATAGGCTGGAGTTCGAGTCCGCGCTTGATGCCTTCGCAGGAAGCGCTTCTGTCAGCTATCTCCTCAAGGCAATGGGGAAACGCGTGGTCTCAAATGACTTCATGTCATTTAGTTTTCACACGGCGCGGTCCATTGTTGAGAACAGCGGTACTCGGTTATCGCAGGCAGATGTGGACAGCCTGCTGCGGTTAAACCCACGCGCAGATGACTTCGTGCAGCGCACTTTTCGGGGTCTGTACTTCACGGACTCTGAGAACAGCCTGCTCGACGCAATTATCGCGAATGCGAACGAGCTGGCAAGCCCGCTCAAGCGGTCAATTGCCTTGGCGGCGGCCACTCGCGCCTGCCTGAGGCGTCGCCCAAGAGGCATCTTCACGTATACGGGGCTTCGCTACGATGACGGGCGCCGCCATCTTCGAATGAGCCTTGAGGCCCTGTTCCGAGAGGCCGTGGACGAAATCAATGCTGCTGTCTTCTCAAATGGCAAGCGCAATAAGGCCTACAACCTCGACATTGCTGAAGTGCCAAGTGTGGCTGATGTGGACCTCGTCTATTTCGACCCTCCGTACGTGTCACCTTTGAGCGACAATGACTACATACGCAGATACCACTTTGTGGAAGGTTTGTCTCGATACTGGCAGGGCCTCGACATTCAAGAACATACAAAAACGAAGAAATTTCGAAGATACCCTAGCAAATTTGACAGTCGAAAGACTGTATATGAGGGGTTTGAAGAGCTATTTTGCCGTTTTCGCAATTCAATCATTGTCGTCTCCTATTCGTCCAACGGTATCCCCTCTAGGGATGAGCTAGAGGCCATGCTGGCGAAGTACAAGAGGACGACGGTTCACGAAGTCGACCATCGGTATTCATTCGGCACGCACAAACACAAGGTAGGGGCCAACAAGAATGAGGTGGTCGAGTACCTGTTTGTAGGCGTGTAGTGTGGTGTCATGGCATCAAGGCGTCGCGAGATGTGGGACATCGGCAATACGACTGTGCGAAACGCCGAGCGCATTCCAGGTGCGCTTAGAGTCTTTGCGGACAGTATTGCCGGACGGAAGTGGGACAAGGCTGCTCAAGAGGCGTATTGGCAAGCGCTCAAGGACGCAGGTGTCATTGAGTCGGAGTCAACAGATGAACGCGCCTCGCTTGGGCGGAAGTTCTACTCGGCTTTGCGGCAACTTGGCTTCATACACTTGGCTCCCGACTCAACGGTGTCGGTGACTGCTGTTGGGGACGCGCTCCTCGATAGCCCAGAGCTTGTTGAATCGATTTTTCTTCGACAGCTGATTAAGTACACGATTCCAAGCCCACTTGAAGAGCAGGACCTCATTAACCTCAGGCCCTTCTACCTTCTTCTGAGGTTGCTGAAGGAAGCAGAGAAGGCGGGCCTTATTGGTCTAACTTTGGACGAAGTGGCAGCCTTCGTGATTCCGACACTGACAGACGATGAAGAGACTATTGCTTCGGCGGTATCCAGGATTGCTGCCTTCAGGGAGGAATACGCGTCGAAGTCGGGCGTGGTGGCGAAACGTCAGTTCGCGGCAAGAACGTTGGAACGTGCCACGCCGAGTCGCAAGAGGCCTGGCACATTGCGCGACTACGCTGACAGCAGCCTACGCTACGCTCGCCTTAGTGGCCTTGTGACGATTGAAGCAACTGGTGGTCGATATGTCCTCTCGCCGTCAAGGCGTGAGGTCATCGAGCGACTTCTGGCTGACTATCCTGCTCGACCACTCTTCGATAGCTACCTTGCCGAGTTGCACGACCCTGAGAAGCCAACACTTCCGACCGACGATGTCACATTGGCGGCAGCGCATGTACGGGCGCTCCGCAAGCGCCTCGCGGACGTTCCCGAGAGCGAGGCGCTGCTTGACGAGCGCGAGCTTGTTGAGGTGACGGGCAACGTCGAGCAACAGAAGGTTGTGCATCGCTTGGAAGCGACGTTCCGCTCGCTCCAGGAGGAGAGATTCTATAGAGAGCAGGCGACGGCTCAAGCGTTGACCGAGGTCCGGCAGCTCCTTCTCGATATCAAGCACCGAAGGCTCTCCGCCAGTCAGGCCTACGCGCCGGCCTTCTTGGAGTGGGCGATTTGGCGATTGTTCCTGGCCATTAACGAGATTGCGAGTGACATCTCGGCGACCAGGGGATTTGAAGTTGACGAGGACATGATTCCTCGAGGGACCGCCAGGGGTGGAATCCCCGACCTCGTCTTCGAGTACAGCGATTGGGTCCTGGTGGTCGAGGTGACCCTGACGAAGTCTGGTCGGCAAGAAGGCGCTGAGGGCGAACCGGTACGTCGCCACGTTGCGCAGGTAGCCCGCGATTATCCTGGCAAGCGCGTGCTGTGCCTATTTGTGGCACCCGAGATTGCGTTGGACACGTACAACACCTTTTACAACGGTGTCTACTTCGTCAGTGCTGAGGAGTCAGTTGATACTCCAGTCGTGGCGCTGACGATTGATGACATGGTGTCCCTTATTGATGCAATGCTCGCGCGTGGCGAGCCAATCCGAAACCCGGACGTCAAGGAAGTGCTTACTGCGATTCTTGAGATTCGAAGTGACTTTGCGCATGGGCCGCAGTGGGGCGCGAGTTATCCGGAGCTGTTTGGCACGTGGATTTCCCGGGTCGCGACTGGGACAACTTAGTTCAGAGTCTTGGTGGAGATGCCCTTCTGAAACAAATCAGCCCGAGTGGTAACATCAACTCCACGCCCGGACGTGGCGTTTATCTGTTGTGTCTCCCCACGAGAACGCTTCTAGTGCAGCGCGCAGTATCCCACTCGGCATCCTTGCCGCCGCAGTCAAGCCATCTGGTGTCGTTGGTCTGGCGTCGCCCGAACATGCGTCGGCCTAGTTCGTCTCCTTGCGCGTTTCGTCCAGTACGAGACGCTTGGGCGCCTCAACGACGATTCGCCTTCGCTCAGCGGGAGGCTCGGCGGAGTGGAGTTCGTCCAATGGTTGGCCCCCAACCGAGAAGGCGTCAATCTGCTCGGATGAGCGCACGTAATACCACCAATCCGCCGGGTGCCAATTACTCGCTAGCTGGAGGGGCGCGCCGCCCTGAAGCGAGAACTCTTGGATAACGTTGGCACCTGTCGGACCCCAGTCGAACCGTAGTTCGTCCACCACGTAGCGCTGTCTTGCCAGCGTCATCGCCGTCGTGATAGCCGCGATGAGCGTGCGCGGACTCGTGCGTTCCTGGTCGAACTCGTTCCGGACGCAGCGGACCAGTGTGAACAGGACGCCTCGCTCACCTTCTGGTTGGCCTAGTTCGGGCAGATAGAGCATGCAGTCGCTTCCTTCGACCCCAATCTGGCCAGTCACCGGTCGTCCATCGATGGTGGATGCGCGGTCATCAATCATGTGTGAAGCCTCCAATAAGCAAGAAAGACATCCAACTAAAGAATAAAACAAAACGCTCTCCTTGACAACTGACAGTTAAAGCGTCTAGTATGCCAGTAGCGCTACTAGGGCGACAAACATAGGAAAGGATGAAACTATATGATTAGCATGAACGCAAGGCCGTTAGCATCCGAGGGTGAGCCGATGAGCATCGGCGCGATTCCGAAGGTGGTGCGATGAGTCGGTATCGAGCCGTGAAGCGCGGGAACGGGCCACGGGCGGGACAACTTCTGCAGCACGTGGACGACCCAAAGCGTTGGCAGGTGAAGGTCTTCCTCCGGCGTGACGCAAATGGGCGAAAAATCTACCGCTCTGAAGTCGTCCACGGCGGCAAGAAGGCTGCTGAAGCTAGGCTGCTTGAGCTGCTTCAGGCGAAGAGCGGAAATGCGCTGAAGCCCCGAAGCAAGGTGACGCTCCGAGACGCAGCAGAGGAGTGGCTGACGCACAAAGCTCACCAAGTGGCTCCGCGCACCCTTGACCAATACCGGCAAGCACTTGAGCGTTATGTCCTTCCAGTCATGGGGCACCGCCGAGTGAGTGACCTGGAGCTACGAGAGATTGACCAGCTCTATCACCAGATGTTGGATGGAAGCCTCCCCACAGCCGGGGCCGATTCCCGCAGGAGCGGTAGGGGGTTGAGCGCACGGACCGTGCGAATCACGCATACGGCGCTCAATCAGGTTCTGAAGCAAGCAGTGCGGTGGAAATACGTCCAGACCAACGTCGCAGCGGAAGCAACATTGCCGCAGGTCCCGGAACCGGAGAAGGCAAGCCTGTCGCGTACTGAGCGCACGAGGTTCCTGCAAGCTTGTGAACAGTCGTTCTACGGCGCCTTCTATGCGTGCATGCTCGATACCGGCCTTCGCCCGGGTGAAGCCTGTGCCTTGAAGTGGGACGATGTTGACTTCGACCTTGCGCGGATTCGTGTCAACCGGGCGGTTACGAAGGGCGAGAACGGCGAGGCCGTCGATGGGCCAGGGAAGACCAAGAAGAGCAAGCGGACCGTTCCCATGGTTCCCCAACTTGCTAGGGTTCTGTTGGGCCACCACCAATGCCAAAGTGAACGCGGATTCTTGAAACAAGGGTACGTTTTCACGAATATGGCTGGGGAGAGGCTGAGACCTTGGACCTTCTCAAACAAGGACTTGGCAGCGACTGTCAGGCGCGCTGGTATCTCGAAAAAACTGTCATTGTATAGCCTTCGGCACACGTTTGCGGACTTGCACGTGCTGGCTGGTACATCGATGAAGATTGTCTCGACTGTAATGGGCCATTCTTCGATTCAGCAGACTGGCGACACCTACATGAAGGGTGACGTTTCGGCCTCCGAGCACTGGATGCAGCGATATGGGGAGTTCCTTGACGCTGGAGGCAAAGAGGAAAGGCCATTGCCGAACTAAGTCCCGCTTGTGGACACTCATTGACAACACAGAGAAGGAAGGGCCTGCCGAAATCGACAGGCCCTTCACATTGGAAACCCCGTCCAGGACGGGGTTTCTAGTGGTGGGTCGTGTAGGACTCGAACCTACAACCCGCTGATTAAGAGTCAGCTGCTCTACCAATTGAGCTAACGACCCGTGCGTCGATCATGTGCGGCCCGCGGCGTCGCGAGCGCATGGAGTGTAGCGCCCGGGCGCGGCGTTTGGCAAGGGCATGGGCGACGGGGCCCGGCGGCGTAGCATGGGTCGATCATGCGACGCGGACGGGTGCTGCAGGGCGACGCCAAGCGGGGCATCTACGTGACGATCGTGCCGCTTGTCGTTCTGGCGGCGCTGGTCGCGGGGGTGTACGGCCTGGTGGAGCCGGACACGGCGCTGTTCAATTGGGCGGCACCGTTCGCAATGGCGGTGGTGCTGGCGGCGTTCGGTTGGGGGTTCGCGCGCCGGCCGGACGCGTTCGCGGCGCTCGAGCGGGGGTTGGTCGCGACGGTCTTCGGAGCGCTGGTCGTGACGCTGCTGTTCGTGACGATGGTCGCGCCGCACGAGCAGGCCGAGAACCTGTGGACCGTGACGCGGATCGGGTTCTGGGCGCCGGTGGTGATCGCGTACGGGTTCCTGGCGTTGGGGCCGCGGGCCGGGTCGGTGGCGGCGTGGTCCCTGTGGGCCGTGGTGGCGGCGATCGTCGCGAGTCACGTGGCGCGGCCGGAGGGGCACGCGCGGTCCGAGCTGGTCGCGTTGGTCGAGATGCTGGCGGCGATGGCGCTGGCGATCCTGGTGCTGTCGGGGTTCGCGCGGGTGGCGCGCGCGACGGAGAAGCGTGCGGCGGCGCTGGAGGCCGAGGCGCACACGGACGCGTTGACGGGCCTGCCGAACCGGCGGCGGGCGGAGGGCGCGCTGGAGGACGAGGTCGAGCGCTCGGACCGCTACGGGCGTCCGTTGTCGGTGCTGCTGTTCGACCTGGACCGCTTCAAGGACGTGAACGACGCTCTGGGGCACGAGGCGGGGGACCGCGTCCTGTCGGAGGTGCGGTCGCTGCTGGCGCAGCGGCTTCGGGACAGCGACGTCCTGGCGCGGTGGGGTGGCGAGGAGTTCCTGCTGATCGCGCCCGAGATGGGGCGGGCGCAGGCGGCGCGCCTGGCCGAGCGGCTTCGGCGCCTGGTCGAGCTGCACGACTTCGGCGTGGGGTCGGGCCTCACGGCGAGCTTCGGGGTGGCCGAGCGGCGCGTGGGCGAGACGGCGGCCGAGCTGGTGCGCAGGGCGGACGAGGCGATGTACGCCGCCAAGCGCGACGGTCGGAACGCGGTGCGGTTGGCGGGCGCGCCCGGCGCGCCGGCGACGCCGGGACCGACGGTGGGCGAGGTGCCCTGAGCGTGGGTGGCGCTCGGCGCGCTGCGCCGGTCCGCGAGTCGGCACCGCAGGCCCCCGACGTCGCGGAGCCCTGCCGCTACAGGCCGCCCAGCGGGAGCGCGCCACCCAGCGCGACCTGACCGAACGTCGCGGCGGGCATGGGGCGGCCGAAGTGGAAGCCCTGCAGCCAGGTGGCGCCCTCCCAGTACAGGAAGTCGGCCTGCGTCTTGGTCTCGACGCCTTCGGCGATGATGCTCAGCTCGAGGGACTGCGCCATGGCGATGATGGTGCGGACCAGCGCGAAGTTGCGTTGGTTCTCGGGCACGTCCCGCAGGAAGCCGCGGTCGATCTTGACGATCTGGAACGGCAGGTGCTGGAGCTGGCCGAGGTTCGAGTAGCCGGTCCCGAAGTCGTCGATCGCGAGCGAGACGCCCAGCTCGGCCAGGCCGGCCAGGACGCGGGCGGCCTCGCGGGGGTGCTGCATCGCGAACGTCTCGGTGATCTCGGCGATGACGTTGGCGGGCGCGACGCCGCTCTCGTCGACGATGGCGCGGAAGCGATCGACGAAGTCGGCCCGTTCGAGCTGGCGGGCCGAGAGGTTCATCGACAGGCGCAGGTCCGGCTTCGCGCGGTTCCAGCGTCGCAGCTGGGCGAGGGCCTCGCGCTGCAGCCAGGCCTCCATCTCGACGATCTGGCCGCTCTCCTCGGCGGCGGGGATGAACTCGATCGGCGGGATCAGGCCCCTCTCCGGGTGACGCCACCGCATCAGCACCTCGGCGCCGACCACGGCGTGGCCCTTGGCGTCGACGAGGGGCTGGTAGTACGCCTCGAGCTGCTCGAGCTCGGTGGCGCGCGCCAGCTCGGTCTCGATGCCGGCCTGCGCGGCGTGCTGCTCGCGGACCTGCGCGTCGAAGGTGGTCCAGGCGCCGCGGCCCTGCCGCTTGGCGTGCTCGAGGGCGTAGCCGGCGTCGCGGACGAGGGCTTCGGCGTCCACGCCCGCTCGGGCGAGGGCGACGCCCATGCTGGCGTTCGCGGCGATCCGCTCGCCGGCGACGCGGGGGCCGTGCTCGAGCTGCGTCCGGACGCGCTGCGCCACGATGCGGGCGCCGTCGTCGTCCTCGACGCGGCGGAGGAGGAGCGCGAACTCGTCCGAGCCGAGGCGGGCCGCGACGTCGTCCGGTCGGACGGTGCGCTCGAGCTGGCGGGCGATCCAGCGCAGCAGCTCGTCGCCGGCGTCGTGGCCGTGCACCTCGTTGACGCGGCGGAAGTGGTCGACGTCGAGGAGGAGGACGGCGAGGGGTTCGCCGGCGGCGAGAGAGCGGGCGAGCTCGCGGAAGAACGCCGCGCGGTTGGGCAGGCCCGTGAGCGGGTCGAGGTGCGTGTGGTGCTCGATGAGGCGGCGTTGGCGGCGCAGCTCGGTCACGTCCCGGAACAGCGAAACGGCGCCGTGGGGAACGGCGACGTCGGGCGCGTGGAGGGGGTGCGCGTCGGCCCGCAGCCAGCGGGTGCCTTCGGACGTAGCGACCCCGACCGTGACGTCCAGCACGGGCCGACCGTCGGCGAGGGCGCGGGCCGCGGGAAGCTCGTCCGGGTCGAGGGCGCGCCCGTCCTCGTCGATCAGGCGGCCGTCGGGCCGACGCGACAGGTTCACGTCGTCGAGAAGCGTGGTCGCGGCGCGGTTGGCGTGTCGGATGGCGAGGTCGGGCGCGTGCACGATCACGCCGACGTCCAGCGCGCCGAGGATCACGTCGCGGTCGAATTCGAGGTCGCGGACGGGGCTGAGGTCGCGCCCCTCGAGGATGAGGAGGCTGGCGGTGCCGGGCGCGTCGCCGTACGGCCGGAGGGTCAGGTCGAGGCGTCGTGGGCCGCGCCGGGCGAACACGTCCGACACCGTCCGCATCTCCTCCCCGCCGGCGGCGAGGTCGACGGCCTGACGCAGTTGCTCGCGCAGGGCGGCGTCGCCCGCGAACCAGGGGGTCTCCCACACGGGCCGCCACACGACGGCGGCGCGGTCCGTGTCGACGGCGTCGAGGGCGAGGCCGTTGGCTTCGATCAGGATGCCGTCGGGCGTGAGGAGCCAGAGCCACAGGTAGCGGCTCTGGAACACGGCCTGGAAGTGATTCCCGAGCGCGGGCGCGCGTGCGCGGCGATCGGTGCGGTCCTCGGTGGCGATGGGGCGCCCCCCTTCCGGAGCGCCAGCCTAGTCCGGAGGACGGAGCGGCCGCCGCCGATTGGGTCACAAACGCGACATCGGCGACTCCGGGGTGCGGTCGGCGGGCCAAGCGCTCAGAGGCGGCCGGCGCGAAGGGCGGCGATGCGCCGGTCCGCGCGCCGCAACAGGTCGCGTCGCGCCTCGGCGTCCCGGCGGCGCCAGGACGCCACGATCATGCGCATGCGGTGGTTGCCCGCGAACCGCTCCTGGTGCCGGTCGACGAACGCCCAGTACAGGTCGGTGACGGGGCAGGCGTCCTCGCCGCTCCGGGCCTTCGGGTCGAACCGGCAGGCGGCGCAGTGATCGCTCATGCGGTTCAGGTAGTTCGCGCCCGCCGCGTACGGTTTGGTCGTCATGCCACCGCCGTCGGCGTACTGGCTCATGCCCAGGACGTTCGGGACCATCACCCAGTCCAGCGCGTCGACGTGTGTGGCGGTGAACCAGGCGAGCACCGCGGCCGGGTCGGTCCCCGCCAGCATGGCGATGTTGCCGAGCACCATCAGGCGCTGGATGTGGTGCGTGTAGCCGCGCCGGCGGAGGGTCTCGACCGTCTCGGACAGGCACCGCAGGTCCGTAGGCGCGCCCCAGTACGCGGGCGGGAGGGGTCCGTCCGCCTGCAGGGCGTTGGCGCTGCGCATCGCCGGGCCGCGCGTTCGGTAGACGTGGTGCACGAACTCGCGCCAGCCGAGCACCTGCCGAACGAACCCCTCCAGTGCGGCGAGGGGCACCTTTCGGCGCTCGTCGTGGCCGTACGCGACGGCGGCGTCGACCACCTCGCGGGGGTGGAGGAGTCCGAGGTTCAGGGGGACCGACAGGAGGGAGTGCCAGAGGAACGGCTGGTCCTCGACCATGGCGTCCTGGTGGGCGCCGAAGCCGCGCAGGCGCGTCTCGCAGAACGACGTCAGGGCGCGCTGGGCGTCGTCGCGCGTGACCGGCCATACGAACGGCTCGGCTTCGCCCCACGCGTCCGGAAAGGCCTCCGCGACCTCGCGCAGCACCTCGCGCGTGATCGCGTCGGGAGGGAAGGTCGGCGGGTCGGGCGGGTCCAGGTCGCCGCGCGGGGGCTCCCGGTTGTCGGCGTCGAAGTTGAAGCGGCCGCCGACGGGCCCTCCGTCCGCGTCCATCAGGACGCCGGTGGCGCGGCGCACCTCGCGGTAGAAGTCCTCCATCCGCAGGCGCGTGCGCCCCTCGGCCCAACGGTCGAAGAACGCGTCGTCCGTCGCCCACTGCGCGTTCGGCAGCCGTCGCAGGCGACCCCCGACGTCCTCGACGGCCGTGCGGATCGGCGCCTCGACGCCGTGGTCGGCGGGCGTCACCAGCCACGTCTCGCCCCCGCCGCGCCGGGCGGCGTCGGCGCCGGCGGCCGAGGCGAAGTCGACGGCGTCCGGGTGGTCGTGCCGCAGGTACGCGACCTCGTAGCCGTCGACTCGCAGGTCGTCCGCGAAGTGCCGCATGGCCGACAGGACGACGGCGAGCTTCTGCGCGTGGTGCGGCGCGCCGTGCAGGATCGCGCGGGACTCGACCATGAGGACCCGCACGTCCTCGGGGCCGGCCTGCGCGAGCGGTCCGACCCGGCGGGTCAGCTGATCGCCGAGGACCAGGAGGGTCGGCCGCGGGTCGGATGGGTCGGTCGGGCGGCTCAGTCGGCCGGACCGTCGCCGTCGGTCGCGCCTTCGGTCGCGTCGCCGTCGC
>JBITAF010000001.1:0-6653 GCA_044440025.1 Phycisphaerales bacterium JB060 | reverse complement strand
CGCCACGACCCCCCCGTGGGGGGGGGCTTGGGGGCCCCCCCCCGGCCGGTGCTGCGCCACCTGCGCGGGGGGGTGCGCCGCTCGGGGGTTGCGGCCGCCCGCGACGTGTGGGGCCGGGCGTTCACGTACGCGTTCGCCGTGTTGTGCGAACAGTTCACCGATGTCAGGAAGCCCGGCCACGCCGTCGTCTGGCGCCTGCACGACGCCAACTTCCATGCGGCGTTGGACGAGGTGGAGCGCCTGGGCGACGAGGACATGGCCGAAGCGTTCGAGCAGGGCTTCGCCTTCGCTGCGCGCAAGCGCCTCCGCTTCGACGAGGCCGAGCAGTGGACGCTGCGGCAGGCCAAGCGGAACGAGCGCCTCGGACGCGAGGACCATGCGATTGCAAGCTACGGCACGCTTGGCAACATCGCGCACGAGCGCCGAAGATGGGAGGACGCCGAGCGATGGTACCACAAGACGCTGGAACTCTCGCGCAAGCACGAGAACTTACCGTTTGAAGCGAAGGTGTACCACTCATTGGGCACGGTGGCCCAGGGACGCCGACGCTTCGACGAGGCCGAGCAGTGGTACACCAAGAGCCTGGACATCAAGCTCAGGCTCCACGACGAGCGCGGCGCGGCCCGCACCTACCACCAGCTCGGCATCGTGGCCCAGGAACGCCGCCGCTACGACGAGGCCGAGCAGTGGTACACCAAGAGCCTGGACATCGAACTCAGGCTCGGCAACGAGCACGGGGCGGCCGCCACCTACCACCAGCTGGGCAGAGTGGCCGAGGAACGCCGACGGTTCGACGAAGCCGAGCAGTGGTACACCAAGAGCCTGGGCATCAAACTAAGGCTCGACGACGAGCACGGGGCGGCCACCACCTACCACCAGCTGGGCATCGTGGCCCAGGAACGCCGACGCTACGGCGAGGCCGAGCAGTGGTACACCAAAAGCCTGGACATCTTGCTCAGGCTCGGCGACGAGCACGGCGCGGCCGGCACCTACCACCATCTCGGCATCGTGGCCCAGGAACGCCGCCGCTACGACGAGGCCGAGGAATGGTACACCAAGAGCCTGGAGCTTTTCCTCAAGCATGGGGACGAGACCGGTGCGGCTCGTCTCTACCACCACCTCGGCATCGTGGCCCAGGAACGCCGACGCTTCGACGAGGCCGAGCAGTGGTACACCAAGAGCCAGGACATCGAGCTCAGGCTCGGCGACGAGCACGGGGCGGCCTGCACCTACCACCAGCTGGGCAGAGTGGCGAGGCTGCGGGGCGATCATGGGGCGGCCGGTCATCGGGCCATCGACGCAACGCTCGGCCTGCTCAAGCACAACGACGCGCACAACGCAGGCATCGCGATGACCTCGTTCCTGCGCGCGGTGCGGGTGGCCCAGCCGCCCGTCGCCCAGCAACTCGAAGCCAAGTGGGCCGCCGCGGGGCTGCCCGAGATCTCGCAAGAACTCCGCGACCAGGTCAACGCCGAACCCCCGGACGAGGCCTGACCCATGGGCACACTCACTGCACAACGCGTCTTCGCCGAACCAACATTCATCGACGCGCCGCCGGGCCGCTTCGGCGCCGTTCCGATGCGGACGCCCGCCGAGTTCATGCAAGTGGCGCCCTCGCCAGCCGACGGCGGCTGGGCCTACGAGGCCGAGCGGGCCGGCTACCACGGCTGGACACGCATCAATGAGCGGCTCACGCGGGGCGAAGACCTGGGCGGCTCGCCGCACCCGCTCCGCTGGTGGCGGCTGGAATTCAAGGCCGGCGACGGCGAGCTGCCCCACCCCGCCTGGCTGGTGCTGGCCGGCCACCCCTACGCGGGCGGCTGGGTGCACGGCATGGCGGCCGATGCCGAGAAGGGCCCCGCCGCCATGCGGGGCACGACGCGCTTCAAGCCCGGCTCCAAGAAGGGGCCGGACCAACGCCCCGATATCACGTCCCGCCCGTTCAAGGACGCCCGCGAGGCCATCCGCTGGGTCGAGTCGCACGACCACGACTACTGGGACCGCGACCCCCGCCGCCTGACCGCGGGCGTGCCCGAGCCGGCCCTGCCGATGGCCCCCAACCCCAACAGCCGCGTGGCGTGGAAGCACGAGCTCATGGTCATGGGCGTGTGCGCCGATCCGGCCGCGTGCCACCACGCCCTGCTGCACTCGGACAAGGCACGCAAGCTCATCGACATGACCGTCAGCGGCACGCTGCGGCCGTTCTTCCGCTCGCCGGAGAACCCGTCTCTCAGCGAGCTCCGCCTGCGCGATGAGCTGCGGGACCCGGCCACCGCCGCGACCACGCTGCACCTGGCCATCCAACAGGCCATGGCCGGCCCGCACAAGGACAGCGGGGCCTGGCTCGGCCGCCCACTCATCGAGAAGGTCGACCACATCTACTGCGGGCACATGAACAACCTGAACCGCGCCCGGGGGGGCTGAGCGCGCGACTGGGTCGCCGGGCCGGCCAAGTTCTCGACCGACAGCGGCCCGGGCTTCCTTAAGACCATCGACGGCCAGGGCGTGCAGGTGGGCCAGTACGGCCATCCCCTTTCTTGCAACTCCCAACGTCCGCTGCGCTCTGGAGGGTCCCATCGGGCCATTCGGTCGCGTCCATGCACCGCCTGAGCGGTCTTGAGCACTGCCGCCGAGCATTTTCTGGGGCATCGCGACGCGACTCAGGGGTTTTCTGCTGCGCTTTCGGCCCGGATCTGACCCATCTGCGGGATCGCGTTCTGGCACCTGCAAGGCGTTGTGTCGGGCACACGGCCCGGCCGCCACCCGGGCGAGTCCGGGGCAGGAGCGGCCCACATGGCACGCACGCAGAACAACGATTGGATCAGCCAGAACCTCAAGCGGCTCGTCGAGGGCGTCAACGCCCTGGGCAAGTCGGTCACGCCGGCGGCCCTCAAGGCCGTTTTCGAACGCAGCGGCGTCACGCTGGCGGATGTCGCCGACTTCGTCGAGTTCGACCCCGCCACCTACGCCCGCAGCACGGTCTACTCGTCCGACGCCGTCGAGATCCTCGTGCTCGGCTGGCTGCCCGGCCAGGCCAGCGCCGTGCACGACCACGCCGGCAGCACCTGCGGCGTGAAGGTCCTCAAGGGCATCGCCAGCGAGACGCGCTTTGAGCCGGCGGGGCGGATGGGGCCGGGGGCCGAGCCCGAGGTCGTCGGCTTCGAGCGGCACGTCGAGGGCGACGTGGTGGCCATGGCGGACACTGACACGCACCAGGTCGCCAACCTGGACGAGGGGCCACTGATCACGTTGCACGTCTACGCCCCACCGCTGAACGCCTCGCGGCGAGCGACGGATTCTAGTGGGGGTGGCGACGACGACGGTCCCAACGACGACGGCGATGGCGAGGGTGGCCGGCCCGACGAGAGCGGGCCCGACATCCGCGACCGGGTCTCGCGCCGTCTCCGTCGCCTGGGCGTGCCGGGCCGCCTGATCGACCGCTTCGTCACGTTCGTCAGCGGCCTCGCGCCGAGCGATGCGACGCCGTGGTTCATCTGGCGTCGCTGGAGCCTCTACACCGCCGCGATGGCGTGGCTGCTGGGCGGCGCGGCCGCGTCGGCGGGCCTGCTGCTGGCCATGCCGACGATGCCCGCGTGGCTGCTGGCCCTGGCGTTGCCGGGTCTGGCGATCACCCTGATGATGACCGCCGCCGGCGGCCGCGCCGTGCAGATCACGCTGATGCACGACGCCGTGCACGGTTGGGACGAGGCCAACAAGGCG
The DNA here is from genome assembly GCA_044440025.1 of Phycisphaerales bacterium JB060. GTDB lineage: Bacteria > Planctomycetota > Phycisphaerae > Phycisphaerales > UBA1924 > JAHCJI01. The sequence goes on along the minus strand of JBITAF010000001.1, from coordinate 2,933 downwards.
GGCGACTCGAAGGCCCGCGCGCTCTGGTGGGCGGCGGGCACGGCCCAGAGCGCCCTCGTGCTCGTGCAGAACTTCGAGGGCTACCGCGACGAGCACCTCGAGCACCACGACGCCGGCATCTTCGCCACGGTGCGCGACCCGGACGTGCGGTTCCTGCGATTCCTTGGCTTCGAGCCCGGCCAGTCGCCAGAAGAGCTGGAGCGCCACTTCCGCAAGCTGGTGCGCTCGCCGTGGTTCCACGGCGTGTTCCTGGCCAAGCGCCTGCGGGCACAGCTCACGACCGGGCCCATCTGGCGTCGCGTGCTGGTCGTGGCAACGTGGGCCGCGGTGCTGGCGCTCCTTGCGGCGAACGGCATGCTGGCGGTCTTCGCCCTGGCCTGGATGCTCCCGCTGACGGTGCTGTTCCAGCGCAACGCCCTGCGGCAATACGTCGGTGAGCACCGCTGGCTCAAGGTCGAGCAGCCCGATGGCCAGGTGGGCGAGCCACCGGCGTTCGCCGAAGTCAGCGCCGGCCGCTTCGCGCTCGACGCCCCGCCCTCCGAGAGCCTGCGTGGCGTTCGCAAGCTCGCCGCCTGGGCCGGCTGGTGGCGCCGCCTGCTGCTGGTGCACGCGCCGTTCCGCGCCCAGGTGGTCTGGGGCGACCTCTCACACCACGACATGCACCACGCCCACGGGCTCGAAAGCTTGCACGAGCGTGGCGTCGAGTTGCCCCGCTTCGCCCAGCCGGACATCGCCTGGATGAACACGGCGTACGCCCGGCGGACCTACGAGCAGCTCCGCCAGCCGGGCGACCCCGAGCTGAGCGCCTTCTGGAACGAGGCCGACGCACGGCGGGCGACCTTCGAGGGGCTGGCCGCGATCGATCCCTCGACGCTGCCGGCCGACGATGGCGGTGACAAGGGCTCGGGCATGCTGGGCATGTGAGCCCGAAGAGCCAGTCCGGGTTTTACCAGGCGCCCCGCTTCGGATGGGCGTCCAGGATCCCTCGAACCCCCTCCACCGCCGCCGCACGCTGCTCCGAGCCCGGCTCCGACCCCCCGCTGGCGGCCTCTGGGGCCCTCCGACCCCGTCCGGACGCCCCGCCGGTCATGACCGACGGGGCAGACTTCATGACCGACGGGCCGCTGGTCATGACCGGCGGAGCAATCTTCATGACCGATGGGGCTCTGGTCATGACCGACGGAGCAATCTTCATGACCGATGGGGCTCCGGTCATGACCGGCGGGGCATTCTTCATGACCAGCGGGGCAATCGTGATGACCCACGCCGCATCCGGAGCCACGGATGGCCCATCCGACGCGTCGGATGGAGCATCCTGAGAGAGCGATACGGCATCCGTTCGTAGGGGAATGGCGAATGTTCGGGTCGCGCCGCCGCGCAAGGCCGAAGGCCAAGGCCCCGCTGGCGAAGCGACAAGACGAGTCCCGCCGCGCAAGGCCGGAGGCCAAGGCCCCGCTGGCGAAGCGTCAAGACGAACCCGGCCCCGCTGGCGAAGCGACTAGCGGACCCCAACTGGCCGCTTCAGCGTCATGCTCGCCAGCGCGACGGCCGTGGCCAGGGCGGCGCACAGCGCCAGGCCGATCGTGAACGAGCCCGAGTAGTCCAGGCTCGCCCCCAGCACCACCGGCCCGAGCCCCGTGCCCGCCACGCCCAGGAAGGTGGTGAACCCGCGGATGCTGCCGTGGTGGCGGCGGCCGAAGTAGCGGGCGATGGTGGGCACGCCCACCGCCGTGCCGATGGCCATCGCCACGCCGTACAGGGCCATCGCGGCGCACAGCAGGAACACCGTGCCGGAGAAGATCACCAGCGCCGGGCTCAGGGCCATCAGCCCGCCGGCGACCGGCAGCAGCACGCGCGGGGGCAGCCGGTCGCTCAGGCGGCCGAAGGGAAGCACGAACACCGCCACGGCCAGGGCCCAGCTCGTGCTCATCGCCGCCGACATGGTGGGGTCCAGGTCGCGCGCGATCAGGATGGGCTGGCTGTGGAACAGCAGCGCCGTGCCGGTGAAGCCGCTCAGGACCGTCGCCCCCGCGACGATCCAGAAGGCCCGGGTGGCCAGGGTCTGCTTGAGCGTGAAGGCGGGGTCGACGTGGCGCGGCGCCGGTGATGCCTGCGGATCTTCTCCAGATGGTTCGCCGTCCTCCAGATCTCCATCAAGCCGCTGGCCGAGCTCCTCGGGCCGATCACGGATGACGAAGGCCGCCAGCGGCAGCACCATCAGCCAGACGACGACGCCAAGCACCGCGTACGCCCAGCGCCAGCCGATCCACTCGATCAGCCCGATGGCCAGCCAGGGCGAGGCCATGAAGCCCACCTGGGCGAAGACCATCTTGATGCCGTTGACCGTGCCCAGCTTCCGCTCGTACCACAGGGCGAGCACGTGGCCGCTGAGCATGCTCAGCGAGCCCTGGCCCAGGAAGCGAAGGCAGAAGAAGCACAGCGTCAGCACGGCCAGGTGCCGGGCCTGCCCCGCGGCGATGCACGCCAGCCCGAACAGCAGCGCGACGACGAACATGACGCGGCGCGGGCCGAGCCTGTCGGCCACGCCGCCCACCAGCGTCAGCGGCATGGCCGCCGTCACGGTGCCGATGAGGTAGGCCGTGCTCAGGGCCGTGGCGCTCAGGCCAAGGGTGGTGGTGAACGACTCGTTGAACTGGCTGACGACGACCGTCTGCCCCGGGGCGCTGGCCACCAGGGCCACCGTGCATGACGCGGCGATGATGGGGCCGTGGAAGCGTGCCCGCGGCGCGGGATCGGGGGAGCGGTCGACGGGTACGTCTGCGGACTGGCGGGCTGGCGGGCTCATGGAACGGCGAGCTTAGCGTCGCCGGCCGCGGGCCGCCCTGGGGGGGTCGGGCTCGAAGGGGGGCTGCTCGTGGGCGTCCTCGTCGTCTTCTTCTTCGGAATCTTCCTCGGCGTCCTCGTCCTCTTCG